>CAIPLM010000231.1 GCA_903865895.1 uncultured Rhodospirillales bacterium | reverse complement strand
TTGGCCCCCTCTCTCATATCGCACCTGCCTTAATGCATGAGGTCCAGGGGCTCGGCCCCTGGCCGGGGGTCGAGGGGGGCGGAGCCCCCTCGCCTTTCCCTCCGCCGCACCCCGCCGGGCGCGCCCCGGCTCAAGTGCCGTCGACGATTTTCATGAGGGCGGGGACGCCGAGGGCGCAGGCGTGGACGCCGAGATGGGCGGTCATTTGCAGGGTTTGCAGGATGGCTTGCGGGTCGATCCCGAGCGCGATGGCGCGGCGGATGCGGTCGCGGAGGGCGTCGGGGTTGAGGCCGGTGAAGCAGGCGTCGAGGGCGATGCCGATGAGGGTGCGGTCGGTTTCGCTGAGTTTGTCGTCGGGGTCGGCGTAGGCGTGGAGTTCCAGGACGAGGGCGAGGTAGCCGGGGTCCATGCGGAGCAGGGCATCGGCGTAGCGCGGCCAAGCGCCGAAGCGGTCGGTCCAGCGGGATTTGAGGTCGAGTTGTTCGGCGGAGAGGGTGGGTTCGGCGGCGGCGCGGCCGGCGGCGGCGAGTTCCTCGGCGAGGATATCGATGCCGACGCGAGTGCCGCCGAGGCCTTGGGCGGTGGCCATGGCGAGCACTTCCATCACCTGCGCGGGGGTGGCGCCGTGGCGCATGGCGTAGCGCATGTGGAGCACCAGGCCGGACTCGAAGAGGTGGGTGGAGGAGGCATCAAGCGCGACGTAGATCAGCTCGCACATCAGGGACGAGAGCGGGCCGTTGGCGGCGGGGTAGCCGCCGTAGCGGGCGTAGAGATCGAGGAAGCCAGGGCTGAAGCGCAGGATGCCTTCGGTCCAGTCCACCCAGTAGCCGCGGGCCTTGATGTAGGCCTGTTTGAGCGCTTCCTGTTCGGGGGTCAGAGCCATGCAGGTGTCTCCGGGGTTGGGGTGGCGCGGTATGAGCCGATCAGAGGAAGCTGGTGGAGATGCCGCCGTCGACCGACAGCACCTGGCCGGTGATGTAGCGGCTCTCGCCCGAGAGCAGGAAGGTGATGGCGCGCGCCATGTCATCGACGGTGCCGAGGCGGCCGAGCGGGGTTTGGGCGATGCGATGGGCGTCACGGTCGGCATCACGGTTGCGCATGGTGCCCTCGGTGGGCGTTGCCGAGGGGGCGATGGCGTTCACGCGGATCTGCCGGGCGCCGAGATCCACCGCAGCGGCGCGCGTCATGCCCATCACGGCGGCCTTGATCCCGCTATAGACGATGGAGGACGGGGTGGAGCGCAAGCCGGCGGCGGAGGCGATGTTGACGATGCTGCCCGGCCCTTCCATGCGCGCCGCGGCGGCCTGCATGCCCCAGATGATGCCCTTGAAGCCGATATTGAGCATGCGATCGACCGTCTCGGGCGCGATATCGGCCAGCGCCTGATAGCGCACCCAGGCGGCGTTGTTGACCATGCCGTGCAGGCCACCAGCGGCGGCGGCGAAGGTGTCGACGGCGGCATACATGCCCTCGCGGGTGGCGACATCCTGCGTCACCGCGACCGCCTGTCCGCCCGCCTCGGCGATCGCCGCCACCGTGGCATCGACGAAATTGGGCCGCAGGTCGTTCACCCCCACCACGGCGCCGAGGCTGGCGAGGTGGAGGGCGGTGGCCTTGCCGATGCCGTTGCCGGCGCCGGTGATGAGGATGGCTTTGCCGGCGAAGGGGGGGGTGCTCATGTCGGGCTCCGGGTCAGGCGTTGGCGGCGAGAAGATCGGCGGCGAGGCGGCGGTGCAGGCCGGGGGCATCGCCCTGCGCGTCCCAGGCGCGGATGCGGCGGAGGTGGCGGTGCATCGGGATGTCCCAGGTGAAGCCCATCCCGCCATGCAATTGCAGCGCCGATTCCACCGCGCTGGCGCCGAAGCGGGTGGCGGCGGCGAAGGCAGCGGCGCGGGCGAGCCGATCGTCCGGGTGCATGAGGCTGCGGGCGATGGCGGCGCCGATGTGCTCGGCGGCGAGTTTCTGCCGCGCCATGGCGTGGCGCAGCGACTGGAAGCTGACCAGCGCCTTGCCGAACTGCACGCGCGTCGAGGTATGGGCGACGGCGGCGGCGAGGCAGGTTTCCACCGCACCGCCGATCGCGGCCGCCCAGAGCAGCCGCGCACCCTGGAGAATGGCATCCATCGCATCGCCATCGAGCAGCGCGAGCGGTGTGGCGCCGGAGAGGATCACGCGGCATTCCGCCGCCTCGAGATCGAGCCCGTCGCCGGCGTCGATAATGACGCCGGGGCCGGTGGCATCCACCAGCGCGGCGCCGTCGGCGAGGCGGACCAGCACGAGATCGGCGCTGTCGGCCATCGGCGCGCGACCAGCGGTGCCGGAGAGCAGCCCGCCCTCCAGCTGCGCACCGCCAGACCAGGCGATGGTGGCGGTGGCATCGCCGAGCACGATGCGCGCCGCCTCCGGCCGCTCGCCGAGTGCGGCGGCGAGCAGCATCGATTCCAGCAGGGGATAGCCGAGCAGCCCGGCGCCGGCAGCGTGCAGCACCGGCACGGCATGATCGAGCCCGAGCGCGAGGCCGCCCGAGGCTTCGGCGGCCAGCACGCCGATCAGCCCGGCCTCGGCGAGGCAGCGCGCGCGGCCGCGCGGGTCGAGCCCGGCGCATTGCGCCACCGCACTCGTGGCGGTGGTGGCGAAGGCGGCGAGCGCGTCATCGGTGGCGATGGTCATATCAGCGCTCCCTCGGCAGCTTCAGCATGCGGTCGGCGATGATGCCGAGCTGCACTTCGGTTGTGCCGGCGTAGATCGTCTCGGCGCGGCCGCGCAGATAGGTGCTCTGGAAGCGCGCCCGCGCCGCCGCCACCTCGTCGCCCGCGCCGGGGGGCGCCTGGTCCAGCAGCTCCATCGCCAGCACGGCGAAGCGCTGATGCGCCTCGGACCAGTGCAGCTTCATCAGGCTGCCGCGATCGCCGATCGCCTCGCCTTCGGCCAGCCGCTCCACCGTGGGTTCGACGTAGCCCTTGATGATCTCGATATCGACCATGATCTCGGCGAGCCGGCGATGGTATTCGCCGCTGCCGATCAGACCGGCGAGCGTGGCGTCGGACCGGCAGGCGCGCATGAGGTGCGAGAGCTCGTTCTCGAAGCGCCAGGCGCGATACATGCGGTTGGTGGCGCGCTCGATGGAGAGCACGCGCACTGCAGCACCCCAGCCCTCATCCGGCGCGCCGAGCGCATCGGCGGCGTCGACCGGCACGTCCTCCAGGATCACCTCGGCGAAATCCGTGCTGCCGTCGATCTGGCGGATCGGCTGCACCGTCACCCCCGGGGCGTCCATCCGCATGGCGAACAGGGCCAAACCCTTGTGGCGATCCTCCAGCGCGCCGGTGCGGGCGAGCAGCAGGCAGCGATCGGCCCAGGGGCTGGCCGAGGTCCAGATCTTGCGGCCGTTGATGCGCCAGTGATCGCCATCGCGGGTGGCCCGCGTGCGCAGGCCCGCGAGGTCGGACCCGGCACCCGGTTCGGAGAAACCCTGACACCAGATCTGCTTCATCTCCAGCAGCGGGGGCAGCAGGCGCAGCTTCTGCTCCTCATTGCCGATCGCCAGGATGATCGGCCCGGCGAGTTCCTTGCCCAGGGAGTTGATGCTCTCGGGCAGGCCGCGGCGGCCGATTTCCTGATTGGCGATGAGGTGCTCGCGGATGGTCAGCCCGTGCCCGCCATATTCGACCGGCCAGGTGATGCCGGCGAGCCCGCCCTTGTGGAGTGCCGCCTCGAAGGCGCGGCACGCCTCGAGGTCCGGCTCCTGATAGCCCGGCTGGTCGATGCGGATCCCCGCCGGCACATTGGCCGCCAGCCAGGCGAGGACATGGGCGCGAAAAGCCTCGCCAGACAGGCCGGGCTGCATCTCAGCGGCCCTTGAACACCGGCTTGCGCTTCTCCAACATCGCCGTGCGGGCCTCGAGCGCATCCTCGGTGGCGGCCAGCGCCATGGTGAAATTCTGCTCGATGCGATAGGCGTCGCGCTCGGGCATGTTGACCACCATGTTGGCGGATTGCTTGGCGTAGCGGATGCCGAGCGGCGACTTGGAGGCGATCTCGCGGGCGATCTCCATCGCCGCCGGCAGCAACCCCTCGCGGGTCGTCACCGCCTCGATGATGCCACGGCGATACAGCTCCGCGGCCGGCAAACGCAGGCCGGTGTACATCATGCGCCGCATGGTGGAGCGGCCGAACAGCGTGTGCATCATCGCCGCCCCGCCGGCGAGACCGACATCGATCTCCGGCATCCCGAAGGTCGCCTCTTCGCAGGCCAGCATGATGTCGGAATGCGCCATGAGGCCCATGCCGGCGCCAAGCGCCGAACCGTTCACCGCGGCGATCACCGGCTTCATGCACTCGGAGATGGCGTTGGAGGTCTCGCGGGTGGCGCGGTTGTGGTCGTGGAACGCACCCTTCACCGAGAGGTCCGGCCGGGCGCGCAGATCAGCGCCGGCGCAGAACGAGCGGCCATTGCCGGTGAGGATGGCGACGCGCACGTCGTCACGCTCGGAGATCTCGTCGAACGCGGCGATGATGCGGTTGCGCATCGGGCGATCCAGCGCGTTGACCGGCGGGCGGTTCATCGTGACCACCGCGATGTAGTCGCTGACCTCGACGAGGAGGATATCGGAATCGCTCATGTTGTGTCCTTTCGGCGGCAGGGCCGGTTGATCAGGCGGGCTGTGTTCAGACGGGCTTGAGGGCGGGACAGGCGCTCTCCACGGCCGGGCGCCAGCTTTGCTCGGCCGACAAGGTCGCGACGTGGGAGAAGATATCGGCGCGGCCCTTGGCGGTCTCGGGCTTCACCTTAACAAGGTAGGTCGGCCGCATCACCTGCCCGTCGGCGCGGATGGCGGCGCCGTCGATCAGCGCGTCCTTCACCGGGGCGGCACGCATCGCCGGGGCCACCTTGGCGCCGTCCTCGGTGCCGGTGGCCGCAACTGCGCGGGCCCAATGCATCACGCTCGAATAGCCATTGGCCTGCTGCCAATTGGGGAAGCGGCCGCCATGCAGGGCGCGGAACTTGGCCGAGAAGCCGCGCGAGCCCTCGTCGAGATCCCAGTAGAAGGGGGTGGAGGCGATCATGCCGGCGCAGAGATCGCCGCCGACCGCCTGGATCTCGTTGATGCCGCCGGTCAGCGTCACCAGGCGCTGACCGCCCTGGGTGATGCCGAACTCATGCGCCTGCTTGCACAGGTTCGACCAATCGGCCCCGCCACAGGCCAGCGCGATCGCCTCGGCGCCGGAGGAACGCGCCTGGAGCAACTGGCTGGCGAAATCGGTGGTGCCGAGCGGGAAGGAGGTGGTACCCAGCAGCTTGCCACCATTGGCCGCGATGAACTTCGCCCCCTCGTCGCGCAGGCTGAGGCCGAAGGCGTAGTCCACGTTGATGATGAACCAGTTCTTCGCCCCCTCGCGGATGGTCGGCGCGATCACCGATTTGGGGCCGGCATAGGTGTCGAGGCTGAACTGGAAGGACATCGGGCTGCACTGGCTGCCCGTGAGATCGGCGCTCAGCGAGCCGCAGATCAGCAGCGCCTTGTTGCGCGCCTTGCACAGGCTCGCCACCGCGAGGGTGATGGAGGAGGCCGAGGCGCAGACGATGGCGCTCACGCCGTCCTTGTCGAGCCACTGGGCGGCGACGTCGGCGCCGACATCGGGCTTGTTCTTGTCATCGGCTGCGAGCACCTGGATCGGCCGGTTGCCGATCTTGCCGCCGAGTTCGTTCACCGCAACATTGACGCCGGCCACCAGGCCCGGCCCGGTGTCATCGGCATAGATGCCGGACATATCGCACAGTACGCCGATCTTGATCGGCGCCCCCTGGGCGCGGGCGCGGTTGCCCAGGGCGAGGGTGGGCGCGGCGAGTCCGGCGGCCAGCAGCGAGCGGCGGCGGAGCGTGGGATGGGTCATTGATGCGTTTCCCCGGATTATTGGTTTCTTATGACGAGACGTGTGTGGCGCGATAGTCCCGCGCGGTGGTTTCAGGCCAGCGCGGCTTCCTTGACCGCCGGCATGTCATCTCCGAGCTCTTTGCGGATGGCGGGGATGATGCGGGTGCCCCACAGCTCGATCTGGCGCAGCATGGCGGCCTGATCGAAGTCGCCGAGCTGGGTCTGCAGCGCGATTTGGGTGGGCTTGAGGATGCGGATTTCATTGACCATGCGCTCCACCACCTGCTCCACGCTGCCCACCGGCAGGTTGGCGCGCAGTTGCTCCACGGTGGGGTCGGTCGGGCGGATGTCCTCACGGATCATGTAGCCGTCATCGCTCTGGGCCCGGCGATCGCGCAGGCTCTCGGAGATGCGGCGCTGGTAGATGGCGCTGCCGAGGAAATCATCGATCTCGGACTTGCGATCGGACGCGAAGGCGCAGCGCAGCAGGGCGATGCGCGTGTCATCGAGGCTGCGGTTCTCGCCGGCGGCGACCGAGAGCAGCCCCTCGCGCAGGGCCGCGAGCTTCTCCGGACCGTTGAGCAGCGCGGTGACGAACAGGTTGTGCCCCTCGCGAATGGCGCGCGCCTGCACCTTGGGGTTCCCCGTCGCCAGCCACAGTGGCGGGATGGGCTGCTGCTGGGTGCGCATGGCGATCGAGGTGGGCGGGAAGCGGAGGTGCTTGCCTTCGTAGGAGAAGATCTTGTCGCGCATGCCGGCCTGGATGATGTCGAGGAATTCCGAGAAAATCTCCGCGCCATCGGCGAGCTTCACGCCGAAGCGCTCGAACTCGAACGCCTGATAGCCGGCGCCGACACCGAATTCGAGCCGCCCGTTGGAGACGACGTCGGCAAACCCGGCCTCGGCCATCAGCCGCGCCGGGTGGTAGAGCGGCAGCACGCAGACCGCTGAGCCGAGCCGGATGCGCCGTGTGAGCGGCGCGCAATGGGCCACCATCATCAGTGGCGAGGGGCAGAGGCAATAGTTGGAAAAATGGTGCTCGGCATACCAGGCGGTGTCGAACCCGGCCTGGTCGGCGTGCACGGTCTGCTCGACGGCGTTGTGCAGGATCTGGTCGGGGCGCTGGTGATAGCCGCGCTGCTGCATGAGCACGAAAATGCCGAATTGGACCATCGTCCGGTTCCCCCTGAGTGCCGGCCGTTGCGCCGCGCGTTGCATGCCGCCTTTGTTGCGAGATCGCCGGGCCGTGACAATGGGGAATAGACGAGCAATATTTACTCGAATTTCGAGAAGATGGGGGAGGCTGGGATGAACCGGCTACATGGCATGGAGCTGTTCGCGGCCACCGCCCGGCATGGCAGCTTCTCCGAGGCGGCCCGCCAATCCGGCCTGTCGCCCGCCTCGGTCTCGCGCATCATCGGCGAGTTCGAGACCCATCTCGGTGTGACGTTGTTCAACCGCACCAGCCGCACTTTGGCGCTCACCGAGGCGGGCGCGATCTATCTGCGGCGCATCGAGCCGATCCTCGATGGCATCCGCATGGCCGAGGCCGAGGCGGCCGCCTTCCAGACCCGCCCCTCCGGCCGGCTGCTGGTGCATTCCCGCCTGATGTTCGGCAATCGCGTGCTGGCGCCGCTGGTGCCGGAATTCCAGGCGATCAACCCGGAAATCATCGTCGAACTCACGCTGGCCGAGCGTCCGGCTGACCTCAACCACCACGATATGCAGGTCGACGTCGAAATCCGTATCGGCCGCCCGCCGGACCCTTCGCTGGCCAGCGCGTTGATCCTGCAGACCGAGCGCATCCTGGTGGCGAGCCCGGCCTTGCTCGACGCCACGCCGCCGATCACCCGCCCCGCCGACCTCGCCGCCGCGCGCTGCCTGCCCTATCGCATCGCCGGGGAGGAGCCGGTCTGGCGCTTCGCCCGCGCCGGCGTGCTGGAGGAGATCGCCATCCGCCCGGCCACCGCGGCCAATTCCGGCGAGGTGCTGCGCATGCTGGCATTGGCCGGCCACGGCATCGCGCTGCTCGACGACTACACCGTGCAGTCGGACATCGAGGCGGGGCGCCTGCGCCGTATCTTGCCGGACTACGCGGTGACGAACTCCACCTTCCAGTTCGGCCGCGGCATTCACGCCGTCTTCCGCCGCACCGACTACGTGCCGGCCAAGGTGCGCGCCTTCCTCGATTTTTTCACCGCCGCCCGCGTGCAGAACCAGCTGCGCGGCGAGGCGCCGGGCTGCTGGCGCTGCGCGGGATCGATATCGCCGAGGTCGCGCTGAGGTGCGCCAAGGCGAAGAACCACGTCCGCGCCGCCCCCGGCCCGGCGGCGCTCGATATCGCGAGCTTCCCGTTCCGCCACGCCCCGCGAACGCTCTACCCGCTGACGCCCGGCTGACCGTGGCCCTTTCCAGCCCGGCCTGGCGCCCCCATCTGAAGCAGCATGGACGGCGCACATCTATTCATTCTCGTCGGCGGCGCGATCGGCATCGGTTGTATCCTGATCGGGCTGGTTGCCGCGCGGATCGGCACGCCGGTGCTGCTGGTCTTCATGGTGCTGGGCATGCTCGCAGGCGAGGATGGGCCGGGCGGCATCCAGTTCGACGACTTTCGCATGACCTACCTGCTCGGCAGCCTCGCCTTGGTGATCATCCTGCTGGAGGGCGGGCTGAAGACCACGCGGCCAATGCTGCGCAGCGCCGGGGTGGCCGGCGCGCTGCTGGCAACGCTTGGGGTCGCCGTCACCGCCGGGATCGTCGCAGTCGCGGTCAAGTGGCTCTCCGGCGCCTCCTGGACGGTGGCGTTCCTAATTGGCGCGCTGGTTTCACCCACTGATGCAGCGGCCGTGGCCGCCGTACTGCGCGCCCGCACCACCGCGGTACCGGAGCGGCTGATCGCGGTGCTGGAGGTGGAGAGCGGCTTCAATGACCCGATGGCCGTCTTCCTGACGCTTACGCTCACCGAGGCGCTGGTGGCGCCGACTGGCCTGTCGCCGCTATCGGGCGGGGTCATGTTCCTATGGGAGATGGGGGGCGGTGCGGCGCTGGGGCTGGCGGGTGGCGTGGTGCTGGCCTGGCTGCTGGCGCGGGTGAAGGCGGAGGCGAGCCTGCGCCCGGTGCTGCTGCTGGCCGGCGGCTTTGCCCTGTTCGGCGCCGCCCAGATGCTGCACGCCAGCGGCTTCCTCGCCGTCTACTGCGCAGGGATCGTGGTGCGTGCCCGGCTCGGCGGCGCGGCTGAGGGGACCGAGCTGGCCTTCGAGGCCTTCGCCTGGATTGCGCAGATTGGGCTGTTCGTGCTGCTCGGGTTGCTGGTTACGCCGCATCACCTCCCACCCTTCCTCGCCGGCGCCGGCCTGGTGGCACTCGCCCTCATGCTGGTCGGCCGGCCGGTGGCGGCCGCGCTATGCCTGCGCCCGCTCGGTTACCGCTGGGGCGAAATCGGCTTCGCCGGCTGGGTCGGCCTGCGTGGGGCTGTGCCGATCTACCTCGCGATCGTGCCGGTGCTGTCGGGGGTTCCGGAGGGCGGACGGATTTTCGCGGCGGTGTTCGTGATCGTGCTGCTCTCGCTCGGCGTGCAGGGCTGGACGATCGCCCCGGCGGCACGGCTGTTCGGGTTTCGCCGTTGACTACCGGCCGGTGCGGAACAGGTACAGCCCGGCCGCGACGATGATCGCCATGCCCGCGATGGCGATGGCGTCGGGCAGTTGGCCCCACACCACCCAACCGACCAGGGCGCCGGCTGGTAGTGAAGCATAGCGGAAGCCGCCGACGAAAGAGACTTCGCCCAACCGCATCGCCACGATCATCAAATGGTAGGCCCCGGCGAGGAACAGCGAGGCGGCGAATAGCAGGCCCCATTGCGTGGCCGCCATGGGTTGCCAGCCCGCCACCGCGGTGATGGCGAGGCCGGTCACCGTCACCGCCACGGCGGTCGCAAGCGTGATGATCAGCGAGGGCACGCGCTGCGGCACCACGCGGGTGTAGATGTCGCGGATGGCACTGAACAAGGTGGCGGCCAGGCCAAGGGCGGCCCATACGTTGAACCCATCGGACCCCGGCCGCACCACCAGGAGCACGGCGGCGAACCCCACGACCATCGCCGCCCAGCGCCGCCACGGCACCACCTCGCGCAGGAAGATCACCGAGAGCATCAGCATCATCAGCGGCGCGGTCTGGCCGATGGCGATCGCCAGCGCGATCGGCATGTGGAACAAGGCGATCAGGTAGGCGAAGGTGCTGGCGACATCGAGCACCGCGCGCCCGGCGGTGCGCCGTTCGAAGGCGAGATGGGCCTGGCCGCGTAATCCGGAGGCGAGCACGGCGAGGATGACCCAGATGGTCGCGAATACCCCGCGCACCCCGATGGTCTGGGCGGCCGGCAGGCCCACGCTCGCGAGCTTGATCATCGCGTCATTGATGATGAACAGCCCCACCGCGCCCAGAATCGCCATGGCGCCACGTAGATTCTCGCTCTTCACCCGCTACTCCCGATAGTCCGGATCGATCGCATCCCTGATTGCGTCGCCGACGATGTTGAAGGCCAGCACGCAGAGCGTGAGGGTGAGGCCCGTGGTCAACACCGGCCAGGGTGAACCGAGGATGTTGGTCAGGCCGTCGCGGATAATGTTGCCCCAGGAAGGCTGCGGCGGCTGCACGCCGAGGCCGATGAAGGACAGCGTCGCCTCGATGCGGATGGCGGTGGCGATCCAGAGCGTGGCGACCACGATCATCGGGCCGGCGATATTGGGGAGCACATGGCGCAGCACGATGCGGATCGGCCGTTCGCCGACCGCGAAGGCCGCCTCGATATAAAGCTGCTCGCGCACCGAGAGCGTGGCGGCGCGGGCGACGCGGATGAAGCGCGGCAGGAAGGCGAAGGACACGGCGGCGATGAGGTTGCCGAAGCCAGGGCCCAAAGCAGCCGCCAGTAGGATACCCAGCAGCAGCGAGGGAAAGGCCATCAGCAGGTCGGCCAGCCGCCCGGCGATGCGGTCGAACCAGCCGCCGTAGAAGCCGGCGGCGGCGCCGATCAGCGTGCCGAACACGCCGGCGATCAGCGGGGCGGCGAGGCCCAGGAGCAGGGACCATCGTGTCCCCAGCAGCACCCGGGCGAAGACGTCCCGCCCGTAGCGGTCGGTGCCGAACCAATGTGCCGCAGAGGGCGGCTTGAGGCGGCTGATAAAACTTTGCGCCAGCGGGTCCTGCGGCAGGATCAGCGGCCCCAGCGCGGCGATGGCAATGAAGATGGCGCAAATCGCCATGCAGGCGATGGTGGCGGGATGGCGCATCACGCGTTGCCCGAGCGGATGCGCGGGTCGATCGCGGCGTAGAGCAGGTCCATCGCGAGGTTCACCGCGACGACGAAGAAGGCGAACACCACCAGCCCGGCCTGCACCACCGGATAGTCGCGCGCGAGGATGCCGCTCACCAGCATGGTGCCGAGGCCGGGCCGGGCGAAGACCAGCTCGATGGAGATCGAGCCGGAGAGCATGGTGAGGATGTAGAGGCCGAAGCCGGTGACGACCGGGATCAGCGCGTTGCGTAGCGCGCTGTGCCAGATCACCGAGCGCTCGGCGATGCCGGTGGCGCGGGCGGTGCGGATGAAATCGCGCTTCAGCACCTCGAGCAGGGAGGAGCGAGTGAGCCGCGCGGTGAAGGCGGCCATCACCAGCCCCAGTGTCAGGGCGGGGAGCACGAGGTGGTGCAGCCGGTCGAGCGGCGCGCCACCGCCGCCCATGATGGGGAAGAGGTCGAGTCGCAGTGCGAAGACAATCAGCAGCAGGGCGCCGAGATAGAATTCCGGCATGCACAGCCCGATCAGCGACAGCACGCGCGCCACGTAATCCGCCGCCTTACCCCGTTGGGTCGCCGCCACCACCCCGGCCGGCACGCCGATCACCGCGCCGACCAGCAGGGCGGCAGTGGCGAGTTCCAGCGTGAACGGCAGGGCCGCGGCGAGCAGCCCGCCGATCGGCTCGGTGGTCCGGAAGGACTGGCCGAAATCCAGCCGCAGCATCTCCCACAGGAACCGCAGATACTGCACGCCCAGCGGGTCGTTCAGCCCCATCAACGCCCGGAACGCGTCGAGCTGGTCGCTGGTGGCTTGGTCGCCCAACGCGGCGATCGCGGGGTCCCCAGGCAACACCCGCATGGCGAAGAACACCAGCGTGAGGACCAGCCACACCGTCAGCGCGGCATCGATCGCGCGGTTGGCGACGTAGTGGCGCATTCAGGCCACGAAGCGGGCGCGGGCGAGGGTGAAATAGGCGTAGCTGGCGTTGATCTTGTAGCCGAGATCGAGCCGCGGATTGCGGGCGAACACCCAGTGCAGCGACAGCGCGTTGAAGGCCGGCATGTCGGTGAGGATCTTCACCTCCGCCTCGCGGGTGAGGGCCTGGCGGCGGGCGAGGTCCGGCTCGTCGAGAATGCGGGCCAGCTCGGGGTCGATCCCGGGCATGGCGGCGCCGTAATGGCTGTAGTTGCGGCCGCCCTTGCCGTCCTTGCGGACCTCGTTGGCGCTGGAGAAATAGGTTTGCAGCAGCGATGTCCCGACCGGGGCAGTGGTCTCCGAGTTCATGCCGAAGATATTCTGATCGCGCAGATTATCGGTGTGGTAGGCGGTGTGGTCCACCGCGCGCAGTTGCATGTCGATGCCGACGGCGCGCAGCATCTCCTGAACCATGATCATCACGGCCTGGTAGTCCTCGCGCTGCGAGATGTAGGTCTCGAAGCTCAGGCCCTTGGGGTAGCCGGCCTCGGCGAGCAATTGCTTCGCCTTGGCGGGGTTGTAGTCGTACTGGAGGTCGCCGGGCAGTTGGCCCTTCTGGAAGGCGCCGGGATATTCGGGCGGGTTGATCGCCCAGATATCGCCGTAGAGCTCGCCATAGGCCTGCTGGAACACCTTGCGGTCGATCGCGAAGCGGATGGCGCGGCGCACCCTGATGTCGTCGAACGGCTTGCGGGTGAGGTTGAAGGCGATGATGTTCTGGCTGCCCGGGCGGGTGAAATCGAACTGTGCCTTGGGCGTCTGGCCGCGCACCTCGTCGAGCCAGCCGGGCAGGCGGATGCCCTCGATGATGTCGAGCTGGCCCTTGAGGAAGCCGAGCGTGCGGGCGGTGGAATCCGGCACATAGCGGAATTCGATGCCGGCGACCTGCGGCTTCTGGCCGTGGTAGTCGGCGAAAGGTTTGAGCACCACGCCGCGCTCATTGTCGTAGCTGACGAACTCGTAAGGCCCGCTGCCGATGGGGGCGCGGCGGAAACCCTGGCCGAGCGCCTCGACCGCCTTGCGGCTGACCAGCAGCGCCCCGCGGGCGATCAGCGAGGTGGCGTAGAAGGTCGGGTCCGGCCGCTTGAGAGTGATGCGGATGCGGTACTTGTCGAGCACCGTGATCTCATCGACGCCCGCGTAGAACACGCGGTACTGTGAGCCGCCGGCGGGGTCACGCAGGCGATCGAAGGTGAATTTGGCATCGTCGGCCGTCACTTCGCCGTAGCCTTTGTGGAACAGCATCCCCTCGCGCAGCTTGAGGGTGACGCTGCGGCTGTCAGGCGCCATTTCCCAGGCCTCCACCGCCTCGCCGACCATGCCCTTGGGGTCGAGGTTGAAGGTGCCGTAGGGCGGGTCGATGAAGGCGTCGAAGATTTGCCTTGTGACGTCGTTATCGGCGCCCTGGATGCCGAAAGCGGGGTCGAGCGAGGCCGGCTTCTCCACCGAGAGGCCGAAGCGGATGATGTTGTCGCTGGCGCTGGCGAAAGCGGGCAGCGCCCTGGCTGTGAAAGGCAGGCTGGCGGCCAGGCCGGTGCCAAGCAGGCGGCGGCGGGTGGTGCGCATCAGCCGATTTCGAGCCGCCGCGCGGCGATTTCGGCCTCGATGAGCTCGAGGCCGAGGCCCGGGGTGGTGGGGACATGGAACAACCCGTCGACCGGGCGGGGCGGCGCGGTGAACACCGCGTGGCGGCGGTTCGAGGGGTCGTCGAGCTCGATCGGCTTGGTCGCCTGCAACTGGGCGGCGACGACGTGCATGTTCGCCATGTGGCCGATGGTCGGCTGGGTCTGGTGCGGCACCAGTTCCACCCCGTGGGCCTGGCACAGCACGGCGCAGCGCATGAGGCCGGTGATGCCGCCCATTTTGACGATGTCGGGCTGCACCATCGTCACCCCCGCCTCGATGAGGTCTCGCAGTCCGGCCAGGGTGTAGGTCTGCTCGCCGGCGGAGACGGTGATGTCGAGCTTGCGGGCGACCTCGCCCATTTCGCGGATGTGGTAGTGCTGCACCGGCTCCTCGAACCACCAGAAGCCGAGGTCCTCGAGCGCGCGGCCGAGGCGGATGGCGCCGCCGGTGGAGCAGCCGTTATTGGCGTCGAAAGCGAGCGGGAAGCCGTCGCCGACGAGCTTGCGCACCGCCCGGGCCTTGGCGATATCGCCGGGAATGTCGGCGTCGGGCACCGTGCGGTCATTATCGAAGCGGATCTTGATCGCGGCGGGTTTGTCCTTGAGGCGGGCCTCGACGACGCGCAGCACCTCGTCCACCGTGCGGGCGCCGTTTCCGCCGATCGAGGCGTAGAACGGCAGTTCGGTGCGCCAGGCGCCGCCGAGCAGCTTGTAGACGGGCTGGCCGAGCAGCTTACCCTTGAGGTCCCACAACGCGATGTCGAGCGCGGCGAGCGCGCCGCCGAGGGCGCCCTCCGGCCCGAGCTTCACCAGGCGATGGATCAGCCGGTCATGGATGACGGCATGGTCGAGCGGGTCCTGGCCGATGATGGCGGGTCCGATGTGGTGCTTGAGGATCATCAGCGAGGCGAGGCCGCCCTGCATGGGCGAGGCCTCGCCGATACCGACCAGCCCGGCATCGGTGTGCACGCGCAGGAAGGCGCCGCGCTTCTCGGGCGCGTCGCCCTTGGCCCACTCGATCTGGAAGGCCTCGATGCCGGTGATTTTCATGATGTGGCGTTTCCCTTGCTGGCGCGGTGCGAGCCGGCCGTCCGCATTGGGAGCCACTGTAGCGCCAGAGACCGTGGCCGCCACCCCCCGTCGGGGGATGGCGGGTGCGTGATCTCAGGCCGGCACGCCCAGGCGGAATCGGGTCTCGGGCAGGCCGCGGGCGCCGACGCCGGTGATGCGCATGAGCCGCCCAGCGTCGCGGTGGTCGGTGTTGAGGCGGCCCGAACTGGAGATCGCGGTGCAGTACAGCGTCTCGAGCCCCGGCCCGCCGAAGGCCGGGCAGGTCGGGAAAGGGATCGGCAGATCGATCTTCTGGAGCAGTTCGCCGGCCGGGCTGAAGCAGCCGATCGCGCTGCCATGCACCAGCGCCACCCAGATATTCCCCGCCGAATCGACCGTCGCCCCATCGGGGGACGAGCCGGTCATGGCGCGGGTATCGGCCAGCACCCGGCGGCTGGAGGGCGTGCCGGTCTTGGTGTCGTAGTCATAGGCCCAGAGCACGCCCTGCGAGCTGTCGGCGAAATAGAGCGTGCTGCCCGCGGGGCTGAAGCACAGCGCGTTGGAGACGCTGATGCCGGTTTCCAGCACGTGGCAGGCGTAGTTCGCGTCCAGCCGGTAGAGCTTGCCCAGCGCCGGCTGGGTGCCGGGTGCGGCATCCATGGTGCCGCAGAGGTAGCGCCCTTGGCGGTCCATCTTGCCGTCGTTGAAGCGCACGCCGAGATTGCCGGCCTCGGGCAAAGCGAGCGGGCGCAGCGCCGAGGTCGCCATATCGAAGATGTGGAAGCCGTGGCGCAGCGCCACCAGCAGTGTGCCGGGGGCGGCGAGGCCGACGCTGCCGACGAGGTCTGGCATGGCGAAGCGGCGGAACCGATGGATCGCCGGGTCATAGCGCTGGATGCACGGGGCGGTGATGTCCACCCAATAGAAGGCCTGCTCCAGCGGGTCCCACAGCGCGCCCTCGCCGAGCTTGTCGCGGCCGCGGCCCACGAAGCTGATATCGATCGTCATTCCCTGTTACCCTCCACCATCCTTCAGCTTCCCCAATACGCGCAGCCGAGGGCATCCGCCACGGCCGGGGATCATACCTGCCATTTTCATCTGATCTGTTACAGTGAGGCAAACCGGCCGGGGAAAGAGATGGTCCGCAGCCCGATCAAGTCCGCCGCACGCGTGCTGGAGGTGCTGGAGTTATTTGCCGAGCAGCGCATGCCGCTACGGCAGAAATTCATCGTCGAGCGCCTCGCCTATCCGCAATCCAGCACCACCGGCCTGCTCAAGAGCCTGGTGAGCCTGGGCTATCTCAACTACCACCGGGCCAGCCGCACCTACTTCCCCACCACCCGCGTTTCCGCGGTGGGCGGCTGGATCAACCATTTCATCTACGGCTCCGGCGCCCTGCTGGAGATGATGCGCCGCATCCATGACGAGACCGAGGAGGTGGTGGCGCTGGTGTCGCAGAATGATTTGTTCATTCAATACCTTCGCGTGATCGAGCCGGACCATCCGCACAAGCACCCGGTGGCGGAGGGGGCGATGCGGCTGCTCACCCGGTCGGGCGCCGGGCTGGTGCTGCTGAGCCGGATGACGGACCGTGCGGTGGCGCGGCTGGTGCGCCATATCGATATCCATGCCGGGCCCGGCGGCAAGCGGGTGGATTTGCCGCGACTGCTCGCGCAGTTGCACGACATCCGTGCCGAGGGGTTCTGCTTCCTCTCCGGCATCCCCTTCCCCGAGGCGGCGACGATCTCGATGCCGCTGCCCGATGCGCCGCACGGCATTCCGCTCGCCATCGGGGTGGGCGGCACGGTGGCGCGCATCACCGCGGGGCGGGCGCGGATCATTGCCGCGATGCGCGGGGCGGTGGAGGCATATCGCGCCGGCATCGCCGCCATCCCGCCACCGGAGTTGGAGGACGATGCGGGAATATCACACTTGTGAATCTTGCGCGGTCCGGCCCGCGCCTCTCGCTCGCCGCGGCCGCATGGCGGAAACTCCACCGCAGAAGGCCCTCGCGCGGCCCGCAGATCATCCAGGGGAGACCGTTCCATGCCGTATCGCCGCACGCTTGCCGCCACCTTGCTGCTCGCCACCGCCTTGACCGCGATCAGCGCCACCGCCGAGGCGCAACCCGTCCGCATCGCCATTATGGGCGACATGTCCGGCCCCTATGCCGATAATGGTGGCCCCGGCTCGGTGGTCGCGGCCACCATGGCGATCGAGGATTTCGGCAAGACCGTGCTCGGCCGCCCCATCGAGTTGCTCACCGGCGATGACCAGAACAAGCCCGACGTTGGGGTAGCGATGGCGCGCAAATGGCTGGCGGAGGACAAGGTGGACGCCATCCTCACCTTCACCATCTCGCCCACCGCGCTCGCGGTGCAACCGCTGATGACGGAGGCGCGCAAGCCGCATCTCATCGCCGGCTCCGGCTCCGCCGATCTCACCGGCAAGGCCTGCTCGCCGATGGCGATCAACTTCGTCTACGACACCTACGTGATGCCCAAGGCGATCTCGCGCGCACTGGTGGGGGCGGGGAAGGACACCTGGTACTTCATCACCGTGGATTACGCCTTCGGTGCGGCCATGGAGGCCGCGGCGACCCAGTTCGTCAAGGAAGCCGGCGGCAAGGTGCTCGGCACCGCCAAGCACCCGCTCGGCACCACCGATTTCTCCACCCAGCTGCTCCAGGCCCAGGCGAGCGGCGCCAAGGTGATCGCGCTGGCCAATGCCGGGGCGGATTTCAGCAACGCGGTGAAGCAGGCCGGGGAGTTCAACATCACCAGCCGCGGCCAGGTGCTGGCCTCCACCGGCACCACCATCAACACCATCGTCGCGGTTGGCTTGCAGGCGGCGCAGGGCATGCAGTTCACCGTGCCGTTCTACTGGGACCAAAACGACGAAACCCGCGCCTGGTCCCGCCGGTTCATGGCGCGCTTCGGCAACAAGGCGCCGACCTTCCTGCAATCCGGTGCCTATAGCGCCACCTGGCACTACCTCAACGCCATGAAGGCGGCCGGCAGCACGGACGGCGAGAAGGTGATGGCGCAGATGAAGGCCACGCCGATCAACGATTTCCAGATGAAGAACATCCCGATCCGCGCCGATGGCCACGTGATGCGGCCGATGTATCTCGTGCAGGTGAAGACCCCCGCCGAATCGAAGGAGCCTTACGACGTCTACAAGATCACCGCCTCGGTGGCGCCGGATGCGATCTGGCGCACGCCGGCGGAGGCCGCCTGCCCCTACGTGAAGGGGTAACGCCGGATTGGGCTGGCCTTTTCCCGGCCGGCCCCTCTAGAGCGATAGCGGTGCTGATAGAAGCCCCGCTATCGCTCTAGCTTTTTGTTTTAGCGAGCAACTTTAGCCGGACGGCGTTGCCGTCTGATCGGCTGTTGCTCTAGCATGTCGGTGGAACAGGTTGAGGATGCCACCGCCCATGCGCACGCCCCGCTTCGCTCTCGCCGCCCTGGCGTTCATCGCCGCGCCGCTTGCTCTCGCCATGCCCGCCGCCGCGCAGGACGGCACGTTGCGCATTGCGCTTGCCGATGACGCCGACATGCTGGACCCCACCCAGGCGCGCACCTATTCCGGGCGCTTCGTCTTCGCCGCCCTGTGCGACAAGTTGTTCGACATCAACGAGAAGCTCGAAATCGTGCCGCAGCTGGCGGTGGGGTATGAGTGGGCGGATTCGAAAACCCTCATCCTCAAACTGCGATCGGGGGTGAAGTTCCACGACGGCACCGAGATGGATGCCGCTGCGGTGAAATACGGTTTCGAGCGCCACCTCACCTTCCCCGGCAGCACGCGGCGCGGCGAGATCGCCACCATCGAGCGGGTGGAGGTGGTGGACAAGCTCACCGCGCGGGTGGTGCTGAAATCCCCCTCCTCGCCCTTCCTTTCTTTGCTGACCGACCGCGCCGGCATGATCGTCTCACCCAAGGCCGCCGAGGCCGCCGGCAAGGAATTCGGCGCCGCGCCGGTATGCAACGGGCCGTTCAAGTTCACCGAGCGCGTCGCGCAGGACCGCATGGTGTTCGACCGGTTCGATGGCTACTGGGATGCCGGCAACATCCATTTCCGCCGCGTGGTGTTCCAGCCGATCATCGACAACGCGGTGCGGCTGACCAATTTACAGGCCGGCGCGATCGATATCGGCGAGCGCATCGCGGCGACCGACGTGGCGGCGGTGAAGGCGGATAAGCGGCTGGTCGGCCTAGTCTATCCCGGCCTCGGCTATCAGAGCCTCAACATCAATGTCGGCAACGGGCCCAAGGCGAAATCGCCGATCGGCAGCAATGCCCTGGTGCGCCGCGCCTTCGAGGCGGCGATCGACCGCGAGGCGCTGGTGCAGGTGGTCTATAACGGGCTGTACGCCCCGCTCGCCCAGGGCATGACGGCGAGCAATCCGATGTACAACAAGGACTTGCCGCCGCCGAAGCGTGACCTCGCCAAGGCCAAGGCGTTGCTGAAGGAGGCCGGCGTGACGTTGCCGGTGCCGGTGGTGCTCACGGTGACCACCCTGCCCGACCAGAAGCAGACCGGCGAAATCATCCAGGCGATGGCCGCCGAGGCGGGGTTTGACGTGAAGGTGCGCGCCACCGAATTCGGCGCGGCGCTATCGGCGCAGACCAGCGGGGATTTCGAGGTCTCGGCCATCGGCTGGTCCGGCCGCGCCGACCCCGACGGCAATCTCTATAACGGGCTGCACTCCAAGGGCGCGCTGAACGAAAGCCACTACGCCAATTCTGACGTCGACACCTGGCTCGACGCCGCGCGGGCGACCACCGATCTTGCCGCACGCCGCGGGCTCTACGCCAAGATCACCCAGCAGGTGCAGCAGGACCTGCCGGTGTTGTATCTCAGCAACCCCGCCATCATCGTCGCGATGTCGGCCAAGGTGTCGGGCTACCGGCCGGTGCCGGACGGGCTGATCCGCATCCAGGGCCTCAAAATGGCGAAATAGCCGCCTTCGGCGCGACGGGCTACTTCCAGCGCGCCCGGTAGAAGCGGGGGTTGTCGTCCGGCCAGGGCGTGAAATCGAGCTGGCGGGAGAAGCCGTAGGTCTTCACGTACGTGAACAACGGCAGAAAATACGCGCGCTCGGTGATGAGGCGGAAGGCCTGGTCGTAGAGGGCGCGGCGGCGCTCGGTATCGAGGATGCGGGCGCCTTCGGTGACGAGCGCGGTCACCTCGTCGTCGTAGGCCATGGCGAAGCTGCCCTTGGTGTAGAAGTAGCCGAGGAAGGCCGAGACGTCGTTCACCGCGAAGCCGCCCCAGCCGGCGAAGGCGAGCGGCAGCTTGCCCTGCTGGGCGAGCTGGATGACGGCGCCGGCCGACATGGTGTGGGTGCGCGCGGTGATGCCGGCGGCGGCAAGGTAGTTCTGAATGGCGCCGGTCCAGATCCCCGGCAGGTAGGAGTAGAGATCGAGCTCGACGCCGTTGGCGAATCCGGCTTCGGCCAGCAGGGCGCGGGCTTTCGCGGGGTCAAAGGGGTAGTGCACGCCGGCCGACTGGTCGCAGCCGAATTCGCCGGGGAAGCAGGCGATGTTGAGCACGTGCGAGCCGCCGGGCATGAATTGCGCGGCCAGGGTTTCGCGGTCGATCGCGTGGGCGATCGCCTGGCGGACCTTGAGGTTGGTGAGCGGATTGCCGGCGCCGGAGCGGCCGGCGGCATCCATGTTGAGGTAGGTGACGCGCTGCACCTCGGCGCGCACGGCCTGCAGTGTGGGCAGGCGGGCGATGTTGTCGAACTGGTCGGCCGGGAAATCGGAGATCCAGTCGGCGCGGTTGCCGAGCAGCTCCGCCATTTCAGTGGTGACGTCGGCGACCTGATGGATGACGAGCCGGCGGATGGCGGGCCGCCCCTTGGGGCTGGCGGGGTAGTGGGCGTCGAAGCGTTCAAGCGCGATCTCGCCCGGCCCGGTGATCGGCAGCATGCGGTAGGGGCCGGTGCCGACCGGCGCCTTGGCGTAGGCCTCGGCGCCGATGCGGGCGCGATAGGCGCTGGGCCAGATCGGCATGATGGCGGCGATGACGTTGAGGGCCGGCGGGAAGGGCCGCTTGAGGCGCAGGCGGACATGCTGGGCGTCGATCACCTCGGCGCCGGCGAGGAAGGCGTAGTTGCTGGGGGTGACGATCCGCGGATCGGCCAGCAGCGTGTTGACGGTGTAGGCGACATCCTCGGCGGTGAAGGCATCGCCGTTATGGAAGGTCACCCCCGCGCGCAGGGTGAATTCGAGCGTGGTGTCGTCCACCTGCCGCCATTCGGTGGCGAGGCCGGGGCCGATCTGGCCGGTCGCGGGGTCGCGATACAGCAGCCCGTCCCAGGCGAGGTCGGCGAGGATGATGCCGTTGCGCTGGGTGTTGTAGTAGGGATCGACGTTGGGCACCGCGTCGCGCCAGGAGATGCGCAGCGTATCGGCGGATTTCTGCGCCAGCGCCGGCCCGGCGAACCCGGCGGCCAGCGCCAGGACGGCGGCGAGCCGGCGCAGCGCCTTCACCGCTTGGCCTCCACGTCGATCAGCCGGGACATCTCGCGCCGCGCGAACCGCCAGCCGGCGGCGGTGCGAACGAAGCTGTCGCGATACTCCACCAGCAATTCGAGCCCGCGCATCGGCACCGGCAGCGCGCCATCGGCCGGGCCGCGGACCACCATGCCGAAGGACACGCCCTTGGCGGTGTCGGCGTCGATCACGTCGATCACCGGGTTGATCACCAGGTGCTTGGAGTAGCTGTCGGTACCCCGCCGCTCGACGAAGCCGCGAATCGCCTCCCGTCCGGCCAGTTCGATCGCAGGCAGCGGCTCGGTGCGGATCCAGGTGGCTTCCGGGGTGTAGAGAGCGAGGAAGGCCTCGGTCTCGCGGTTGTCGAGATGGGTGCAGTAGGCGGTCATCAGGCGCAGGCAGGCGCGCTCGATCAGCAGGCGAGCGAGGTCATCCATGGTCAGGTCTCCTTGTGCGCGGCGCGGGCATATTCGGGGTTGCGGGACCGGGTGAGCACCATTTCCGGCTCGGAGTAGCCGGGCTCGGCGGGGGCGCCGAAGCCGGCGGTGATGGCGGCGGCCCGCTCGGCGAAGAGGGGGGCGTAGTCGGGGTGGGTGAGGATATAGAGCGCGTTCTCCCGCACGGCCTGGAGCACGCGGGCACCCACCGCCTCGGCGGTCATGCGGTGATAGGAGACCGGCCGGCTGGCTTCGAGCGGCACCGTCTCGCCGCGCGTGGCCGCGTGGCGGGCGGCGGAGGTGGCGACCAGCTCGCTCTCCACCGCGCCGGGACACAGCACGCTGACCCCGATGCCCTGCGGCGCGAGTTCCGCCCGTAGCGACTCCGTCATGCCCAGCACGGCGTATTTCGACGCGGCATAGGCGCCGAGCCCGCCCGGCGCGATCAGCCCGGCCATCGATGAGGTGTTTACGATGTGGCCGCGTCCACGGGCGATCATGCCGGGCACCACGGCGCGCACGCCAAGGAAACTGCCGGTGAGGTTGATCTCGACCACCGTGCGGAACAGGGTCTCCGGCATATCGGCGAGATGGATCGGGGTGCCGTCACCGAAGCGGCCTTGCATGACGCCGGCGTTGTTACACAGGAGGTCGATCGGGCCGAGCGATGCCTCGACCTCCGCCACCGCAGCGTCCCAGGACTCCGCGCGGGTGATGTCGAGCTGCACCGGATGCAGCCCATGCGCGGCCGCGGTGGCGGCCAGGCGGGGGGCATCGATGTCGGCGATCGCCACGCGCATGCCGGCACCCTTGAATGCGAGCGCCATGCCGAGCCCGATGCCGCCGGCCCCGCCGGTGACAAGGGCGACACGGCCTTCGAGTTTCTCCATCGCTGGTCCCTCCCACGGGCTGCTTTCGTTGCCGTGACATTGGCACCTGCGAGGCGGCGGCGATAGGCATTCGCGCCGGCGCGATCAGTTTCACATGGGCGATATTGGGCGTGGCACGGCTTCACATAGCGAGGCGGTTGGGCCTAGGCTCCGGCCATGAGCACACATATCCCCGCCGCCTTCGACGCCGCCATCGCCAACCTGCCGCGCCGCTATGTCGGGCCGGGCGGCGCCATCGCCGTGCTGCGCGAGGGGGAGGTACTGGCGAAGCACGTTTGGGGCTGGGCGGATGCGGAGCGGCGCATCCCCTTCACGGCCGAGACGATGACGCTGGTCTGCTCCATCACCAAGCAGTTCACCTGCGCCCTGATGCTGGACCAGTTCCCCGACCCCTCGGCGCTCGACGGCGATGTGCGCCGGATGATGCCGCTGCTCGGATCGGCGGCACCCGATGCGCTGCGCCTCGCGCATAACCAGTCCGGCCTGCGCGACTATTGGGCGACGGCGATGCTGTGCGGCGCGCCGATCGAGGGCCGCTTCACCGATTTCGACGCGCGGCGCCTGATCGCCCGCACCAGCAGCCTGCAATTCAGGCCGGGCACCCGCTACTCCTACTGCAACCAGAATTTCCGCATCCTCTCCGACATCATCCAGGAGCGTGCCGGACGGGACTACGCGGAGCTGCTGCGCGAGCGGATCCTGGTGCCGGCCGGCATGCCGCGCGCCCGCCTCGCCGCCGATACATCGAACGTGCCGGGCGGCACGGTGGGCTATGAGGGCACGGTGGAGAGCGGCTTCCGCCCCGCCATCAACAACATCATCTGGACCGGGGATGCCGGGCTCGCCTGCTCGATCGAGGACATGATCGCTTGGGAGCAGCATATCGACGCCACCTGGGACGACCAGGCCAGCCGCTACCGCCGGCAAGCCGCGCCGGTGCATTTCGCGGATGGGCGGACCGCCTCCTACGGATTCGGGCTGAGCCGCATGAAGATCCTCGGCCGCGAGGCCACCGGCCATGGCGGCGGGCTGCGCGGCTGGCGCAGCTTCCGCTTCTATATTCCATCCGAGCGTATCTCGGTGGCCTGCCTGTTCAACCACATGGCCGATCCCCGTGCGGCCGCACTCGACGCGCTGGCCGCGCTGTTCGGCGAGAAGGCACCGCCCGCCGCCAGCGCCCCCGCGCCGGATTGGAGCGGGCGCTACATCGAGCCGGAGACCGGCCTCGCGTTGCGGGTGGAGCCTGCGGAGAACGCGGTGAAGCTGCATTTCGCGCCGCATCCCGATCTGCTCGGGGGCAATGGCGATGGCAGCTTCGGCACCTCGCCGCGCCTCAGCGCCGAAGGTGGTGCGGTGCGGATGCAGCGTCCGCTCGATAATATCGACACCACGCTGACCCCGGTGAGCGGCACGCCCGGGCTCGACGTCGCCGGCACCTATCGTTCCACCGAATACGGCGCCGACCTCACCGTGATCAACGCCGGTGGCGGGCTCTATGCCGCCTGCTCGGGAGAGCTTGGCATCGGCGCCATGCAGGCGCTGCTGCCGCATGCCCAGGATATCTGGCTGATGCCCTGCCCCCGTGCGCTCGATCACTCCGCCCCCGGCGACTGGACCCTGGCCTTCCGCCGTGGCGCCGATGGCGAGGTCACCGGCATCGAGGTCGGCTGCTGGCTGGCGCGGCACATCGAATACGAGCGCGTCGCATAGCCATCTCCTGGCATCGCGGCGAGGAGTGGTGGCGGCCGCTGCCGCATGAGGTCGGCCGCGACGGGTTGCTGCTGCTCGCCGCCCGCGGCATCCGCGCCTTCGCCGACGGGTTCGTCTCGCTGATCCTGCCGATCTACCTGACGAAGCTCGGCTTCGACGGCTGGGAAATCGGCGCGGTGATCACCGGCACGCTGCTCGGCTCCTCGGCGCTGACGCTCGCCGTCGGCATGTTCGGCGGCCGTCACCGCCGGCGCGCCCTACTGCTGATGGCCTGCGCGCTGATGGCCGCCACCGGGCTCGGCTTCGCGCTCGTCACCGCATTCTGGCCGCTGCTGGCCGTCGCGGTGATCGGCACAATGAACCCCTCCTCCGGCGATTCCAGCGTGTTCCTGCCACTGGAGCAGACGGCGCTGACCCAGACCGTCAGCGCAGCCGGCCGCACCGCGGTGTTCGCCCGCTACAGCCTCATCGGCACGCTGATGGGCGCCGCCGGAACCCTCGCCGCCCCGCTGACCGACGCGCTCGCCGGCGTCACCGGTGGGGACTGGACGGTGGCGGCCCGCTGGATGTTCCTGCTTTACGGTGCACTCGGCGCGGTGGCGTTGCTGGCTTATGCGCGGCTCTCCCCCGCGGTGGAGCATGCAAGCGCCACCGGTAAGCAGGCGCCGCTCGGCCCGTCGCGCGGCATCGTGATGCGACTCTCCCTGCTGTTCTGCCTCGACAGCCTGGGCAGCGGCTTCTTCGTGCAATCCCTGCTCGCGCTGTGGCTCTACCAGCGCTTCGCCCTCTCCATCGGCACCACCGCCACCATCCTGTTCTGGTCCGGCCTGTGTTCGGCGATCTCCTTCCTGGTGGCGGTGCCGGTCTCCCGGCGCATCGGGTTGATCAATACGATGGTATTTACCCACCTGCCCTCCAGCCTGTTCATCATGGCCGTGCCCTTCGTGCCCGACCTCTGGATGGCGATCGTGCTACTGCTCGCCAGGGGCGCGCTGTCGCAAATGGACGTGCCAACCCGCAACTCCTACGTGATGGCCGTCGTCCGCCCCGAGGAACGCGCAGCGGCCGCCTCGGTGACCGCAGTGGCCAAAAGCCTGGCCTCCGCCATCGGCCCCGTCCTGGCTGGCGGCCTGCTCGCCGCCTCCCCCTTCGGCTGGCCCCTCCTGATCGGCGGCGGCATGAAAGCCACCTACGACCTCCTCCTCCTCGCCAGCTTCCGCCACATCAAGCCGCCGGAGGAGCGGTAGGAGGCAGGAAGGCAAGGGGGGCAGCGCCCCTCGCCTTACTTCTTTCCATCCCGCGCCCGGTAGGTCTCGGGCGCGAATGCGGCGAACAGGGTGCCGGCGATCACCAGCAGGGCGGCGGCGATGATCAGGGCGGTGACGGCGCCGAACTGGTCGGAGATGATGCCGAGTGCGACGGGTCCGGTGATGTAGCCGATATCGCCGGCCATGCGGAAAATGCTGACGGTGCTCGCGTTGAGGCCGGGGGGCGCGCTGTCGGCGGCGTAGACCGAGGGGGCGGCACCGCCGATCGAGCTGGCGGTGCCCCATATGATGCTGGCGGCGATGAACCAGGGGTAGGAGGGGGCGGCGCAGAACAGCAGCATCGAGAGCCCGGAGAGGATGGTCGAGGGCGCGATCACCGCCTTGCGGCCGAAATGGTCCACCAGCATGCCGCCGGGATAGGCGGCGAGGAAGCCGATGACGGTGCCGAGCGCGAGGCCGAAGCCGATCTGCGTCACGTTCAGGCCAAGCCGCAGGCTACCGAGCAGCGGCACCACACTGAACAGCCCGCCGGTCCGCGCTACTGCGTTGGCGAGCGAGACGAAGCAGGCCAGCACGAAGCCGCGCAGCCCGGCGAGGCGGTGGAGTTGGGCGAGCAGGGGCATCGCGCCCTCGCCGCGCCGGCGGGTAACGTGGCCGGCATCGCGGGTTTCCGGCACTGCGAACCAGGCCACCAGCCCGGCGATGATGCCAGCGAGGGAGTAGGCGACAAAGGGCGCCTTGAGGCCGAAATGCTCAGAGAGCAGCCCGCCCGGGAAGGGGCCGATGCCGGCCGCGAAAATGAACACGCCCTGGTAGATCGAGACCGTTCGCCCCCGCCGCTCCACCGTGGTGATGTCGGCCAGCACGATCTGCCCGGTGGTGACGATCAGCCCCGCTCCGGCGCCGGCGATGAAGCGGGCGAGGATGAATTCGGGATAGGACGTCGCGAGCGCGCACCAGCAATTGCCCAGCGCGGTGACGATGCCGCCGAGTGCCAGCGCCTTGCGGCGGCCGAACCGGTCCGACAGAAAGCCGGCGGGGGGCGAGCCGGCGAAGCGGGCCAGGCCATAAACGCCGACGGCCAGCCCGATCGCCGAGACCGGGACCCCGAAGGATTGGGCATAGAGTGGCAGCGCCGGCACCACGGCGCCGAAGCCGATCTGGTTGACCGCGACCAGAACGCACATCCACACCAGCGTCCATCCCGCACCGGTCATGCCGGGGTCAGCCGCCGCGCAGCGGGCGCGTCAGGTCCAGGAAACGGCCGCACATCGCGATATCCGCCCGCACCCCGGCACGGCGCTTCACCGCCTCATCATCGCTGCCCCACAGTTCCTCCTGGAACAGATCATCGAGGATGGACAACTCATGCGCCGCGGCGGCCGGGAGCGCGCCTTCCGCCACCGCGAGGCCGAGCACCAGACTGCCGAGGGCCGGCACGGCGATACCGAGCGCGGCCAGCGCCAGCGGCCCCTGCGACGCGACCGCGGCGGCCAGATTGGCCAGGGCAGTGGGGGCCTGCGGAACGTGGACAACCCCCTCGGTCACCGCGAGCCGCGCGCCATAGCGCTCGGCCGCCCAGTCCAGCCAGGGTTGCCACAGGATTTGCTGACGGTTGACCAGCACCGAAGGCCCATCGGCGCGGTAGCACAGCAGGTCGGTCTCGCCATAGCGGGCGATCTCCAGCACCACCGGCTCGGGGTCCGGCAGGATGCGCTCCTGCGCGGTGCCGGCGAGGCGGGTGATCGGCACGTCGGCATAGGTCATCTCGCCACCCGGCGCGCCACCGGCCGCCTGCCACTCCGCGGCGATGGCGGCGGCCATGGCTTCGCTCGGCACCGCGAGCGGGCCGCCGCCGGGCAGGCGCAGCGGCTTGCCGTCGAGCCGAACGGTCCAGGCTGTGCCTTCGGGCGCGGCGGCGGCAGTTTCCCAGAAGCGTTTCATCGGGTCCTACGGCGAGCGGTTGGGGGGAGCCGGCGCACGGCCGCCGGCGGCCGGGGGCGGCGTGACGACGATGTTCACCCACCCGCACCCCTCGCTGGCCGGCTTGGGCATGGTGAGGCTGTCCGGCACGATCCGCGCATCGCGCCAGCCGTTATCGAGCCTCAGCGGAATCGCGGCAAGCCCATTGGCATTGCGCAGGAAGGGCCGCAGGCGCAGCGCCAGCGTCTCCTCCCGCAGGTTCACGCTGCCGAACGCGGTGCCGATCAGGCGGGGGGCATCGAGCCCCGCCTCCGTGACCGTCGCCACCCCCGCCGCGATATCGAGGCCGAGCACCGCGCAGCGCAGCGGCGATTCGCCGGTTTCCAACCGATCGGTCCCCGCACGCAACGCGTTGAAAACGCTCGCCGTCACCCCGCTGACCTTTCCTGTATCGAGCCGGCCATCGCTGAGCGCGAGGCGCATGCGGCCACTGGCCCCGGCAGCGAGCTCATGCAGCGAGGCTCCGGAAGATTGCAGCTGCATTTCGCCATCCAGCTTGCCGACGATCAGCGGCGGCCACCCCCAGGAGGCAATCAGTGGCTTGAGGTCCAGCCCCTCGGCCTTCAGCGCCAGACTGGCACCCGGTGCGGCTGCACCGGCATCGAGGCTCATGCGCAGTTCGCCACGGCCGCCCGCCATCTCCGCACTCAGCGGATCGATCGTGAGCTTGCCGCCACGCAGCTCTGATGTGAGCTGCACATCGCGATACGCGATCCCGCCGGCACGCAGCTGGTCGATGCCGAGGCGCAGATCAAGGTTCAGCGCCCGCAGCCACTCCAGCGGCAGCCGCTCATCCGGGATCGCCGTGAGGCCGCGCGAGGGCATCGGCGGCGGGATGATCACATCGAGCCCCCGGCCACCGGCGCCGAAGCGGCGCACCCCATCCTGCTCCTGCGGCTTGCTCGCCTCCCAGGCGGCGATCGCGGCGTCGATATCGAACAGTTTGGACGTCGTGGCGAGGCGCAGCTGCGGCCCGTCCTTCAGCGTCAGCTCCGCGGTGCCGGCCAGGTCGAGCTGCGGCGTCGTGAGAACGATGTTGCGGAGTTGCAGGTCCTCGCGGAACCCGCCAGCGCCCTCGACCAACTGGCCGGCAAAGGCGAGGTTGCGGATCACCGGCAGGCGCTGGCCGATGAGCGGCGCGAGCAAGGCGAGATCGGGCACCCGGGCGCCGATGCCGATATCCACACCCTTCCCCGCCCCGGGCTCGGCGATCGCACCACGGGCCGCGAAGGTCGCCCCCGCCGCCTCCAACCGCACATCGACGGCGAAGGGTCCGGGCGGCGGATTGGGCAGCAACAGCACCGGCGCCCCCAGCGTGGCGGCGATGCGCAGCGGTGAGGAAATGTATGCCCCCTCGGCGGTAATCAATAGCGGCTCGCTGAGGCGCGGGAGTTCGAGGCGAAACAGGTCAAGCGTCAGCCCCGGCACCGCCTTATCGAGGTTGGTGAAGCCGCTCTGCATCACCAACCCCGTGATCTCGGGCATCTCCCCGCCAGCATCGAGCAGGCGGGCGGTCGCGGAGACATTGTGCAACGGTGGCAGGCGCCAGGGCAGCAGCCAGGAAAGCTGCCCAAGATCGGGCGCGGTCGCATCGACGCGCAGCGAGTAGCCGCGCATCTCATATGGCCGGGTCAGCGCTCCGGTAATGGTGAGCTTGGCGCCAGCTGACTCGAAGTTGGCGAACACCCCCCAGGGCGTTCGCGCCGCGGTATCCAGGATGCGGGACCACGGGCCGGTCTGGGCGGAAATATTGATGCGCTGCCGGCCATACAGCACCTCCGCGCTGGCGATCACTGGCGCTTCCGGCGAAGCTGCGCTCATCTGCACGCGGCGCAGTTCGACGGAGGCGCTCTCGCCGGAAACCCCATCCCGCCACGTCACGCGGCCATCGCGGACATGCACCGTCACCAGCAACAACCTGGCACCGTCATCGTCCTCCTGGGGGATTGCCGGTTTGTAGGTCCAGTTCCCCACCCCGTTGCGGTCGGTCTCCAGCAGAATATCGGGCTTGATCAGGGAGATGCGCGAAATCACCAGCCGCCCGGTCAGCAGCGCCCGGGGCGCGATGTCGATCGACATATGCTCGATGCGCACCATGTCGGCGCGTGAGCCGTTGGGCATGTTGATCAGCGTGACGTCATCCGCCTCCAGCCGCGGCGACAGCGAGGTGGACACCGAGAGCTGCCCACGGATATGCAGATCGCGCCCCAGCACCTTGCGCAGCGAAACCTCGAGCTGCTCCTTGAAGCTGTTCGGATCCATCGCCGCAATCAGCGCAACCACAATCAGGATCGGCAGCAGCACCGCCGCAGCAGCGCCGCCGCCGATCCAATACAGCAGTCTGCGGCTTACCTTGCGGCGGCGACGGCGGCGTGAGGACATTCAGGGCCCATCTTTACGAACCGATAGTCTAACGAGGCATGAAACATTCGTCACCCTCGCAGCGGCGCGGCCGTCACCGGCACCGTGAACCCCAGGGCACGGAAACTCTCCGCCATATGCGCCGGCAACCGCGCCTCCACCGTCAGCTTCCCGCCCGCGGGATGTGGCAGTGACAGCCTGCGGGCATGCAAATGCAGCGTCGCCGGGAACCCCTCAACGAGCGCGGAATTCACCCCGTCCTTCTCCGTCCCATAGGGCGCATCACCGAGGATCGGCGCGCCGACGGCGGCACAGCTGACGCGAAGTTGATGGGTCCGCCCGGTCAGCGGCGACAGCTCCAGCCAGGCCAGTTTCCGCCCGGCATGATCGAGTGTCGTGTAATCGGTGATCGCGTGCGCGGTATCCTTGTCATAGGGCCCGGCGACGGCCACCCGCTCGCCACGGAACCCGTCCACCCGCACCAAATCGCACTCGATCCGCCCCACCGGCGGCACCGGGCGGCCGCACACCACGGCCCAGTACGTCTTGCCCACGGCGCGCGTGCGGAACGAGGCCGCCAGTTTCGCCGCCACCCCCGGCGTGCGCGCCAGCAGCAGCACGCCCGACGTATCCCGATCCAGCCGATGCACCAGGCGCGGGCGATGCTCCGAGCCGAAGCGGAACGCATCCAGCATGCCATCGAGATGCCGCACGATCCCCGGCCCGCCCTGCGTCGGCAGCCCCGGCGGCTTGTTGATCACGATCACATGGTCATCGCGATACAGCACCATGTCCTCCGCCTCGCTCACCGTGCGCGCATCGACCAGCGGCATCGGCTTGGCGGTCGCCGGCGAATTGAGGTTGAGCGGCGGAATCCGCAGCGTCTGCCCCGGCAGCAACCGCGTATCCGTGCCGGCCCGCTTGGCATCCACCCGGATCTGCCCGGTGCGGCACAGCTTCTGCAGCGCCCCCTGGGTGAGCCCGGGGAAATGGCGGCGGAACCAGCGATCCAGCCGGATATCCGCCTCATCCTCCGTCACCACGCGCGTGGTGACCCCCGCCGGACTGCTCATGCCCCACGCTCCCGCCGCAGCTTATCCCAATAGGCCAGCCGTTTCAGCATCTCCCGCTCGAAGCCGCGCTCCTGCGGCCGGTAGAACTGCGACCGCTTCATGCCGTCCGGAAAATAGTTCTGGCCGGAGAACCCGTCCTCCGCCTCGTGGTCATAGGCATAGCCGGACCCATAGCCGAGGTCCTTCATCAGGCGGGTGGGAGCGTTGAGAATATGCATGGGGGGTGTCAGGCTTCCAGTGGCGCGCGCGGCCCGATTGGCTTCGCCGAGCGCGACATACAAGGCGTTCGATTTAGGTGCGGTACCGAGATAGACCACCGCCTGGGCAATGGCGAGTTCGCCCTCCGGGCTGCCCAGCCGTTCATACGTCTCCCACGCCGTCATCGCCTGGACGAGGGCGTTGGGATCGGCCATCCCGATATCCTCACTGGCAAAGCGCACCAGGCGCCGCGCGATATAGCGCGGGTCCTCCCCGCCAGTGAGCATGCGGGCCAGCCAGTAGAGCGCGGCATCGGCATCCGACCCGCGCAGCGACTTATGCAGCGCGGAGATGAGGTTATAGTGCTCCTCGCGGTCCTTGTCATACAGCGCCGCCCGCTTGGCCAGCAGCTCCGACAACGCGGCCCCGGTCAGCGGCGCCGTGTCGATCGGCAAGGCCAGCAACTGCTCCGTCATGTTCAGCACATAGCGCCCATCGCCATCCGCCATCGCCCGCAGCGCGGCCCGCGCCTCCTCGTCGAGCGGCAACGCCCGCTCCGCCTCCGCCTCGGCCCGCGCCAGCAGCCGCTCCAACGCCGCATCATCGAGCCGCCGCAACACCAGCACCTGGCAGCGCGACAGCAACGCGCCGTTCAGCGCGAAGGATGGGTTCTCCGTGGTCGCCCCCACCAGCGTGATCGTCCCATCCTCCACCACCGGCAGAAACCCGTCCTGCTGCGCCCGGTTGAAGCGATGGATCTCATCGACGAACAACATCGTCCCCTGCCCCATCGACCGGCGCAGCCGCGCGGCATCGAACGCCTTCTTGAGATCCGCCACCCCTGAGAACACCGCCGACAACTGGGTGAACTCCAACCCCGCCCGATCCGCCAGCAGTCGCGCGATCGTCGTCTTCCCCACCCCCGGCGGCCCCCACAGGATCAGCGAGGCGAGTGACCCCCGCGCCAGCATCCGCGTCAGCGTGCCTGCCGGCCCGACCAGATGATCCTGGCCGACCACATCCTCAAGCCCACTGGGGCGCAGCCGGTCGGCAAGCGGTGGAACGGTGTGAGTCATCCCCGATGCATAGCCCAGCACGGCCCGCCGACCTATGGCCGCACGACAGCGCCGCCTTGCGGGCGGTTGCCTATCGACCAAAGCCAGCACGCCACCCAATCCGGAGGATGCAGCAGCCGCGGATGCATCGCACGCCCACGTGCATCGCCACCACGGCCGCCCTTGACGACGCGGCAACCCAGCCGCACGGAATACAGCAACCGCCACGGCGCCGGCACGAGAACATACTCGACCTCCTCGTGCACCCCCGACTTCGCCTGCGCCTCCATCTGCGCGAGCGCCCGCCGCACCACTGCAATCTTCCCCATCACCCGCTTCCGCCGCCCATCCCCCACCGGCAGCGCATCCCGCTCCGCCAGCAACTCGGCCAAAAACGACCCCAGCAGCCCCATCAACAGGACGGCAAGGCGGCGCATCAGGGCGCTGAGCGGGTCCGGTTGGAGGGAAGCGGCGGATGACATCGGGGGTCCTTTGCTGATGCGATGGCGAACGCTGGGAATATACACTGGTCACGGACAAAAATCAAGAACGAAAATTGAACTTTTGCGTCCACAGCGAGAGTCCCCATGCAGCCCGGAGACATCCCCGATCATCCGGAGGGCAGTTCGCGCCAGGGCATGCGAAATCGCATCTCCTGCCTCCGGGCCATGCATTGGTCGCCCCTCCCAGAGCCCGCTTGCGCACCGCCCGCAGCGTGCTCGCAATCAGCGCCGCTTCTCCACCCCTTCCAAAATGCGCATGTCATATCCGCGAACGGCGCCAAGATCGCCGGCATCGGGACGTAGACGACGGCGGCGCAGTACAATGACGGGACCATCCGCTTTCAACAACGCTAGCCGCCTGCAATCCACCGGAGTCACGTTTCTCCGATCGGCAACCGCGCGGGCTCGCCTTGTCAGTCCAACGCGGACCGACCGCCCTCCTGCATGGCTCGCCTAGCAGCGCAACAGGTTAGGCCTGACGCCCGCGCGATCAACGTCAGCCCGATGGCAAGCCCGCGGACGGCGCCCGGTCAACATCTGGTGAGCCCACTTGCTCCCAAAAGATCATTAGTCCTACCAATATGTAGGCTAAACATACGTGGCCGCATCCGCGATGCGGCGCGGCGCCCTTCGGGAGAAATCAACGTGGCACTCCGTTCTTTGACGCCGGGACTGCTCGCCCTGCTCAACTCCCCCCGCTTCGGCACGTCCGGTGGCTCAGGCCTCCCTGGCACCGCCGCTGCCCGCAGCGGTGGTGCCGGCGGCAGGGGCCAAGGCTTCACGCCCGCGCCCGCCCATCTCAAGAGCACACCCGCGTACTCCAGCCCGGGCGCCCCCGCCCTCACCCTTGCGCCCTATGCACAGAGCGGCACCGGCGGGAATGGCGGAGCTGGCACAACCGGGCGGGCTGGAACGTCTGAGGCCAATGCCATCGGCGGCTACAACTACGGCAACGCCGGAACGGGCGGGAGGGGCGGCAACGGCGGCGGCAGCAATCGGGTGACCATCACCCTGTCCGACGTTCAACTCGGCGATACCGACGCGCTGACCAGTGACATCGCGCCCTTGGGCGCGAGTGCCGCCGGCGGCAATGGCGGGATCGGCGGCAATGGCGGCACCGGCGGTTACGCGGGATTTGACAGCGCCATTGCCGTGCCGGACGGCTCCGGCGGCTCCACCATCACCCCGACCGGCCATGGCGGCACCGCCGGCAACGGCGGGCAAGGCGGCCGCGGCGGCAATGGAGCCAACTCGATCGCGCAAGTCGATCACGTGCAGGGGACCCTCGCCGGCGGGAGTTCATGGAGCTTCCAGGCCACGGCCTCGGGCGGCACGGGTGGCACCGGCGGGCGGGCAGGTGCTGGCGGCAGTGGCAGCCCGGGCGGCAGCGGCGGCACCGGCGGCGATGGCGGCAATGGCGGCCTCGCCTCGGCGGGTCTGTCCGATTTCGGCCTCACGGTGACAAGCGCAGGCAGCATGGGGATGTCGGTCTCCGCTTTCGGCGGCAGCGCAGGGCACGGGGGCGATGGTGGGAGCGCCGGGGCCTCCGTCCAAGCCATCAGCGGCCAGGGCACGACGACCACCTACACCAACGGGGGTAGGGGCGGCGCCGGCGGCACTGGCGGAGATGCCACAGCGACCTATGCGGGCAACGTAGTAACCGCCTCCGCCTCCCTCGACCTGACAATTTCGCTGATCGCTCGCGCCGGCTCCCAGAATGGTGGCGGCGCCGGCGGCAGCGGCGGCAGTTCCAGCTATTTCGGCGGCAATACCTCCATAGCTGGAACCCCTGGCTCCCCAGGCCTCCCCGGCACCACGGGCACGCCCATGGTTGTCCTCTCCAACAATTCCATCGACCTCGCGGGCGGCGGCACGCTCCATCTCAGCCTGACCGCAGCCAACGGTACCGGGTTGAGCGGTCCACTTTCGGCGGCCTCCGGCACCCTCACCTTCAGCAGCAACCACTTCGACGGCAGCGACTGGAAGCTCGACCTCACCGCCGTTGCACGTGGCGCCGCTACCATCGACATCAACGCGCACACGCTGCAGATCGCGGACTCCCCGACCAACTTCCTGAGCGGCGTCTCCGCGATCGACGGCACAATCTACAGCGACCACATCGCCGACGGCGCGGGCAACCAGAGCTACGGCGTATACAACAGCTTCGATGCCGCGCCCGATACTATCACGTTCGCCGCCGGGCACGGCCATGACGCCATCAAGGGCGCCGGGTTCAGCGGTGTCCTGGTAAACCTGCAAGGCTTCGCAGGCCTGGCCAGCTACACTGACGTCCAAGCCGCCAGCAGCACCGGCTTCGACAGCCTTGGAAGCTATACCGAAGTTGCCACACCCGACGGCGGCTCCATCCGCTTTGAGTCGACATTCGGCCTGCAGCCGACCTGGTTCACGTTCACATAGAAAGCGAACCCGCCCGCAAACAAAAAGGGCGCCTCCGGTACCGGAGGCGCCCTTTTTAGGTGGTCTGAAACAGCGGCTTATTCGCTCTCGCTATCCTCGGCAACCACTTCCGGCCGCGGGCCACTATCCTGGCCCTTGGCGGAGGGATCACGATCAACCAGCTCGATCACCGCCATGTCCGCGGCGTCGCCGTAGCGGATACCGGCCTTCAGCACGCGGGTATAGCCGCCCTTCCGGTCCTTGTAGCGCTCGGCAATCGTGCTGAACAACTTCGAGACGATCACGTCGTCCCGCAGCTGGGCATAGGCCTGGCGGCGCGCATGCAGATCGCCGCGCTTGCCGAGCGTGATGAGCTTCTCGGCGACCGGCCGCAGCTCCTTCGCCTTCGGCAGCGTGGTGGTGATCTGCTCGTGCTTGATGAGCGCATGTGCCAGATTGCGGAACATGGCAAAGCGATGAGTGTCTGTAACGCCGAGCTTCCGGCCGGCAACCCCGTGACGCATCTTAAATTCTCCCGGCTACTCAGAAAGGCTCTTCGAGCCGTTTGGCGAGGTCTTCGACATTCTCGGGCGGCCAGCCCGTGACGGACATTCCCAGCGCAAGACCCATCGAGGAAAGCACTTCCTTGATTTCGTTGAGCGACTTGCGGCCGAAATTCGGCGTGCGCAGCATTTCCTGTTCGGACTTCTGCACGAGATCACCGATATAGACGATGTTGTCGTTCTTCAGGCAGTTCGCAGAGCGGACCGACAGCTCAAGCTCGTCAACCTTGCGCAGCAGGTTGCGATTGAACGGCAGATCGTCCTCGGGTTCCTCGGTGCGCAGCTGCTGCGGCTCATCGAAGTTGATGAACAGCTGGAGCTGGTCCTGCAGGATGCGAGCCGCCAGCGCCACCGCGTCATCCGGCGAGACCGTGCCGTTGGTCTCCACCTGCAGCAAGAGCTTGTCGTAGTCCGTCACCTGGCCAACGCGGGTCTGCTCGATCTTGTAGGAGACCCGGCGGACCGGCGAGTAGATCGAGTCGACCGGGATCAGCCCGATCGGCGCGTCTTCCGGCCGGTTGGCAGCGGCCGCGACGTAGCCCTTGCCGTTATTGACGGTGAACTCCATCCCGAGTTTCACCCCATCATCCAGGGTGCACAGCACGAGATCCGGATTCATCACGTCGATGTCGTGGCCGGTCGTGATCTGTCCGGCCTTCACTTCGCCAGGGCCCACCGCGTTCAGCACCATACGCTTCGGGCCGTCGCCATGCATGCGAAGGGCCAGCTGCTTGATGTTGAGCACGATATCGGTCACGTCCTCGCGGACGCCCGGGATGCTGCTGAACTCGTGCAGCACGCCGTCGATCTGCACCGCGGTCACCGCTGCGCCCTGAAGCGAGGACAGCAGGATACGACGGATCGCGTTGCCCAACGTCAGGCCGAAACCCCGCTCAAGCGGCTCGGCGATCACGGTGGCCACGCGCTGAGGGTCCGAACCGTGGTCGACAGCAAGCTTTTCGGGCTTGATGAGCGACTGCCAGTTCTTCTGCATGACAGCGGAAAGTCTCATGGGATCACACCCGCCGCCGCTTGCGCGGCCGGCAGCCGTTATGCGGCACGGGGGTCATGTCACGGATGGCGGTGATGGAGAACCCAACCGCCTGGAGGGCGCGCAGCGCGCTCTCGCGGCCAGACCCGGGGCCAGAGACCTCAATCTCCAGCGTCTCCATGCCATGCTCGCGAGCCTTCTTGCCGGCATCCTCGGCCGCCACCTGGGCGGCATAGGGGGTCGACTTGCGGCTGCCCTTGAAGCCCTGCATGCCCGCCGACGACCAGGCAATCGTATTGCCCTGTGCGTCGGTGATGGTCACCATGGTGTTGTTGAAGGTCGCGGCCACGTGAGCCACGCCGGACGTGATATTCTTGCGCTCCTTTTTACGGGTGCGCGCAGCGGCGGCAGGCTTCGCCATGTATTTCGGTCCTGTCCAACAATGCGTCGCGGCGGAAGGTGCCGCGACTGTGTTCCAATGAGGCGGAAGAAAGCCCTGAGGCTTACTTCGTCACCTTCTTCTTGCCGGCGATGGCCACTGCCTTGCCCTTGCGGGTACGGGCGTTGGTGTGCGTCCGCTGGCCGCGCACCGGAAGGCCACGGCGATGACGCAGACCGCGATAGCAGCCAAGGTCCATCAGACGCTTGATGTTCATCGCAACTTCACGCCGCAGATCACCTTCGACGCGATAATCGCGGTCGATGATTTCACGGATCTTCAGCACCTCGTCATCCGAGAGCTGATTCACGCGACGGTCATCGGCAATGCCAAGCTTGCCGCAGATTTCCTGCGCCTTGGCCGGGCCGATGCCGTAGATGTAGCGGAGGCTAATCTTCACCCGCTTGTTGGTCGGGATGTTCACGCCGGCAATACGCGCCACGCCCATTCACTCCTTAAACGCCCGGACCACCCCGAAAAGAGGTAAATCGGCAGGCACACAAAACCTATTGGGCGGAACCCAGTGGGCACCGCCGAGGGCGCGCACTATAGCCGCGAACCCTCTTGAGTCAACGCGCGCATGGCCCCGGTATTGAGCTGCCGGGCAGCCATGCAGAAAAAGTAAAGGTCCGCCGTGGGATTCAACGCCCGGTGACCAGACCGTCCAGCAGCGCGATCAGCGCGGCCGTCACGTCATCGATGTCGGCCATGCCATCCACTGCCTGCAATCGCCCCTGAGCGGCGTAGTGCGGCAGGATCGGCGCCGTCTGCTGGTGATAGGCCGCCAGCCGCGCACCTACCGTCTCCCGGTTGTCATCCGCACGCCGGGAGAACCTGGTGCCGCCACACGTATCGCACACCCCCGTAACGCGCGGCTTCTGAAAGCTGTCATGATACCCAGCCCCGCAAGCGGCGCAGGTATAGCGCCCAGCGATCCGATCAGTCAGCGCGGCATCGTCCACCTTCAGCTCGACGACGGCATCCAGCTCCATCATGCGGCTCGCCAGCATCGTATCCAGCGCGGCCGCCTGCGGCACCGTGCGCGGGAAACCGTCGAGGATGAAACCCTTGGCGCAATCCGGCCGGTCCACCCGCGCCGCAAGCATGCGGATCAGGATATCGTCAGACACGAGCTGCCCCGCCTCCATCACCGCCTTCGCCTCACGCCCGACCTCACTGCCGGCCGCCACTTCGGCGCGCAGCATATCCCCGGTGGAGATTTGCACGATGCCATAGCGATCCTGCAGGCGCTTGGCCTGCGTGCCTTTCCCGGCCCCTGGGGGGCCAAGCAGGATGAGCTTCATATCCGCCTCCTTAGCGGCCGCGGCCTTTGACCCGGGCCTTCTTGATGAGACCCTCATACTGATGGGCCAAAAGATGCGACTGCACCTGAGTGATGGTGTCCATCGTCACCGAGACGATGATCATGAGGCTAGTGCCGCCGAAGTAAAACGGCACGCCATAATTGTTGATCAAAATCTCCGGCAACAGGCAAACGACGCAAAGATACAGCGCGCCTATCGTCGTCAGCCGCGTCAGCACCGTGTCGAAATAGGACGACGTCGCATTCCCCGGCCGGATACCTGGAATGAAGCCGCCATACTTCTTCAAATTCTCCGCCGTCTCGTCCGGATTGAACACAACGGCGGTATAGAAGTAGCTGAAAAAGATGATCATCGCCGCGTAGGTGAACATGTAGAGCGGCTGGCCATGAGCAAGGGCATTGCCGATCATCACGAGAATCCCGCCATCCGCTCCCCCGGAGAAGCCGGAGATGGTCGCGGGGATCAGCAAGATCGAACTGGCGAAAATCGGCGGGATCACGCCCGAGGTGTTGAGCTTCAGCGGCATATGGGTCGAGTCCCCGCCGAACATCCGCTGCCCCACCTGACGCTTGGGATACTGCACCACGATCCGGCGCTGGGCGCGCTCGACGAACACGATGAAGGCCACCACCGCGACCGCGATCACCAGGAACGCAACGATGAACACCGGGCTCAGCGCTCCAGTACGACCGAGTTCCAACAAAGAAGCCAGTGCATGCGGCACGTTAGCGACAATGCCGGAGAAGATAATAAGGCTCGTTCCGTTGCCGATGCCGCGCGCCGTGATCTGCTCACCCAGCCACATGATGAACATCGTGCCGCCCACCAGCGAGACAACGCAGGAGATGCGGAAGAATGCGCCGGGATCGATCACCGCCGCGCCGAACGCACCGCGCATCCCCTCGAGCCCGATGGCGATCCCATAGGATTGGAACATCGCGATCAGCACGGTGAGGTACCGTGTGTATTGGTTGAGCTTCTTGCGTCCGCCCTCGCCTTCCTTCTTCAACGTCTCCAGCGCCGGTACGGCGCTGGACATCAGCTGGATGATGATTGAGGCGCTGATATAGGGCATGATATTCAGCGCGAAGACGGTCATACGCCCGAGCGCGCCGCCCGAAAACATGTCGAACATACCGAGGATGCCGCCGCCATGTTGCTGCAGCATCTCGCCCATCACCGATGCGTCCACACCAGGCACCGGGATATAGGTTCCCAGCCGGTAGACCAGGAGGGCCCCGAGAGTGAACCAGATCCGCTTCTTGAGCTCCGTCGCCTTCGAGAAGACGCCAAGACTCATGTTGGACGCAAGTTGTTCGGCCGCCGACGCCATACTGCTATCCTCATCATGGAAGCGGCGCCGACCGGGTTGACCCGAGATCGGGTTCCCGTAGGCGCCGCGTCCGTCTTATTACCGCGCTGCCGCCAACGGCGAAAGCGGGCCGTGCCTCACTAAGCTTCGGCGCCAGGCTTGACGACCGTCGTCGTAACCTTGCCACCAGCCGCCTCGATGGCCGCCACCGCAGCCGCCGACGCGCCCGACACCGTGATGGTCAGCGCCTGCGACACAGCGCCCGAAGCGAGCAGACGCACGCCCGACACCTTGCCGCCACGCACCAAGCCAGCAGTGCGAAGAACCGCCTCGTCGATCGGTTGCCCGGCATCGATCTTCTCCGACTCGATCGCCTTGGCGAGCGCGCTGAGGTTCACCGGCGCATAAGTCACGCGGAAGATGTTCTTGAAGCCACGCTTCGGGAGACGCCGATAGATCGGGAGCTGACCGCCCTCGAACCCATTGAGCGCCACGCCCTCGCGCGCCTTCTGACCCTTCACGCCCTTGCCCGACGTCTTGCCCTTGCCGGAGCCGATACCGCGGCCGAGGCGCTTGGACTTCAATCGCGACCCGGGATTATCCCGCAATTCATTGAGCTTCATCGCTGTTCCCTTCCGTCCAGACTCGCGTCAGGACAGCTCCTCAACCTTAATGAGGTGCGCCACCTTGCGGATCATGCCCCGCACCGACGGCGTATCCTCGAGTTCCCGCCGCGCACCGATCTTGGCGAGGCCAAGACCGATGAGCGTCTCCTTCTGCCCGGGCTTGCGCCCATGGCTGGAGCTGGTCTGGATCACCCGGACCTTCTTACCGTCAGGCATCAGCCGCCTCCTGCGCCGGGGCTTCGCGCTTGCCCAGCAGATCGGACACCTTCTTGCCGCGGCGCGCCGCGACGGAACGGGGGCTGGCGCAACGCTGAAGAGCGTCGAACGTCGCCTTGACCATGTTATGCGGGTTGCGGCTACCGAGCGACTTGGCCACCACGTCGCCAATCCCCAGCGTCTCGAACACCGCGCGCATCGGGCCGCCGGCGATGATGCCGGTGCCGGCCGCAGCGCTACGCAGCACCACAGAGCCGGCCCCGAAATTGCCGGTCACGTCATGGTGGAGCGTGCGGCCTTCTTTCATGGGAACGCGGATCATCGTGCGCTTCGCGCGGTCGGTTGCCTTGCGGATCGCCTCGGGCACTTCGCGCGCCTTGCCGGCGCCGTATCCAACGCGGCCCTTCTGATCACCCACCACGACGAGCGCAGCAAAGGCGAAACGACGGCCGCCCTTCACCACTTTCGCGACGCGGTTGATCGTGACCAGCTTGTCGATCAGATCATCGCCGGCATCCCGGTCCTGACCGCCACGGTCGCGATCGCGACCACCGCGGCCACCGCTACCACCTTCTCTCGGTTCACGTGCCATGCTGATTTTTCCTAGAACGCCAGACCGCCCTCACGGGCGGCATCGGCCAGCGCTTTGACGCGACCGTGATAAAGATATGCGCCGCGGTCGAACACCACCTCGGTGACACCGGCAGCGAGTGCGCGCTCGGCCACCAGCTTGCCCACGGCCGTCGCGGCGTCCTTGTCCGCGCCGGTCTTCAGCGCCTCGCGGAGCGTCCGATCGAGGCTCGAAGCCGCCGCCACGGTGCGACCCTGCGCGTCGTCGATGACCTGCGCATAGATGTGCTTGCTCGACCGGAAGACCGAGAGGCGCGCACGCCCACCAGCCTTGCGGCGGAGCTGATAGCGCAGCCGGTCGCGCCGGCGCTGCTGCAATTCCTTGCTGTCGCTCACTTCTTTTTACCTTCCTTGCGGAGGATCTGCTCACCGTCGAACTTCACGCCCTTGCCCTTATACGGCTCAGGCGGACGCCAGGTGCGGATCTCGGCGCAAACCTGCCCAACCAGGCGCTTATCCACGCCCTCGACCTTAATCGCCGTCGGCTTTTCGCAGCTGATCTTGATCCCCGCAGGAATCTTGTAATTCACATCATGCGAGAAACCGAGATTGAGCACCAACGTGTCGCCGTTGACGGCGGCGCGATAACCGGTGCCGGTGATCTCCATCGACTTGGTATAGCCGGTGGAAACCCCTTTGATCATGCTGGCCACCAGCGCACGCGTGGTTCCCCACATCATGCGCGCCGGAGCGGACCCACCACGGGGGGCGACCACCACCTTGTTGCCGTCGATCGTGGTGTCGACCTTGTCGGTCAACGCCAACGACAATTCGCCGAGCTTGCCTTTGACCGTGATGATTTCTCCAGCCAGCGCAACCTGCACGCCAGCCGGGATTTCCACGGGATACTTGCCTACGCGAGACATTGCTGGCTGCTCCTCAGAACACGCGACAGAGGACTTCGCCGCCAACATTGGCAGCGCGCGCCTCGGCATCGCTCAGCACCCCGCGGGGGGTGGACAGGATGGACACGCCGAGCCCGGCATAAACCCGCGGCAGCTCCTTGATCTTGGAGTAAACGCGACGGCCAGGCTTGGAGATGCGGGTGATCTCTTTGATCACCGGCTCGCCTTCATTGTATTTCAGCTCAATTCGCAGCTGCGCAACGCCGGGGCGGAGTTCCTCAGCGGCAAAACCGCGAATATAGCCCTCGCGCTTGAGGGCATCGAGCACGTTGGCACGCAAGGCGGAAGCGGGGGCCACGCAAGAGCTGTGGCGCGCACGCTGCGCATTGCGGATGCGGGTGAGCATATCACCCAGCGGATCGGACATCGACATGCCGGGATCCCTTTACCAGCTGGCCTTGACCATGCCCGGGATCTGCCCCGAACTGGCCAGGTCACGCAGTGCGATACGGCACAGCTTGAACTTACGATAGTTGCCGCGTGCGCGCCCGGTCAGCTCGCAGCGCAGACGCACCCGCACCTTGGCGCCGTTGCGCGGCAGCTCGGCCAGCTTGATCGTCGCGTTGAAGCGATCCTCGACCGGAAGCGAGCGATCCATGACGATCGCCTTCAGCGCCGCCCGCTTGCCCTTGTCGCGCGCCGCCATATGTTCCCGCTTCACGTTGCGGTTGACCTGAGAGGTCTTGGCCATCCTGTCTTGTCCTCCGGAACCTGCCGGCACCGCCGGCGGTTTTCCAAATCAGTTGCGCCCGAAAGCGCGATAATTCACTCGCTGAAGCCGTCTCAGCCCTGGAAGGGGATATAGAACTGCTTCAACAGGGCCTTCGCCTCGGCATCCGTCTTCGCCGTGGTGACGAACACGATGTCCATACCCCGGATCGAGTCCACGCGGTCGTAGACAATTTCCGGGAAGATGATCTGCTCCTTCAGGCCCATGGCGAAGTTGCCACGGCCGTCGAAGCCCTTGCCGCCGGGAACGCCGCGGAAGTCACGCACGCGTGGCAGCGCGATCGTCACCAGGCGATCCAGGAACTCATACATGCGCGCCTTACGGAGCGTGACCTTGCAGCCGATCGGCAGACCCTTGCGGATCTTGAACCCGGCGATTGCCTTCTTCGCCACCGTCTTCACCGGCTTCTGACCGCTGATGAGGGCGAGCTCGCCAACCGCGCTATCAAGCTTCTTTTGGTCGCCGGTGGCTTCACCAACGCCCATATTGATCACGATCTTCTCGAGGCGGGGCACCTGCATCGGATTCGTGTAACCGAACTCCTTCTGCATCGCGGCACGCACCACCTCGGCATAGTGCACCTGAAGACGCGCCGTGCTATCCGGCGCTGCCTTAGCCGCACCGGCCGCGGCGGTCGCGAGGGTCTCGCTCCTGCCAGCGCCCTTGACGATCTTCGCGGGCGGGCCACCGGCGCCGCGCGGGGCTGCGGACTTGCCGCCGGCCTTCGCGCCGGGCTTGCCGCCCTTGGATTTGCTGTCGCTCACCTTGGTCTCCTCAGCTCTCGATCACGTTGCCGTTGGCCTTGGCAACGCGGACCTTGCGGCCGTCTTCCAGAATCCGGAACCCGACCTTGGTCGGCTGATCCGATTTCGGGTCAACGAGCTTCAGGTTGGACAAATGGATGGTCGCCTCAACGGAAACGATGCCGCCAGGCTGGCCCATACCGCCCGGCTTGGTGTGCTTCTGAGCGATATTGACGCCCTGCACCACCGCACGGTTGTCGGACGGGATCACCCGGAGAACCTCACCGCGCTTGCCGCGATCGGCGCCGCTGATGACCAGGACGTTGTCGCCCTTGCGAATGCGCGCAGCCATTACAGCACCTCCGGCGCCAGCGAGATGATCTTCATGAACTTCTTGGCACGAAGTTCACGCACAACCGGCCCGAAAATACGGGTGCCGATCGGCTCCTGCGACTTGTTGATCAGCACGGCCGCGTTGCGGTCGAACCGGATCGCACTGCCATCGGGGCGGCGAACGGGGAAGGACGTGCGGACGATCACCGCCTGGTGCACGTCGCCCTTCTTCACCTTGCCCCGCGGAATGGCGTCCTGGATCGCCACCACGATGACATCGCCGACCGAGGCAGTCTTACGCTTGGAACCGCCCAGCACCTTGATGCACTGCACCCGACGCGCACCCGAATTATCGGCAACGTCCAGGTTGGTCTCGACTGAAATCATCTATCCCTCCTCAGCCCGCCGCGGTCGCGTGAGCGACCGTCGGCTGCGCGGCGGATGCGCCGGCGTCAGCAACGGCAGCGCCGTTGCGCTCGACCACCATCCACGTCTTACGCTTGGAGATCGGCCGACATTCCTCGATCCGCACCACGTCACCAATCTCGCACGCGTTGGCATCGTCATGCGCGGCGTACTTCTTCGAGCGCCGGATGAACTTCTTATACAGCGGATGCATCACACGACGATTGACAAGCACCGTAACGGTCTTATCCATCTTGTCGCTGGTCACCCGCCCTGTCAGGACGCGCCTCGGCATCGCCCTACTCCTTTCAGGACTTCGAGGCGGAGCTAGCTTTCTCCGCCAGGATGGTTTTCACGCGCGCGATATCGCGCCGAACCTGCTTCACCTGCGCCAGACCTTCGTTCTGGCCCGAGGCGCGCTGGAAGCGCAGATTGAACTGCGCCTTCCGGAGGTCGAGCAGGCTGGTCTTCAGCTCGTCCACCGTCTTCAGACGGGCGTCCGTAGCCTTCATCTGCTTGGCCATCTCACGCGTCTCCGATGCGGGTGATGAACTTCGTCTTGATCGGCAGCTTAGCGGCACCGAGTGTCAGCGCCTCCTTGGCGAGTTCCGGCGCCACGCCGTCGATCTCGAACATGATCCGCCCGGGAGCGACGCGCGCCACCCAGAATTCCGGCGAGCCCTTGCCCGAGCCCATGCGGACTTCGGCAGGCTTCGTCGAGACCGGCAGATCCGGGAAGATGCGGATCCACACGCGGCCCGCGCGCTTCATTGCACGGGTGATCGCGCGACGGGCGCTCTCGATCTGACGCGCGGTGATCCGCTCGGGTTCCAGTGCCTTAAGGCCGTAGGCGCCGAAATTCAGCGCCGTGCCGCCCTTGGAGGCACCCTTGATGCGGCCCTTATGGGCCTTGCGAAACTTAGTGCGCTTTGGCGAAAGCATTGTTTTTGATTCCTAGCGCTTCACATCAACGCTGCGGGGCCTGCTCGGCCGCGCGACGATCCTGAGCCATCGGGTCCTGCGCCAGGATCTCGCCCTTGAAGATCCAAACCTTCACACCGCAGGTGCCATAGGTGGTCTTCGCGGTCGCGACCCCGAAATCGATATCAGCGCGCAGCGTGTGCAACGGCACCCGGCCCTCGCGATACCACTCGACGCGAGCGATTTCAGCGCCGCCGAGACGGCCACCGCAATTGATCCGGATACCCTGTGCGCCGAGACGCATGGCCGACTGCACCGCACGCTTCATGGCGCGCCGGAAGGCAACGCGGCGCTCAAGCTGCTGGGCGATATTCTCGGCCACCAGCGTCGCGTCGATTTCCGGCTTGCGGATTTCGACGATGTTGAGCGACACCTCGGACTTCGCGAGCTTGCTCAGGTCCTTGCGCAGATGCTCAATGTCCTGGCCCTTCTTGCCGATCACGACACCGGGACGAGCCGCGTAAATCGTCACGCGCGGCTTCTTCGCCGGACGCTCGATCACCACGCGGGACACGCCGGCGCCCGACAGCCTCTTGCGCAGGTGCGCACGCAGCTTCAGGTCGTCGTGCAGGAGCTTGGCGTAGTCCGAACCAGCGTACCAGCGACTGTCCCAGGTGCGGTTGATGCCGAGGCGAAGCCCGACCGGATTGACTTTGTGACCCATCTTATGCGGCCTCCTGCGCCGTCTCGGTCGGAGCAGTTTCCTGCGCCCGTTCGGCTACCACGATCTTCAGGTGGCTGAACCATTTCTCGATCTGCGCCGAGCGGCCGCGGCCACGGGCGTGAAAGCGCCGCATGACCATCGACTTGCCAACCTCGGCACGGGTGACGACCAGACGATCGACATCGAGCTGATGATTGTTTTCGGCGTTGGCAATGGCGCTCTCCAGCGTCTTGCGCACGTCCTGTGCGATACGACGCTTCGAGAAGGTCAGGGTCGCCACCGCGTCGGCCGCAGTGCGATTGCGGATCAGGCCCGCAACCAGGTTCAACTTGCGCGGGGAGACCCGGACGTTGCTCAGGATGGCCTGCGCCTCGGTGTCCTTCAGCGCGCGCGGATGTTTCGGCTTGCTCATATCAGCCCCGCTTCGCCTTCTTGTCGGCGGCGTGACCCGTAAAGGTACGGGTCGGCGCAAACTCACCGAACTTGTGGCCGACCATGTTCTCGTTGACCTGCACCGGCAGGAACTTGTGGCCGTTATAGACGCCGAAAGTAAGACCAATGAACTGCGGCAGGATGGTGGAGCGGCGCGACCAGATCTTGATGATCTCGTTGCGGCCCGATGCCCGCGAAGCCTCGGCCTTGTTCAGCAGATACCCGTCGACGAACGGGCCTTTCCAGACGGAACGCGTCATCGCCTCAACCCTTACCCTTGTTGCGACCGCGGACGATCAGACGGTCCGTGCGCTTGTTCACGCGGGTCTTGTAACCCTTGGTCGGCTTGCCCCATGGCGTGACCGGGTGACGGCCGCCCGAGGTGCGGCCTTCGCCGCCGCCATGCGGATGGTCAACCGGGTTCATCACGACACCACGGTTATGCGGCTTGCGGCCCATCCAACGCTTGCGGCCGGCCTTGCCGAACTGCTGGTTGGAATTGTCCGGGTTCGACACCGCGCCGATCGTCGCCATGCACTCGCCGCGCACCAGGCGCAGCTCGCCGGACATCAGCTTGATCTGCGCGTAACCGCTATCCTTGCCCACGAGCTGGACATACTGACCAGCCGCACGGGCAACCTTGCCACCCGCGCCGGGCTTCAGCTCGACGTTATGGACGATCGTGCCGACCGGAATGGCTGCCAGCGGCATCGCGTTGCCCGGCTTGATGTCGGCGCGGGCGGACGCAATGACCGGGTCGCCAGCCTTCATGCGCTGCGGCGCCAGGATATAGGCAAGCTCGCCGTCCTGGTACTTGATCAGCGCAAGGAACGCCGTGCGGTTCGGATCATATTCCAGACGCTCAACCACGCCCTGCACGTCGCGCTTGCGGCGCTTGAAGTCCACGATGCGGTAGGACTGCTTGTGTCCGCCGCCCCGGAACCGGCTGGTGATGTGGCCGTGGTTGTTGCGCCCGCCCGAAGAATGCTTGCCCTCGGTAAGACCCTTGACCGGCTTGCCCTTCCACAGCTCGCTGCGGTCGATCAGGACCGTTCCGCGAAGGCTCGCCGTGACGGGATTGAAACTCTTAAGTGCCATCGTTTTCTTCCCGGATCACGCCAGGCCGGTCGAGATGTCGATCGACTGACCCTCGGCGAGCTTGACATAGGCCTTCTTGACGTCGGAGCGCCGGCCAGGACGGCCCTTGAAACGCTTGGTCTTGCCCTTGGTGACCACGGTGTTGACCGCCATCACCTTCACGTTGAACAGACCCTCAACCGCCGCCTTGATCTCCGGCTTGGTGGCATCAATCGCCACGCGGAACACCGTCTGCCCCTTCTCGGACAGCAGGGTTGCCTTCTCGGTGATCACCGGGCTGCGAATGATCGTGTACATCGCCTCGCGGGACAGGGCCGGGCCCTTTTTCTTCGCGGTATCGCTCATGACAGCCGCTCCTTCAGGCCGGCAACGCCCGCCGTGGTGATGGCGAGAACGTCGTGGCGCAGGATGTCGTATACGTTCGCGCCGACGGTCGGCAGAACGTCGATTCCATGGATATTGCGGCTGGCCTTGAGGAAGCCGTCATCCACCGTGTGATCAACGATCAGAGCCGAGGTCCAGCCGAGAACCTTCAGCTTCGCGGCGAGTTCCTTGGTCTTGGCCGCGCCCGAAGCCGCATCCAGCACCACCAGCTTACCGTCAGCCGCCTTCTGCGACAGCGCAGAGATCAGGCCAAGACGACGGACCTTCTTCGGCAGGTCGTAGGCATGGCTGCGCACCACCGGACCGTGGACAACGCCACCGGTGCGATATTGCGGCGCACGGAGCGAGCCCTGACGCGCGTTACCAGTGCCCTTCTGCTTATAGGGCTTCTTCGTCGTGCCCTGCACTTCGCCCATACCCTTGGTCTTGTGGGTGCCGGCGCGGCGCTTGGACTGCTGCCAGTGAACGACGCGAGCCATGATGTCGGCGCGCGGCGTCGTGGCGAAGATCTCATCCGGCAGCTCGGCCGTGCCGGCGCTGCCATTATCGAGGGTTTTGATATCGATCTGCATGTTCCTGCCCTCAGCCCGCCAGCGCCGCGGGGAACGGCGCATCGGCCGGACGTTCGGCCTTCACCGCATCGCGCACCAGGATATAGCCGCCCTTGGCGCCAGGCACGGAGCCCTTAATCATCAGCAGGCCACGATCCGCATCCACGCCAGCCACCTCAAGATTGAGGGTGGTGATGCGGTCCTGCCCCATATGGCCGGCCATTTTCTTGTTCTTGAAGGTCTTGCCGGGGTCCTGGCGGTTGCCAGTAGAGCCGAGCGAGCGATGCGAAATGGACACGCCATGCGAGGCCTCAAGGCCGGCGAAGTTCCAGCGCTTCATACCGCCGGCAAACCCCTTGCCCTTCGAAGTGCCGCAGACATCGACCTTCTGACCAACCACGAAATGGGCGGCGGAGAGGGTGGCGCCCGACTCCAGCATCGCCTCGGGGGCGACGCGGAATTCAGCGAGCTTCGCCTTTGGCTCGACCTTCGCCTTCGCGAAATGCCCCTTGTTGGGCTGCGAAACGTTCTTCACCTTTGCAGTGCCCCAACCGAGCTGAACGGCAGTGTAGCCGTCCGTCTCTATGGTGCGGGTGGCGACCACCTGGACGTTGTCCAGATGCAACACCGTGACGGGCACATGTGTCCCGTCCTCCTTAAACAGCCGGGACATGCCCAGCTTCTTTGCCAGCAAACCTGTGCGCATTGACTTTCCCCAGAGGGACCCAAGCGGGGTCCTTAGGCCAAAAATAAGTTAGATCTTGATCTCGACGTCCACGCCGGCGGCGAGGTCGAGCTTCATCAGCGCGTCTACCGTCTGCGGGGTCGGTTCAACGATATCGAGCAGACGGCGATGCGTGCGCATCTCAAACTGCTCGCGGCTCTTCTTGTCGACGTGCGGCGAGCGGTTCACCGTGAAGCGCTCGATATGCGTCGGCAAGGGGATCGGCCCCCGAACCCGCGCGCCCGTGCGCTTCGCCGTATTCACAATCTCCTTTGTGCTGTTATCCAGCACGCGGTGATCGTACGCCTTGAGGCGGATGCGGATATTCTGGTTGTCCATCTCAGTCTTTCCGCCGCCCGCGCATCACTGCGCGGGCCGGCAGAACTCCTTTCTTTCTTTAGGCGACGATCTTCGCGACCACGCCGGCGCCGACGGTGCGGCCACCTTCGCGAATGGCGAAACGTAGGCCTTCATCCATGGCGATCGGGGCGATCAGGGTCACGTCCATCGCCACGTTGTCGCCCGGCATCACCATTTCCGTGCCCTCGGGGAGAGTCACGATGCCCGTGACGTCCGTGGTGCGGAAGTAGAACTGCGGGCGATAGTTCGTGAAGAACGGCGTGTGACGGCCACCCTCTTCCTTGTTCAAGATGTACGCTTCAGCCTTGAACTTGGTGTGCGGCGTGATGGAGCCCGGCTTGGCCAGAACCTGACCGCGCTCAACATCCTCACGCTTCGTGCCACGCAGCAGCGCGCCGATGTTATCGCCAGCCTGGCCCTGATCGAGCAGCTTGCGGAACATCTCGACGCCCGTCACGACAGTCTTCACCGTGTTCTTGAGGCCGACGATCTCGACTTCCTCGCCAACGCGGACGATGCCGCGCTCGACGCGACCGGTCACCACAGTGCCGCGGCCGGAGATCGAGAACACGTCTTCGACGGGCATCAGGAAGGGCTTGTCAATGTCGCGGGCCGGTTGCGGGATGTAGGCGTCAACCGCCTCCATCAGCTTCAGGATCGCCTGCTCGCCAAGCTCCGGCTGGGTGTCGTTCAGCGCGCAAACGGCCGAACCCTGGATGATCGGGATATCATCGCCCGGGAAGTTGTAGCTGCTCAGCAGCTCGCGCAGCTCCATCTCGACGAGCTCAAGCAGCTCGGGGTCGGCAATGTCGCACTTATTGAGGAACACCACGAGCGCCGGCACGCCGACCTGACGGGCGAGCAGGATGTGCTCGCGGGTCTGCGGCATCGGGCCGTCGGTGGCGGACACCACCAGAATCGCACCGTCCATCTGCGCGGCGCCGGTGATCATGTTCTTCACATAGTCGGCGTGGCCAGGGCAGTCGACGTGGGCGTAGTGCCGGTTCTTGGTCTCGTATTCGACGTGCGCGGTCGAGATCGTGATGCCACGGGCCCGCTCTTCCGGGGCCTTGTCGATCTGGTCATAGGCGGTGAAAGTGGCACCGCCTGCCTTGGCCAGGATCTTGGTGATAGCCGCGGTCAGCGACGTCTTGCCATGATCGACGTGGCCGATCGTGCCAATGTTGCAGTGCGGCTTGTTACGCTCGAATTTAGCTTTACCCATCGTCCTATCTCCGTTCCCGCTTGCTGTCCGGGGTGGGGGTTCTGATGCTTACCAGCGGTAATGACTGAAGGCCTTGTTCGCCTCCGCCATCCGGTGGGTATCTTCACGCTTCTTCACGGCCGAACCGCGGTTGTTCACCGCGTCCAGCAGTTCGTTCGAAAGCCGGTCTTCCATCGTATGCTCGCCGCGCTTGCGGGCGGCATCGATGATCCAGCGAATGGCGAGCGCCTGGCGACGCTCCGTCCGCACTTCAACCGGCACCTGGTAGGTGGCACCACCGACGCGGCGCGAACGCACCTCGACGGCCGGCTTCACGTTATCCAGCGCCTCGTGGAACATGCGCACGGCATCGGCCTGAGCCCCGCCGCGCTTCTTCATGGTGTCAAGCGCGCCATAGACGATCGTCTCGGCGGTCGACTTCTTGCCGTCATACATCAGGGCGTTCATGAAACGCGTGACGACAACGTCACCGAACTTGGGGTCCGGCAGGATTTCGCGCTTTTCTGCGCGGTGGCGACGGCTCATTGCCCTCTCCTCACTTCGGCCGCTTGGCGCCGTAAAGCGACCGGCGCTTACGACGCTTGGGCAGACCCTGGGTATCCAGCACGCCGCGCAGGATGTGGTAGCGAACGCCCGGAAGATCCTTCACGCGCCCGCCGCGGATCAGCACAACGCTGTGCTCCTGCAGGTTGTGGCCTTCGCCGGGGATGTAGCTCACTACCTCATAGCCGTTGGTGAGACGAACCTTCGCGACCTTACGGAGCGCGGAGTTCGGCTTCTTCGGCGTCGTGGTGTAGACGCGGGTGCACACGCCACGCTTCTGCGGGCAACCCTGCAGGGCGGGAACCTTGTTGCGTTTCGCGGCGGGCTCGCGCCCGCTGGCGATCAGCTGATTGATGGTCGGCATTGAGCCTCTTTCGATCCTGTCTGGCGTAGTCCTACGCGTCCAAATCTCGTCCTCCGCACCCGTCAGCGTCCGAGCGTCGTCAGTCTGCAAAACCAATCCCCGCAAAGGATGGCAATCGCCACCCTGCGGGGTCTGACACTGCCACCGGCCTAGGCCTCCGAAGAGGCGGCGCCGAAGGCGATGGTAGCTGCAAACGACGGCGCCCCAGAGAGTTGAAGGGGTTGGCCGAGGGCGCGGAACCTACGGCGGGGGGGAGGGTGAGTCAAGCGGTAGGCGGAGTATTCTCCCCCAAAAGAAGAAGGGCGGCGATGCGCTGATCGCCGCCCTTCCTGCTCATGGAGGGGTTGACCGTTATTCCGCGGCGATATCGCTGCCGGGAATCGCGGTGGTTTCGCTCGTAAGGCCTCTGGCATCCTCGCGGCCGGCAGCGATCGCGCGCAGCCGGTTCATCACCGCACCGGTGCCCGCCGGGATCAGGCGGCCAACGATGACGTTCTCCTTAAGACCGATCAGGTTGTCCACCTTGCCGGCGGTTGCCGCCTCCGTGAGCACCCGCGTGGTCTCCTGGAAGGATGCCGCAGAGATGAAGCTGTGGGTCTGCAGGGAGGCCTTGGTGATGCCCTGGAGCACCGGCGTGGCCACTGCAGGGCGCTCACCTTCAGCGATCCGCTTGCCGTTCTCGATGGCGAACTCCATCCGGTCGACCTGTTCGCCGGCCAGGAACGTGGTATCCCCCGGCTCGGTGATTTCGACCTTCTGGAGCATCTGGCGAACGATCACTTCAATGTGCTTGTCGTTGATCTTCACGCCCTGCAACCGGTAGACGTCCTGGATCTCGTTCACTAGGTAGTCCGACAAAGCGGGCACGCCGAGCACCTTGAGGATGTCGTGCGGCACGCGCGGGCCGTCGACCAGGGGATCGCCGAGGCGGACGAAATCGCCCTCCTGTACCGAGACGTGCTTACCCTTCGGGATGAGATACTCGCTCTCCTCCTGGGTCTCGTCGTTCTTCAGGATAATCCGGCGCTTGGCCTTGTAGTCCTTGCCGAACTCCACGCGGCCATCGATTTCTGCGATGATCGCATGGTCCTTGGGACGCCGGGCTTCGAAGAGCTCCGCCACGCGGGGCAGACCGCCGGTAATGTCGCGGGTCTTGCTGCCTTCACGCGGAATACGCGCCAGCACGTCGCCGGCGGCCACCTCGGCGCCGTTCTCGACCGAGAGGATCGAGTCGGGCGAAAGGAAGTACCGCGCGTCATTGCCGTTCGGCAGCTTGATCACCTCGCCCTTGGCGTCCTTGAGCTGCAGACGCGGCCGCAGATCGACACCGCGGGCGTTCTGCTTGTAGTCCACCACCACCTTGGAGGTGAGGCCGGTCACTTCGTCCATCCGCTCGACGAGGGTGACACCCTCCATCAGGTCGAGATATTCGAGGCGGCCATTCCGCTCGGTGATGATCGGCAGGGTGTAGGGATCCCACTCCGCCAGCTTCTGCGTGCGGATGACGGTTGCGCCGTCATCCACCAGCAGCCGGGCGCCGTAGGGAACCCGGAAGCGGGCGCGTTCGCGGCCCTTGTCCATCAGCACGATTTCGCAGTTACGGCTCATCACCACCGGCACGTTGGACGAGTTGATAACCACGTTACGGTTCTTCACCTCGATCACGCCGTCATGGCTGGCTTCCACGCTCGACTGCTCGGCGCCACGCTGGGCGGCACCGCCGATGTGGAAGGTGCGCATGGTCAACTGGGTGCCCGGCTCGCCGATCGACTGCGCGGCGATGACGCCCACCGCCTCGCCGACGTTGACCGGAGTGCCGCGGGCGAGATCGCGCCCATAGCAATGGCCGCACACGCCCACCTTGGCCTCGCAGGTCAGCACCGAGCGGATCAGCACCGCCTCAACGCCGGCCTTCTCGGCCAATTCGGCCTCGCTTTCCTCGATCAGCGTATTGCGCGGCACCAACACGAGGTTGGTCAGCGGATCGATGATGTCCTCCGCCGAGGTACGGCCAAGGATCCGCTCGGAGAGGGAGGAGACCACCTCGCCGCCATCCATCACCGGCTTCACGGTGAGGCCGCGCACAGTGCCGCAATCGTTCTCGACGATGATGCAATCCTGCGCCACATCCACTAGGCGGCGGGTGAGGTAGCCGGAGTTCGCGGTCTTCAGCGCGGTGTCCGCGAGGCCCTTACGAGCGCCGTGGGTCGAGTTGAAGTATTCGAGAACCGAGAGGCCTTCCTTGAAGTTCGCGATGATCGGCTGCTCGATGATCTCGCCCGACGGCTTGGCCATCAGGCCGCGCATGCCGGCAAGCTGGCGCATCTGCGCCGGCGACCCACGGGCGCCGGAGTGGCTCATCATCCACACCGAGTTGGTTTGGCGGCCGATCTCCTGCTTGGAGATCTCCTTCATCATCGCGGTGGCGACGACGTCGGTGCAACGCGACCAGGCGTCAACCACCTTGTTGTAGCGCTCGCCGGCGGTGATCAGGCCGTCCTGATACTGCTGCTCGAACTCCTTCACTTCGCCCTGGGTCTTCAGGATCATGTCCTGCTTCTCCAGCGGGATGATCATGTCGTCCTTGCCGAAGGAAATCCCGGCCTTGGCAGCATGCGCGAAGCCGAGGCCCATCAGGCGATCGGCGAAGATCACGCATTCCTTCTGGCCGCAGTGGCGGTAGACCGCGTCGATCACGTCCGACACGTTCTTCTTGGTCAGCTGGCGGTTTATCAAGGAGAACGGGATCAGCGTGCTGCGCGGCAATACCTGGGAGATCAGCATGCGGCCGGCGGTGGTAATCACCCGCTCGGTGATGCGGTTCCCCGCGGCGTCAACCGTCTCGTAGCGGCTGCGGATCTTGTCATGCAACGTGATCCGCTTGGCGTGGATCGCGTGCTCGATGTCGCCGAGGTTGGCGAAGGCCGGGGCCGTCGCGTCATCGGTGGCGCGGAATTCCGGCGTCTCCAGCGAGAGGTAGTAGATGCCGAGCACGATGTCCTGGCTCGGCACGATGATCGGCTTGCCGTTGGCGGGGCTGAGGATGTTGTTGGTGGACATCATTAGCACACGCGCTTCGAGCTGGGCTTCCAGGCTCAACGGCACGTGCACCGCCATCTGGTCGCCGTCGAAGTCCGCATTGAAGGCGGTGCAGACCAGCGGATGCAGCTGGATCGCCTTGCCCTCGATCAGCACCGGCTCGAACGCCTGGATGCCCAGGCGATGCAGCGTCGGCGCGCGGTTGAGCATGACCGGGTGCTCGCGGATCACCTCTTCGAGGATGTCCCACACCTCCGGACGCTCCTTTTCCACCATCCGCTTGGCGGCCTTGATGGTGGTGGCGTGGCCGTACTTCTCGAGTTTCGCGTAGATGAACGGCTTGAACAGCTCCAGCGCCATCTTCTTCGGCAGACCGCACTGTTGCAGCTTCAGCTCCGGACCCACCACGATGACCGAACGGCCCGAGTAGTCGACGCGCTTGCCGAGCAGGTTCTGCCGGAAGCGACCCTGCTTGCCCTTCAGCATGTCGGACAGCGACTTCAGCGGGCGCTTATTGGCGCCCGTGATGGCGCGGCCACGGCGGCCGTTGTCGAACAGGGCGTCAACCGCCTCCTGCAGCATGCGCTTCTCGTTGCGGACAATAATGTCCGGCGCACGCAGCTCGATCAGCCGCTTCAGGCGGTTGTTGCGGTTGATGACGCGGCGATAGAGGTCGTTGAGGTCCGATGTGGCGAAGCGGCCGCCATCGAGCGGCACCAACGGACGCAGCTCGGGCGGGATCACCGGCACCACGTCGAGGATCATCCACTCGGGCTTGGCGCCCGACTCGGCGAAGGCCTCGATGAGCTTGAGGCGCTTGACCAGCTTCTTGCGCTTGGCCTCCGACGTGGTCTCCTTGAGGTCAGCCCGCAGCTTGACCTTCTCGGCATCCGCGTCGATCGCCGCCAGAACGCCCTTAATTGCCTCAGCACCGATGCCGGCGCGGAACGCGTCCTCGCCGAACTCGTCCTGCTTGTCCATCAGCTGCTCCTCGGTGAGGAGCTGATAGACCTTAAGGTCGGTCAGGCCGGGCTCGAGAACCACGTAGTTCTCGAAATACAGGATCTTCTCCAGCTCCTTGAGCGTGAGATCGACCATCAGGCCGATGCGGCTCGGAAGCGACTTCAGGAACCAGATGTGAGCGACCGGCGAGGCCAGCTCGATGTGACCCATCCGTTCGCGGCGCACCTTAGCGAGCGTGACTTCCACGCCGCACTTCTCGCAGATGATGCCGCGGAACTTCATGCGCTTGTACTTGCCGCACAGGCACTCGTAGTCCTTGATCGGCCCGAAGATGCGGGCGCAGAACAGCCCGTCCCGCTCCGG
>CAIPLM010000230.1 GCA_903865895.1 uncultured Rhodospirillales bacterium | reverse complement strand
CGGTATGGCCTGCGGTCACAATGCGTGGAAGCCGAACTGGCCGATCGTCTTGAACGTAATCTCGAATAGGACGGTGCTCGCACCGCGGTCGTTGTTGATCGAGGTATAGCGCCGCTGCAGGCTCAAGTCGAAGATGAAGCACTCATCCTCGTAGCTGCCGCCCGCGGCCAGCGAAACCATCTTGTTGAATTGCAGGTCACGCCGCGCGCTGGTGTGCAGCCGGTAGGGGCCATAGGTGGTCGCCACCCCCGCAATCGCCTCGTTGCGCGGCTTGGTTGCCAGCGCCGAGCCGCCTGCGGTATCGAAGTAGTAGAACGGGTTGGTCACCGAATAGGTGTAGCCGGTGGAGAAGCGCGCCCATTCCGGGCCATAGCCGGCCAGCGCCTCGGCGAAGCGGATCTTCATGCTCCTGTTGTCGAAACGCTGCCGGGTGGTGATGTCGAACCACTTATTGGGCGTGTAGGAGAGATGGCTGACGATGTCGCTCGCCGTCTTTTCCAGGCCGGATTCCGCGAGGAAGGCGCCGTCAGGCCGGGCCCGGAACCCCTCCCCGACCAGCGCGTCCACCGTGCCGCCGGCCGGCAGGAACCAGGCGGCATGCAGCGCGACGTTGAAGCGCACGCCGCCCTCCATGCGATCGATGCCGGGGAAGCGGTTCAGCGCGAAGAGATTATTGTCGGTGAAATCCTGGTCGAGGCTGTCCTCGTTGGGGATCAGCGCGCCGCGATAGGTGCTGCCGCGCGGCGCCACCACCACCTGGCCGATCGGCTCGAGGATCTGCGTCCCCCAGCCGCCGCCATTGCGGGCGAAGGGCAGGTTGAGCCGCACCGCCGCAGTGGGCATCGCCTGCGCCGAGGTAACTGTGCCCTTGGGGCCGAAATTCGGCTGCTGGTCGAACAGATGGGCGTAATAGGTGGCGCTTTCGACCTGCACCCGGGTGTTCCATACATCACCCGCCCGCCCGACGGCGTTGCTTTCCCAGGCGAGGCCGAGATTGGCGCGTTGGGTATTCGTGCCGGAGTAGCGGAAAATGTTGAACGCCCCGGCATCCACCGAGACCCGCCCGCCCAGCCAGCCCGGCTGGCTGACGAAGCTGTACTCATAGCGCGGCAGCACGTAGGGCAGCTTCTCCGAGCGCACCGCGGTGCTCAGCGCCTGGTAGGCCCGCGTGTCGATGCGCGTCCAGGCGCCCTGGCCGAAGCCTTCCAGATAGGCCTGGCTGGTCAGCACCGTCTGGGTGCCGGCGATCCTGAAGTCCCGCATGTAGTTCAGGCTGGTGGTGCGCTGCAGGTCGAACCCCCAGCGCCAGACCTCGTCGATCGCGAACTGCCCCTTGGCGAACACATGGGCGCCGGGGTCACCGCTGAATTGCGCGACCGAGGCGTTGATCGAGACCATCCCGTCATTGAAGCGGCGGCGATAATCCACCTCGACCGCCGGTCCATTGCGGGTCGCCACCATCGGCGTAATCGTCGCGTCGGATTGCGCATCGATCACCCAGTAATAGGGCTGGCCGAAAAACGCCCCGAGATGGCGGGACAGGCCGAAATTCGGCGTCAGCAACCCGCTTGCCCGCTTCTGCGAGGGGTCGGGGTGGGTGAGGTAGGGCAGCCACATGACCGGGAAGCCGAACATGTCGATCACGACATCGCGGTACTCGATCATCTTGTTATCGGTATCCTGCACCGCCTCGGCGGCGCGGATCTGCCAGAGCGGCGCCTTGGTCGGGTCGTCCTTGCAGAGGTCGCAGGTGGAGTAGACGACGCGGGTCAGCTCGTTGATCCGCCCGTCGATCCGCCGCGCGCCATTGGCGGCAAGGCGGCCATTCTCGGCCAGCAGCGCGCGCATACCGGCCATCACGCCCTGCTTCATGCCCTCGGACAGTTCGGCCTCATCGGCGAACACGGTCTGCCCGTCAGGCTCCAGCAGCACGACATGGCCCTTCGCTATCGCCACCCCGGTGTTGCGGTCATAGGTTACCATATCGGCCAGCAGCATCCGCGGGTCCTGCCACAGCTCGACATGGCCGCGCAGGGTGGCCACCCCGCGTTCGCGATCGTACTCGGCCTGGTCGGCCTGGTAGAAGGCCGGCTGGTCCTGGCGGATCGGCGCCGACGGCCCGCTCTGGGGGCGCGGCTGGGCGCCGGGCTGTTCGGCCCCGGTCAACGCCGCGGCCAACATGGCGAGTCCGGCGATGATCAGAATCCGCGTGGGTGCCCGCATGCTCAGCCATCCTCCAGGTGGAGCAGCAGCGAAACCGACAGCAGCAGCCCCGCCGCCGCCGGCGCCCAGGCCGCCAGCACCGCCGGCAGCGCGCCGGACTGGCCGAACTCCTCGGCGATCTTGGTCACCACGAACAGCGCGAAACCGGCCGCCACCCCGCTGCCGATCATCCGCGCCACCCCGCCGCGCCGCGCTGGGCGCATGGAGAACCCGGCGGCGAGCAGCGCCATGGTGCCGGCGAGCAGCGGCAGCGCGAGCAGACTCTGGAATTGCAGACGGTGCCGGATGGCCGAGAAGCCGGAATGCTCAAGCAGCGCGATGAAGGGCGGCAACGCCCAGACCGAGAAGGTATCGGGCGCGGCGAAACTCTCCTGCACCCGTTCGAGCGTCATCTCCGTGGGCAGGCGGATCGACTGCGCCGCATCGGGCAGGTGGTTCGGCGTCACCCGGCGCGCATTGTCGAGCACCCAGGCGTCACCATCGAGCCGCGCCCCGGTGGCCTCGATACGCTGGATCAGCTGGTCGTGCTGGTCGAGCCGGAACACGCTCACCGCCTGCGCCGTGAGCGCCCCGTCCCGCAGCGCGACGCCTGCGGCATGCAGCACCGCCACCCCCAGCGGGTCGAGCTGCCGGTCGGACTGGCGTAGCCACAGGGCGCCGCCATTCAGCGCCATCGGCCCGCCGCCGGTCTTGAGGTAACGGGTCTCCAGCACCTCGGCGCGGCCGCGCATGCTGGCCGAGAGCGGGCTCACACCAGCGGTGGCGAAGGCGCCGATGGCGGTCGCCGCCAGCACCGGGGCGGCGAGGAACTGCCAGGCCGACACCCCGGCCGCGCGCGCCACGACCAGCTCGGAGGAGCGGGTGAGGCGCCAGAACGCCATGATGCCGCCGAGCAGCACCGCGAAGGGCAGGATATGCATGGATATCCACGGCAGCCGTAGCCCGCCGATTTCGGCGACGATCCACAAAGTCGCATCCGGTTTGGTCGCCGCCCGGCGCAGCAGCTCGATGAAGTCGAACAGCCCCACGACGAAGGTGAGTGCGGCAAGCATGCCGAGCACAGCGAGCGTGAAAACGCGGGCGATATAGAGCGACAAGGTGGTTGCGAACCGCATCGCCCTAGCCCGCCCCGGCCTGCGGGCGCCCGGCGGCCAGCCCGGCCGGCAGCGCGCCGAATTGCGGCGCCAGCAGCACCCAGGCGGCCAGCAGCCCGGGCAGCAGGGCATGCAGCCAGACCAGCGGCAGCAGCGCCTCCTGGCGGGCCGCGAGATTGGCGATGGCGAGCCCGCCGGCCACCAGTGCCACCACCACCAGGATGCTGGCGAAGGGCCGCAACAGGCTGCCATGCCGCCGGAACGCCCCGGTCAACACGGCGGCGAGGGCGATCAGCGTGTAGCCGACTGCGGAAAGCGGACTGGCGAGGCGGCGATGCGCCTCCATGCGCATCTTCCCGAAATCCCGCGCCGGGATAATCGCGGCGTTGGGGTTGAGCAACTCGGCGATCGTCATCTCCGAGGGGTCACGGAAGCGTTGTTCGCCGTTGCGGTCGGTTTCGGCGAGCTCCACGGTATTCTCGGCGAAGCTCAGCACGTTGAGCCGGCCGCTGCGATGGTCGAGCTCCTCGCGGCTGCCATTGACCAGCAGAACCCGCGGCGCGCCGCTTTCCACGATCAGCCGGCCGCTCTCGGCCAGGATGGTGGCGTGGCTCGCGGGATTGCGGGCGTCATCGATGAGTATTCCGCGCAGCGTGCCATCGCGGTCGCGCGCCCGCACATAAACGGTAAGGTTTTCCGAAACCGAGGTGAACACCCCCTCCTGCAGCAGGAAGGCCACCACGCGGTTGCGGATCTCGAACTGGAACTCGCGGAACGCCGCCGAGGAGGCCGGCACAATGGAAAGGTTGAGCGCGTAGAGGCACAGCATCGCCCCGATCGACATCACGACGGCTGGGCGCCCCACCGCCCATTGCGACAGGCCGGCGCCGCGCATCACTGTCAGTTCGCGGTCCCCGGCGAGCCGATGGTAGGTGAACAGCGTCACCACGAAGCAGGCGATCGGCAGGATGATGGCGACGAAATTCGGCAGCAACAGCGAGGTCAGCTGCAGGAACACCCCGAAGGACAGGCCGCGGTTCACCACCAGCTCGACGAAGCGCAGCGACTGGGTGAGCCAGATCAGCGCCGCCAGCCCGAACGTGACGGCGACCAGCCCGGCCAGGAGCTGGCGCAGCACGTAGCGATCGATCCTGGTCGCGCGCAGCCACATGGAAGGGGTCGAAACTCCGAGACTCCGCACACTCTACAGGGCGCGCGCCGCAGCGCCAAACGCCCCGCGCGCGGGTGGCTCAGGGGTCGCGCGACAGGCCCTGGGCCTTGAGCGCGTCGAGATAGGTGCTCCATCGCCTCGTGCGGTCGCGGCCGAGGTCGTAGAGGTAGTCCCAGGAGAAGATCCCGGTGTCGTGCAGGTCATCGAACATGATCCGGATGGCGTAGTTGCCCACCGGCTCCACCGTCATGATGCCGACATGGCGGCGCCCGGCGATGGTTTTGCGCTCGCCCGGCCCATGGCCCTGCACCTCGGCGCTCGGGCTCTCCACCCGCAGATACTCGGCCGGCAGCGCGAAGGCGGAGCCATCGTCGAAGCTGACTTCGAGCAGTTTCTGCTCGCGCTTCAGCCGGATTTCGGTGGGGCTCGGCATCAGGCGGGGTCCAACGGGCGGGCCTCGTCGGCCAGCATGATCGGGATGCCGTCGCGGATCGGATAGGCGAGCCCGGCGGCACGGCTGATCAGCTCCCCGGCCGCGCGGTCATATTCCAGCGTGGTCTTGGTGAGAGGGCAGACCAGGATTTCGAGCAGCCGCGGGTCGAGCGGCGGGGCCTGTTTCGGCGCATCCGGCGTGGGGTCGGTCATGGCGGAACTCTCCATTCCTGCGATCGTCAACTGGCCCGGCCGGGCGGTACCTCGCCGGCCCCGCCATAGGCGCCCATCCTGAGCAGCGCAAGCAGCGCGACGGCCCGTTCGCTCGGCCCGGGCGATTCCAGCAGCGCCTGCTTCTCGGCCGACTCGAAAGGGCAGACCATGGACAGCGTGATCACCAGTTCGCCATCCGGCATGCGCGTGATCACGTCCCAGTTCACCTCGATCCGCCGTGCCGCGAAATAGGGCCGCAGCGCGGCGAGCAACACGGCGCGGTCGAACACCGCCTCGCCCGGTGCAGCATCGCCCGCAAACGGAGCGAAATCGGCGCGGAAGCGGCGATAGCCACGCCGCATCTCGGCTTCCCCGGCGATAGCGAAGCGGCTCAGGCCGAGCAGCGTGATCAAATAGCGCCCGTCATCGGTCTCGGCGAAGGAGACGATGCGCCCGAGGCAGCCGACCGGATATACCGCCGGCCCCTGCGGCCCCGCGGGGCGGGCGCCATCGGGCTGCACCATGCCGAACAACCGCCCGGCCGCCAGCGCGTCCTCCACCAGGGCGAGGTAGCGCGGCTCGAAGATATTGAGCGGCAACTTCCCGCCCGGCAGCAGCAGCGCGCCGGCGAGCGGAAAAACCGGCAACTCCTCCGGCATCTGCTCCACTCGCCCGGCGAACGCGGGCATGTCGATCAGCTGAATAGGATGGCCGAAAGCTTGCGCCGCGCCGCCATGGTGGCGGCATCGTCGAAGCCCCAAGCCTCGAAGAACTTCAGCAGCTGCAGCCGCGCGGCCTCCTCGTTCCAGCTGCGCGCCTTCTTGATGATGTAGAGCAGCGCCTCGGCGGCCTCCTCGCGGCGATCCATCGCGTTAAGCGCGGTGGCGAGGTCGTAGCGCGCCTGGTGATCATCGGCGTCGGCGGCGAGGCGGGCCTCAAAGGCGCCGAGTTGCTCGCGCGCCTTGCGGCCCTCGACGGCCAGCGTCAGCGCGCTGCGGGCGCCGGCGATCTCGCCATGCTCGGCGATCTTCTCCGGCACCTGCGTCAGCGCGTGCTGCGCGTCATCCTCGCGGCCGAGCGCCATCAAAGCGCGGATCAACCCGCCCCAGGCGTCGGGGTTCTCCGGCTCCTCCTGCAGCATCTGGCTGTAGATGGCGCCGGCTTCCTCGTGCTCGCCCGCGTCGGTGGCGGCCTTGGCCTCGGCCAGCATGTCGGCAGCCGGCATGGCGCCGCCAGCCATCTTCAGCAGCCCCTCGATGAAGCGCTTCACCTCGCTTTCCGGCTGCGCACCCTGGAACAGGTCGGCGATCTGGCCCTGCCAGAAGGCGGCCACCGTGGGGACGGACTGCAAGGGCAGCCCCATCTGCACGAGCTGCTGAACCAGCTGGCGGTTCTTGTCGATGTCGATCTTGACCAGCTTCACCCGCCCGCCGGCCGCCTTCACCACCTTCTCCAGCGTCGGCGTCAGCGTCTTGCAGGGGCCGCACCAAGTCGCCCAGAAATCGACGAGGACGGGGATGGCGCGCGAGGCCTCCACCACATCCTTCATGAAGGTGTTCTGGTCGCCATCCACGATCATGGCCTCGGCGGCCGGCTTCTGCCCGATGATCTCATCCATATCGACGTCCTCGCTCCGCTCGCATGCGACGGTTAGATGTGTTTCGTATCCCGCGCGCACAAGCCATGAAAACGACGCGGCGGCAAGCGTCGCTCAGCCGAGCTCACGAACCATGATGGTTACGGTGTGATCGTAATGCGGCGCAGTGCCGATCTCGACCCAGCCGAGCCGTGCGTAGAGCGGGGCAGCCGATTCGGTGTTGAGGTAGAAGCGCGGCAACCCGGCGGCCCGGCATGCGGCCTCGGTATGCTGCACCAGACGGATCGCGTGGCCACGGCCGCGGAAGGCGGGATCGACCACCAGATTCGCCAGCCATGGCGTGAGATCGGGCCGCGCGTCGAGATCATGATGCTCCAGCGTTGCCACCGCCGCCGGCACCCCGTCATCGAGCAACACGAAGCATTGCGGCGGGCCGGAGGTCGCGGTGTGGCTGGCCATGAACGCCTCGACCTGCTCGATCGGCACGTTGTTCTTGCGGCCCCACTGCTCCCACTGCCAGCGCGCGGCGGCGGGAATGAGGTCCGGCCGGTCGACAATTGTGACGATCTCGATGCTCATCGCGTCTCCCTCCCCCGCGTGCAAATCGCGCGGCGTTCTGGCAAATACCGCGCGCCAGGAGGTTCCGCCATGTCCGATGCCTTGATTGCCCGTCTCGCCGAGATTCTCGGCCCCTCCGGCATATTGACCGATCCCGCCGACACCGCCCCCCATAGCGAGGACTGGCGCCGCCTCTATCGCGGCCGCACCGCCGCGGTGCTGCGGCCGGCCAGCACCGAGCAGGTCTCGGCGGTGCTGCGCGAATGCGCCGCCGCCGGGCGCAAAGTGGTGCCGCAGGGCGGCAATACCTCGATGGTCGGCGGCGCGGTGCCGGATGAGGACGGCAGCGAACTCGTGCTGTGCCTGTCCAGGATGAACCGTATCCGCGACGTCGATGCGATCGATCTCAGCCTTACCATCGAGGCCGGCGCCACCCTGAAAGCCGCGCAAACCGCCGCTGACGAGGCCGGCTGCCTGTTCCCGCTCTCCATCGGCTCGGAAGGCACGGCGCAGATCGGCGGCATCCTCTCCACCAACGCTGGCGGCAACAACACCGTGCGCTACGGCAATGCGCGAGACCTGGTGCTCGGCCTCGAAGTGGTGCTGCCGGATGGCGAGATCTGGCACGGGCTGCGCCGTCTCAGGAAGGACAATACCGGCTACTGCCTGCGCCAGCTCTTCGTCGGCGCCGAAGGCACGCTCGGCATCATCACCGCCGCCGTGCTGAAGCTGGTGCCCCGCCCGCGCGAAGTGGAGGTCGCGTTTTGTGCGGTGCCGAGCGAGGCGGCGGCGCTCGACCTGTTCACCCGCTTCCACCGCCACGACCCGGCGGCGGTGCAGGCCTTCGAATACATGTCCGGCCTCGGGATGGATTTCGTGCTGAAGCACATCCAAGGCGTCACCCTGCCGCTCGCAGAACGCGCGCCGCATTACGCCCTGATCGAACTCGCCACCCCCCGCCCCAATGCCGGGCTGCGCGACGCTTTGGAGATGGTGCTGGAAGGCGCGCTGGAGGATGGGGTGGTGATCGATGCCGCAATCGCCGAATCCGCCGCCCAGCGCGCCGCCATCTGGAAGCTGCGCGAGGAACACAGCGAGAGCCAGAAGCGCGAGGGCGCCAGCGTCAAGAACGACGTCTCGGTGCCGGTCTCCAAGGTGCCGCAATTCATCCGCGAGGCCACCGCGGCCTGCGCGGCGCTGATGCAAGGCATCCGCGCCGTGCCGTTCGGCCACATGGGCGACGGCAATATCCACTTCAATCTGCAACAGCCCGTGGATATGGACGGCGCGGCCTTCCTCGCGCGCGACCATGAGATCATGGACACGGTCTGCGCGGTGGTGCGCCGCTACGGCGGCAGCTTCTCCGCCGAACACGGCATCGGCCGCCTCAAGCCCTACATGATGCCGGACTGGCGCGGCGGCGCGGAACTCGACCTGATGCGCCGCATCAAACACGCGATCGACCCGGCCGGGTTGCTCAACCCTGGCAAGGTGCTTCCCTAGGTCATGCACTCATAAGCGGCTAACCGCGGCGCGGGCCATGGTGATTCAAGGTGGTCAGAGGTGCCCCATGAAGCCACGGCGTTATGAGATCCCGGATTTCCAGTGGGGTCGTGTCCCCGGTCGTGGTGTAGGAGGCCACTGACTGGCCTGCCTACGCCACACTCTCGGGGGTCCCTTCGGCAGGCAAGGCAGCGGCCTGCTACGCCACGCCTCGGGACACGACGTCACTTCCGCAAACATAGAATCATGATCACCGCAATTTGGTAGAATGCGAGGCAAGGATCTGCGGGTTTACTTGGGGGGACGACGAGACGACTGGATCACGCACCGGTGGTGCCGCGATCCAGACACGCATACCCATCGCTTGGATGGAGGCCTGCCATACCACCGCATTGTCCATAAGCGTGCCTGCGAGCGGAGCGCTCGACGCCATCGGTGGCGGGCCGGCATGTATGACTGGCAGCGGTGCACCTTGCGGAACGACCGTCGAGGCGGATCCGATCTGCGCCGGAGCAGACCGCCATGCCGCGAGGACGCGCGAGCGGTAGGCGGTGGCCTTGGCGGCGCTGGCCGAGTGGTAGGCGCCGATCGCCTCATTCCACGAGCCGTTGCGTTGATAGAGATCGCTGAGAAAGCGCGCGGCATAAAGCGCGTTCTGGCGCGGATCGAACGCCTCATCCAGGGAGGCAAAGGCGCCGGGATGATAACTAAGGTTGATCTGGAAGCAGCCGACGTCGATTGAACGGATGCCTGCGCCCTGTAGGCGGGCGACTGTGAACATCGCATCCTGTTTGTTGGTGAAATGCTGGCCGCGCCCCGCGGCGTTGATGGTCCACGGCCAGGCGGGGCTGCCGCCATGCTGCATCATACGGCCGCTCTCGACGCGTCCGATGGCGGCGAGCATGCCGTTCGGTAGCCCCCAGTCCCGCTCGGCCTCGGCCGCAGCGTCCTGGCACATCTCTGTGTAGGACTCGGCTTGTGCCAGGGCGGGTGTGAGGAGCCAAGCCACTACCAGTGCCAATGTCAGCGCCGCGGGCGCGGGTTGCCGGCGGCGGGTAGCGCGGCCAAGTCTTGGCACTGACATCATGTCTCCCAGTAGGCGCCACAGAATTGTAAGGAGAAGTGGATCGGTATGCGTCAGGGTTGCGTTAAGGGTCCGGCGGCGGCGTCACGGCTGGCTGGGCCACCGACTCATAAATCGCATCCAGTTGGGTGATGCTACGAGTGGCCTGCTGCCGGTTCCGCGGACACCGAGATAATGCCAACCGGCGTGATTTTTGATTCATGTGGCGCTTCCCGACCCGGAGCCGAAGGTGATTCACGATTGGGAGCATCCGGATGTTCACCATGGCCGCAGCACTTACCCTCCGCCCCGACTTCACTGCCGCTGATCTTCGTCTTCATGCCCGGGCAAGCCACGATGCCGACCAGGTGCGGCGGCTGTTGGCGCTGGCGACGATCTATGATGGCAGCTCGCGCGGCGATGCGGCGACGATGGGCGGTGTCGGGTTGCAGATCGTGCGGGACTGGGTGGTTCGCTTCAACGCCGATGGCCCGGCGGGGCTGATCGCTCGCAAGGCGCCGGAACCGACGCGGCGCCTCGATGATGCGCAGCGCCAGGCACTCGGCG
>CAIPLM010000229.1 GCA_903865895.1 uncultured Rhodospirillales bacterium | reverse complement strand
CTGAACTCATGGCGCCGACCATCGACGCCGCGCCAACCCAGATTGCCACCATCGCCGCGTGATTCATGGCTACCGCAAACGACACCCGAATTCCCACCATCTTGACGGACGTGACCCTGGGGAAAGAGAGAGGGGGCCAACTTGGTGGTTGCAAATACCGAGTTGGCCCCCTCTCTCTTTCCCCAGCATGCCTTCAATGCATAGAGGTCCAGGCGCTCGGCCCCTGGCGGGGGTCGAGGGGGCAGCGCCCCTCGCCTTTCCTCCCGACACGCCCAGAGCAGCGAGCCCCGGCAGAACCCGTTAGCTGCGTTCAAAGCCGCGTTTGAGTTCCCAGTCGGTGATACGGCGGTCGTATTCGAACTGTTCCCATTCAGCGGCGTGGACGTAGTGGTCGATCACGTTATCGCCCATGGCGGCGCGCAGCATTTTGGATTTGCGCAGGCTTTCGGTCGCGGCGCGCAGGGTTTTCGGGATGTCGCGTAGCTTTTTGCCGGTGTAGGCATCACCGCTAAAGGCGGGTTCCAGCTCCAACTTGTTCTCAATCCCGGCGATGCCAGCGGCGATCAGGGCGGCGAAGGCGAGGTAGGGGTTGAGGTCAGCGCCGCCGACGCGGCATTCTACCCGGATCGCCTTGCTCCCCGCGCCGCACAGGCGGAAGCCGGCGGTGCGGTTGTCCACGCTCCACACCGCGCGGGTGGGGGCAAAGGTGCCGGCCTGGAACCGCTTGTAGGAGTTGATAAACGGCGCCAGGAAATAGGCGATTTCGCTGGCGTGGGTGAGTTGCCCGGCCATGTAGTGCCGCATCAGGGCGGACATGCCGTGCTCGCCCTGGGGATCGACGAAGAGCGGCTTCTTGCCGGCGGCGTCCCACAGGGATTGATGGACATGGCTTGAGGAGCCCGCGAGATCATAGCGCCATTTCGACATGAAGGTGACGGCCTTGCCCTGGCCGTGGGCGATCTCCTTGATGCCGTTCTTGAGGATGGCGTGGCGATCGGCCATGTCCAGCGCCTCGGCGTAGCGGACGTTGATTTCCTCCTGCCCAGGCCCCCATTCGCCCTTGGAGTTCTCCACCGGGATGCCGGCGCCGTGCAGCCCGTTGCGGATGGCGCGCATGACCGGCTCTTCCTTGGTGGTCTGGAAGATGTGGTAGTCCTCGATATAGGCGCCGGCGGTTTTGGGCTCATGGAAGCGCTTGGCGGCGATCGCCTCGTAGCTTTCGTCGAACAAATAGAATTCGAGCTCCGAGGCGCAGAAGGCCGTCATCTTGAGCGCCTTGAGCCGCTGGATCTGCTTCTTCAGCATGCTACGCGGCGCATGCGGCACCGGCTCGTGATGGTGATCCAGCACATCGGCGAGCACGAGGGCGGTGCCGTCAAGCCAGGGGATGCGCCGCATGGTGGCAAGATCGGGCTTGAGCACGAAGTCGCCATAGCCCTGCATCCAACTGGCCGCCGCGTAGCCAGGCACCGGCTCCATATCGATGTCATCGGCGAGCAGGTAGTTGCAGGCATGGGTCTCGTCATGCGCGCCATCGACGAAGAACTGCGCGTGGAAGCGCTTGCCGATGAGTTGGCCGGCCATGTCGGTGAAGGCGACCACCACGGTATCGATCCGCCCCGCGGTCACCTCCGCCTTGAGCTGCTCCAGGGTCAGCATACCGTTCATGGTCGTCTCCTCAGGTCAGGCGGAAAGCATTGGGCAGCAGCGCGTCGAGCGGCATGGTGCCGACGCGGTCGATGGTGACGGGCAGATCGGGCGGACCGAATTCCGCCATCACCTGGCGGCAGGCGCCACAGGGCATCAGCGAGCCCGGCGGCGCATCGGCGGCGGCATCCACGCAGGACAGCGCAATGGCGGTGATACGCGGATGCCCGGCGGCGACGGCGGCGAAAATCGCGTTGCGCTCGGCGCAAATCGTGAGCCCGTAGGAGGCGTTCTCGACGTTGCAGCCGCTGAACACCGCTCCCCCGGCCAGTACGGCCGCGCCGACGCGGAAATGCGAATAGGGCACATAAGCGGCTTCAGCGGCGCGGCGCGCGGCCGCCAGCAGGTCGATCACAAATAAGGCGCGATGGTGGCGACATCGAGCAGCCGCTCGATCACCTCGCTCTCCTGCGCGCCGGCGATGGCGTGCTGGCCGCCGATGATGAAACAGGGCACGCCGTTGATGCCGAGCCGATGGGCGCGCAAATTCTCGGCATGCACGATATCGGTATCGCCATCGCCCTGCAGGTATTGCCTGACCGCCCGCGGATCGAGCCCGCAGCCGGTGGCGACCTCGATCAGCACGTCGATATCCCCGGTATCCATCCCCGCGCAGAAATGCGCGGCAAACAGCGCCATCACCGCCTCGGTGCCGCAGCCGTGCAGCCCGGCGTAGCGGACGAGCCGATGCGCATCGACGGAGGAGGGGGCGCGGCGGATGAGATCGAAGCGGAAGCCGATGCCCTCGAGCTTGCCGATCTCGGCGATGGAGGCATTGAGCCGGCGCGCCCGCTCCTCGCCGCCGAACTTCCGCACCACATACTCCCCGCGCGAGATCCCGGAGCGCGGCATATCTGGGTTCAGCAGGAAGGGTCGCCAGGTCAACTCGCACGCGATATCATTGCGCCGCTCCAGCGTGCGCAGCAGGCGCTGCACGCCGAGATAGCACCAGGGGCAGACCAGATCGTAGACGATCTCGATCGTGAGGTGGCTGCGCTGCGGTACTAGTATATTCATTGGCGGCGATATGGCACGAACATGACAATCATTATCGCGGCGGAGGCCATGCCGGCGCAAGCGCCCGATGGGCCGCAGAGGAGATAGCACATGACGGTCACGCTCTATGAACTCGCCGGCGCCGACCCCGCGCTGCGCTTTAGCCCCTATTGCTGGCGGACCCGCTTGGTGCTCGCCCATAAGGGCATCGACGTTGAGGGCCTCCCCTGGCGCTTCACCGAAAAGGCGCGGATCGCATTTTCCGGCGGCACGCGGGTGCCGGTGTTGGTGGATGGCGAACGGGTGGTCACCGATTCCTGGCACATCGCCGAATACCTGGATGAGGCTTATCCCGACGCTCTCGTGCTGCCGCGCGATGCGGCGGGGCGGGGCCATATGCTGTTCATCAACGCCTGGGCCGACGGCGTCCTGCACGGCGCTATCGCGCGTTGCGTGCTGAAGGACATTCACGACCTGCTCGCCCCTGAGGATCAGGCCTATTTCCGCGAGAGCCGCGAGCGCGCAATGGGGCGCAGCCTGGAGGCGGTGGTGAGCGATCGCGATACCGCCGGCGTCACGGGCGTGCGGGCGGCGCTCGCACCCGTGCGGGCGGTGCTCAGGAGGCAGATGTGGCTCGGCGGAGAAGCGCCTGATTATGCGGATTATCTCCTGCTAGGGAGCCTGCAATGGGCCCGGTGCGTCAGCCGGTTCGCACTTCTGGCGGAGGATGATCCGGTCGCCGCATGGCACCATCGGGGGCTAGCTCTGTTCGGTGGCCTGCTCGAAAATGCGCCGCGGGCGTGATTTTTTCGCGTAAATGACGTAGGTTAACGAAAGTAAACGCAATCTTAACCGCGATCTACAATGCTCACAGTCGTGACAACACAAGATCGTGCGCTCGGCAGCATGCGGAGTGCAGGTTCGTGCGGGAGAGACAAGATGAGTATGCGTAAACTGCCAGCTCGTTGCCTTATCCGGGATCGCCGCGCGTTCACCCGCCTGGAATTCGGCCTGCTGACCGGCATGCTGGCGGCGATGGTGATCAACGGAATCGCGACTCTTGGCGGCGGGCTGGGCGGCTCGAGCAAACCGATAGGCTTGCCCGATATTCGCGCCGAGCAGGCATCCTCTATCGATCTGAAATCCGCAACCGCCTACGCAGGCCGCACGCGCTAATTTTTCTGCGCGGCGAGAATCTCGCGCAGCTTCGCATTGGTGCCGTTGAGGTCGGGCAGCCGCTTGCCCTTTGCCACCTCGGCGAGCCGCGGCCCCTCCGCGGCCTGCATGGCAATCGCACGCTCCGCCGCCGCCGTGATCGCCGCGGCATTGGCCGGCAGCACCAGGATGCCGTTCTCATCGGCCAGCACCGCATCGCCGGGATTGACAGCGACGCCGCCGATCGACACCGGCACGCAGAACTGCCCCTGCTGGAAAATCACCTTGGTGGTGATCGCCGACAGGCCGCGCGACCACACCGGTACCTTGTAGTCCCGCACTTCCTGGATGTCCGTGGCCATCCCGTCGATAATGATCCCCCTGCAGCCCGCCTCGCGCGCGGCGAACGCCACACCACCGCCAACGGGCGCGTGCTTCACGTCGCCCACCCGGTCGATCAGCAGGATATCGCCGGGGCGCAGCTGCCCAAGCGCGTAATGCACGATGGTGCTGTCATTGCCGGAGCAGCGCACCGTCACCGCCGTGCCGGCGATGCGCGGCACCTGCCAGCGCGCGGAGATCGCCGGGTCCACAAAACCGTAATGCAGGAAATGCCCGATAGTGGCCGGCTCGGCGCGCTCCAGTAGCGCGATCAGCGCGGGGTCGATCTGCGACGGCAATTCATTGACGACGAACATGTGGTTCTCCTTGCACGATTTTTCTATTTGCCCAGCGCGCGGCCCAGCCCCACCGCACGCTCCAGCACGATGACGATGCTGAGCGTCAGCAACACCAGCAGGGCCGAAACGGCGGCCACCAGCGGGTCGGTCCGGCTTTCCACGTAGCGGAACATCGCCACCGGCAGCGTGGTCAACTCCGGCCCCACCACGAACAGGCTGATCACCACCTCGTCGAACGAAACCAGGAAGACGATCGCCGCGGTGGCCGCCACGCCCGGCAGCATCAGCGGCAAAGTGATGCGGCGGAACACCCGCCACGGCGCCGCGCCGAGGCTGGAGGCTGCCTCCTCGACGGCCGGCGGTAGGGTGGACACGGCGGTCATCAACACGCGGATGCCATAGGGCAGCGCCACCAGCAGATGCGCCAGCAGCAATCCGGGCCAGGAGCCGATCAGCCCGTAGCCGACGAACAGGATCAGCAGCGCCAGCGCCAGCACGATGGTCGGCAGCAGCAGCGGCGCCGTCAGCAGCGCCACCAGCGCCTCGCGGCCGCGAAACCGCCCGCGCGCCAGTACCAGCGCGGCGGGCATGGCGAGCACCAGCGTCGCCGCACACACCAGGCACGCCAGCAGGATGCTGTTGCGCGCCGCCTCCATCAGCTTGGTCTCGCGCCACATTGCCGTATACCAACGCAGGCTGAACCCCGAGGGCGGCCACACCAGGAAGGCGTCCGCCGAGAAGGACATGGGGATCACCAGCACCACCGGCGCCAGCAGGAACAGGAACAGCGCGGCGATCAGCGCGCGATGCGCGGCGCGGCCAATCATGCCTCCACCACCCGCAGCAACCGTCCGTAGAGCAGCAAGGCAAGCCCGAACACCGCGAGCGATAGCACCGAAAGCGCCGCCGCCACCGGCCAGTTGAGCGTCACGATCGCCTGATCGTAGATCTCCGTCGCCAGCAGGATCACCCGCCCGCCGCCCAGCAGCTTCGGCGTGATGAAGCTCGAGACCGTCAGCACGAAGGCGAGCAGGCAGCCCAGCAGCACGCCCGGCAGGCTCAGCGGCAGCACCACCCGCGTGAACACCCGCCAGCGCGGCGCCCCGAGGCTGGCCGCCGCCTCCTCCAGCGAGGCGTTGAGCCGCCCGAACCCAGCCAGCAGGCACAGGATCATCGTCGGCATCAGGATTTCCACCAGCGCGATCACCACGCCGGTGAGGTTGAACACCATGCGCGGCGGCTTAGCCATGCCGAGGAAGCGCAGCATGGCCGCCACCAGCCCGGTATCGCCGAGGATGACCATCCAGCCATAGGTGCGCACCACCGCCGAGACCAGCAGCGGCGAAATACAGGCGACCATCAGCAGATTGCGCCAGCGCGGCGCCGCGCGGTGGATGAACAGCGCCAGCGGATACCCGGCCAGCAGCGTCAACACCGTCACCCCCAGCGCGACGCCGATGCTGCCGGTGACCAGCTCGACGTAGTATTCGTCCTCGGCGATCGACGCCCAAGTTGCGAGTGTCGGGCCCGGCCCAACCCCGCCGCTCGGCCGCGCTTCGTGGAAAGATAGCGCGGCGAGATTGGCCATCGGCGCGATGAAGATCGCGAGGTTCACCAGAAGCGCCGGGCCGAGCAGCAAACCAGGCAGCCGCATCACGCGGTCTCGCGCGGAAAAACCAGCGTGTCGGCCACCCGCCAGGCGATGCACACCTCCGCCCCGGCTTCCGGCGGCGGCACGCCCGGCTGGGTCGGCTGCTCGACGAGGAACACCGCTCCGCCGGCTGTCACTTCGCAGGCCAGCACGTCACCCACATAGGTGACGCGGCGCACGCTGCCGCGCACCTCGTTCCAGCCCGCGCCCCCAGCGGTGAAGGCGATGCGGTGTGGGCGGATCATCACCGTCACCGGCCCCGGCGCGACCGGGGCAGGGGCGTCAATCGTGAGATCCCCGATGTTTAAGCGCCCATCGGCGGCGTGGCCGGCGATGCGGTTGCTGCGGCCTACGAAATCGGCCACGAATTCGCTCGCGGGGTGCTCGTAGATGTCGTGCGGTGTGCCGAGCTGGGCGATGCGGCCCTGCGCCATCACCGCGATGCGGTCGCACATCGCCAGCGCCTCGGCCTGGTCATGGGTGACGAAGATGGTGGTGATGCCCAGCCGGCGCTGGATATCCTGGATTTCCGCCCGCATCTCCTCGCGCAGCTTGGCATCGAGGTTGGACAGCGGCTCGTCGAGCAGCAATACCGACGGCTCGATCACCAGCGCGCGCGCCAACGCCACCCGCTGCTGCTGGCCGCCTGACAGCTCCTTCGGCCGGCGTTTGGCGAGGTGCCCGAGGCGGACGAGATCGAGTGCGGCTTCCACTTTGGCGGCGATCTCGCCCCGCTTCATGCCGCGCATCTCAAGCCCGAAGGCGACGTTGCCCGCCACATCCATATGGGGAAACAGCGCATAGTTCTGGAACACGATCCCCATGTCCCGCCGGTGCGGCGGCAGGGCGGTGACGTCCCGCCCATCCACCAGCACGCGCCCGCCACTGGCCTCGATCAGCCCGCCGATCATGCGCAACGTCGTCGTCTTGCCGCAGCCGGAGGGACCGAGCAGGCCGATGAACTCGCCCGGTTGCACCGTGAGCGACAGCGCATCCACTGCCGGCGCCAGCGTTCCGTAGCGCTTCGTCAGGCCCTCGAGTACGAGGGCGGTGCCCGCCACGCTCAGCGCTTGGTCAGGATGCGCCGGCGCCACTGCTCGGCCATGCCATCGCGGATGCGGGCGATCTCCAGCCAGTCGATATCCAGCATGTTGGCCATGCGCTCCGGCGTCGCCGCGGTGCGGGCCAGGGCCTCGGCCGAGATCTGCGCCTTGGCGTTCACCGGCGCGTAGAACATCCGCTCGGTGAAGGCCTTCTGCGCCTCGGCGCCGAGCGCGTATTCGATGAAGCGCTTGGCCGGCCCCGGGTTCTTGGCGCCCTTCACCAGGCACATGTTGTTGATTTGGAACAGCGAACCCTCGGTTGGGATCGCCACCGCGAGCTTGCCGCCCGAACTTGCCGAATAGATCTGCCCGCGCGCATTCCAACCCACCGCGAGATCGGCCTGGCCCTGGATGATGAAGGTGTAGGGGTCCGGGGCCGGGGCCCAGCTCAGCACGTTCGGCGCCATCTCTGCGATCTTGGCGAGCCCGGTCTCGACGGATTTGCGGTAATCCCCGCCGCCCCAGGCCTTGTTGGCCATGAGCGTAAAGCTGATGCCGACGATGTCGGGCGGGGCGGTGATGGCGATGCGGTCCTTGAACTTGGGGTTCCAGAAATCCTTCCACGAGGTCGGCGCCGGGCGCACCTTGTCGGGCGCGTAGAGCATCACGTAGTTGTCGAAGGTTCCGGCCGCGCCGGCCACGCCCTTGGTGAAGGCCATCGGCAGCAGGTCCTTCATCACAGCGAGGTCGGAGATATCCTCCAGCAGCCCGTCATCCGTCGCACCCTTCGCCACCGAGACGTCGAACAGCACCACGTCGAGCTGCGGGGCGGCTTTTTGCGCGCGCAGCAGGCCGAGCGTCTGCGCCGAGGAGCCGGCGGGGTAGTAGACCACCTTGATGCCGGTCGCCTTCATGAAGGGCTCAACCACCGTGGCGCGGTAGTTGTCCTCGAAAATGCCGGAATAGGCGGCCAGCGTCAGCGTGGCATCCTCGGCCCGCGCTCGCTGCACGAATGGCGTTGCCAGGGCGGAACCGAGCACGGCGCGGCGGGGCAGGCGGAACATGGCGGGGCTCCTCGCTGAACGGATGGAGGAAGTGTCCGGCCTGCCTCGCTTTGCGTCAATCGCAATGTGGCATTGCAGCACGCGCGGCGGCGCGAGATGCTGGCGGGGTGATGGAGGCACGGCATGGATGATTTCGATTTTGCGCCCTATGACCGCATGGTCTCCGCCAGCCTGGCCCGCTGGCCGATCGGGCCGCACGCCACGGCCCGCGTGATCAACCACTCGGAGAACATCACCTACCGCATAGACGACCCCGATCGCGCCGCGCCGCTCATCCTGCGGCTGCACCGGCCGGGCTATCACACGGATTCTGCGATACTTTCCGAGCTGTACTGGCTCGCCGCCCTGCAGGCCGACGGCGTAGTGCGCACCGCCCCGGCGCTGCCCGGGCGCGACGGTGAATTGCTCCAGGTGGTGCACGGCCCAGGCGTCGATGCGCCACGCCGCGCGGTGCTGTTCGGCTTCCTCGATGGCCGCGAGCCCGAGCCAGAAGATATGCGCGGCACCATGGGCCAGCTGGGCATGGTCACCGCCCGCCTCCATCGCCACGCCCGCGCCTGGCCGCGCCCCGCCGGCTTCGCCCGGCAATCCTGGGACATGACAACGATGCTCGGCGAACGCCCGATCTGGGGTCACTGGCACGCCGCCCCCGGCGCCGCGGGCGAAACTCGCGCGGTG
>CAIPLM010000228.1 GCA_903865895.1 uncultured Rhodospirillales bacterium | reverse complement strand
CTGGTCGCCGGAATGGCGCTTCGATGACGCCACCTACGCCCGCACCGCCCCCGCCTTCGACAACCCCGACTTCGTCGACGTCGTCATCCACTCCTACCGCCACCGCTTCGGCGACACCCAAGGCGACCCCGCCGTCGCCGCGATCGAACAACGCCTCGCCACCCAACCCGCCATCACCGTCCCCACCATCGTCCTCTTCGGCGGCGCCGACGGCGTCGAAGGCTCACCCCACTCCCCAGACCGCCACGCCCACCACTTCACCGGCCCCCACGAACGCCGCATCCTCCCCACCATCGGCCACAACGTCCCGCAGGAAGCCCCCAAAGCCTTCGCGGACGCAGTGCTGGCGGTGGAAAGTAAGGCAAGGGGCTCTGCCCCTTGACCCCGCTGGGGGCTGGAGCCCCCAGACCCGCGTCCGTTTAAGTGGGTGCCTCAGGAGGGAGGGGGGCCATCTCCGTGGTTGCTACCACTGAGTAGGCCCCCCTCTTCAGCCAAACCTCTCTTAAGTCGAGGGTTCCAAGGGCCTCACGGCCCTTGGCGGGTGCAGGGCAGCGCCCTGCTGGGGTCGAGGGGCAAAGCCCCTCGCCTTCTTCAGCTCCGCCCCCACAGCTCCTTCATGACGGCGGGGGCTTCGCTGGGGTCGATGCCGCGCGATGTCAGGAAGGTTTCGTACCAGGTTTGGGTGGCGCCGGTGACGTAGTAGAAGTCGAGTGCGAGGCCGAGCCAGTCGCGGAAGGTTTTGTCGGTTTCGCGGCGCACGCCGGCGGAGGTGGTGGCGGCGCGGGCGGGTTCGGGGATGATGACTTTGCCTTGGTTGACGCGTTTGCGCTGCATGACGAGGGCGGGGTGGTAAAGGCTGATCGCGTGCACCTTGCCGGATTGGAAGGCCAGCACGGATTGGTCGTTGGTGGTGAAGCGCTCGATTTTGGCTTGTTTCATGCGGCCGGTGAGGTCGCGGTCGGGCGCGGTGCCGAGGGTGACGCCGATGGTGATGTCGGGCTTGTCGAGATCGGACCAGCGGCGGACGGCGAGACCGTCGCGGACCAGCACGCCTTGGGCGTAGTAGAAGAAGGGCTGGGCAGGGAAGTCGACGGCGAGCGCGCGCTGGGGCGTGGCATCGAGCACGAACATCACGTCGAACTGGCCGGCCTGGAGGGCGGCGACGGCGTTGCCCCAGGTGGTTTCGACGGTGACGAGCTTGGCGCCGAGATCGGCGGCGATCTGCTTGCCGGCGGCGTGGCCGATGCCGCCCCATTCGCCTGATGTGAGGTCCTTGAAGAACCAGGGCTCGCCTTGGGTGACGCCGATGCGCAGTTCGCCGGTGGACTTGATGCGCTCCCAGGTGGAGGCGGGGGCCTGGGCCATGGCGGAGTTGGCGGCCACGGCGGCGATGCCGGCGAGGCCGAGGCCGAGCGCGGCGCGGCGGGGGTTGGGCAGGTCGGTCATGGCGGGCTCCTGTGTGGGAGCGGGAGGCTAGCCGCCGCGGTGCTGCTTGTCATGTATGCGGTGTGCCTGCGACGGTGCGGCGAAAGTGGAGAGTGGGATATGGCCGGCAGTCAGGACATCGCGGCGGATGCGCGCAATGCGCGGGTGAAGGTGTGGATCAACGGGACGCTGGTGCCGCGGGCGAAGGCGATGGTCTCGGTGTTCGATGGCGGGTTCATCGCGGGCGACGGGGTGTGGGAGGGGTTCCGCCTGGTGGGTGGACGGCTGCTGTTCGCGGATGCGCATATTGCGCGGCTGTTCCAGGGCGCGCGGGCGATCGACCTCGATATCGGGATGACACGCGCCGAGGTGCTGGCGGCGATCGAGGCCACCTGCCGGGCCAACCGGATGACGGATGGGGTGCATATCCGCCTGATGGTCACGCGCGGCCTGAAATCCACGCCGAGCCAGGACCCGCGCCAGGCGATCGGGCCGGCGACGGTGGTGGTTGTGGCGGAGCATAAAATGCCGCCGGCCTCGCTGTATGAGACCGGGCTGGCGCTGCTGACCTCGACGTTTCGTTGCACGCGGGCGGACCAGTTCGACATGCGGTTGAACTCGCATTCCCGGCTCAACCTGATCATGGCGCTGATCCAGGCCTATAAGGCCGGCGCGGATGAGGCGCTGATGCTGGATGACCGGGGGTTCGTGGCGACTTGCAACGCGACCAACTTCTTTTTCGTGCGGGACGGCGAGGTCTACACCTCCTCCGGCACCTCCTGCTTCAACGGCATCACGCGGGGCAAGGTGATCGACCTCTGCCGCACCCATGAGATCCGGTTGCACCAGGGAGATCACACGTTGCTCGATGTCTACAACGCCGACGAGGCGTTCGTGACCGGCACGTTTGCCGGGCTGGTGCCGGTGCGGGCGATTGACGGGCGGGGGATGCTGCCGGGCGGGAAGGTGACGGCGCGGTTGACCGGGCTGTATCGGGCGTTGGTGGGGCTTTAGCGGCCGGGGGCGAGGCTGGTTCCGGTCCGCGGGTCCGTCACGTCGAACAGTTTTTCGTCGAAGCGCTCGCCGAGTTGGATGTTGAACAAGGTCACCCGGGTTTCCATGCGCTGCGCGTCCACCACCGACCATTGGCGCAGTTGGAGCGGGTTGTCGGCGAAACCGAGGGTGAGGCTGCCTTCGCCGGGGTTGGCGGTGCGGAAGACACTGAGCTGCAACAGCCCGGGATCGCGCATCACGGCGCCGACGGTCACGTCGCCGGAGAGCTTGGTTTTGTCGGAGAGGAGGATGCCGAGCGGCGTCTGGGAGATCGGGAAGCTGCTGGTTTGTTGCAGCTTGCGGTCGTGGAACATCACCACCCCGTAGCCGGCGACGAGCAGGAAGGGCGACGGCAGATCATATTCGAAGCGCAGCCGGCCTGGGCGGGCGAGCCAGGCGTTGCCTTCGGAGGTCGAGCCATCCGGCGCGATTTGCAGGAAGCGGGATTTCAGGGACTTCAGCGTGTCGAGATAGCGCTCCACCCGCGCGATATCGGCGCGGTCCTGCGCGCTCAGCGGCGGGGTGGCAGCCCAGGCTCCGGAAGACAACGGGGCGGCGAAGGGGAGCAGTGCGGCGAGGCCGAAAAGGTGACGACGGTTCATGCCGTTGATGTGGGTTCCCGGTGCCGCGAAGTCAAACGCCGCTGCTATTCCGCCGCGACGGGCATGCCGCGCGGTTCCGCCTGTTCCCACAGGCTCGGGTCCAGCTCCTCGCGGCGGTTGGGGAAGGCCAGGGCGCAGCACAGGGTCACCAGCGCGAAGCCGGCGAGCACCAGCACGGAGGCGGCGAGATTGCCGGTGCGCTCGTGGAGGTAGCCGATGATACCCGGCGCCGCGGCGCTGCCGAGGAAGCCGACGAAGAAGCGGATGGAGTACATTTTCGTGCGCAGCTCAGGCGAAATGTAGCGCGCCGTCATCGTCTCGTTGACCGTCACCTGGCCGAACACCACCGCCGCCACCGCGCCGGCGAACGGCAGAACCAGCCAGCCGGGCGCCAAAGCGAGCCCGATGAGTGCGGGGATCAGCACCAGGGCGAAGGGCATGAACAGGCGCTTCAGCGTCATCCGGTCGATCATCCGCCCGACCGTCAGCTGCGTCACCGCGCCGCAGAGTGTTGCCACCGTCGCGGCGACGCCGGCCAGGGGCAGCAACCCAGGGTCACCCGCCAGGCGCTCCTGCATCAGCTTGGGGATCAGCAGGGTGAAGGCGTTGAACACCAGACCGGATACGGCGGCGATCACCAGCAGGACGGTCACCACACGGCGCACCACTGCGGGCGGGATTTTCGGGAAGG
>CAIPLM010000227.1 GCA_903865895.1 uncultured Rhodospirillales bacterium | reverse complement strand
TTCTTCGGCTTCGGCCCGCTGCTCTACACCGGCGGCACCGGCGCGGACGTGCTGGTCGGCGGCACCGGGGCGATGACCGCCACCGCCGGCCCCGGCGGCGGCGTGTTCTGGGGCGGCACCGGCGGCGCAAACAGGATCAACATCACCGGCGACGCCACCGCGGTCGGCGGCTATCCCGGCGACACAATCGCCGCGTTCGGGTCAGGAACCCACGTGATCTATGCCGGGCCAGGCGCCGAGACGATCTCCGCCGCGCAAAGCACCGGCGCCGACTACCTGCTCGCCGGCCTCGGCCCGGTATCCATGTCCGGCGGCGCGGGCAATTCCCTCTTGGTCGCCGGCCCCGGCGGCGGCACCCTCTCCGGCGGCACCGGCAGCGCGCTGTTCGAATTCATCAACTTCTATGGTGGCTCGGCAGTCACGGTCGCCCACTTCGACCCGTCGCGCATGCTGATCGCCCTGGCCGGCTTCGCCCCGGGCACCGCCGCCTCCGCCCTCACCGCCGCCGTCCCAGGTAGCGGCGGCCTGACGCTGACCCTCCCCGATGGCACCACCGTGCTGTTCGCAGGCCTGACGAACCTGCCGCTCTCGGCCTTCGTCTAGCCGGCACGGCTTCCCATCGCGGTAAACGAACGCCCGGCTCCTGAACCGCATCGCGGCCATCGTCACCGCCTTCGGCATCGCGGCGAGTTACCTCATGACATTGGAGGTCGCCGGGCGAACATCGGGGCGGATCATCGCCCTCCCGGTCATCATCGCCGTCGTCGCCGGGGAGCGCGATCTGGTCTCGATGCTCGGCGAAAAAGTCCAATGGGCGCTGAACATCCGCGCCGCCGGCGGCAAAGCGGTGCTCCGTGCCGGCACCCGCGAGCCGGTCCTCCCGGAAGACGTTCCGGTCGAGCAGCGCGGCCCGATCCTCAATGCCTACCTCCAGCGCGCCCCCGGCGCACGCCCGCATATCCCGGTGAACAAGGACGCGCCCGTGGCCGATTTCCAAAAAATCGCCGCTTCCTTCGCGGTCTTTCGTGTGTGTCCGCGCGCGCCTGAGCCGATCCAACAGACCTGACCCGGCAAACACCCGCCACCGGCTCGCGCCGCACGATCACCCGACGCCGCGCACAGCATCCGCCGCTCGCGCCGCGATGCCGGCTAGGCGCGCGCGAATAGCATCGAGGGCCGGCCCCTGCCGGCATTGCGGCGCACAGGCCTGCGCGAGCCAGATGTCGTTTGCGGTGTCAGGGCTAAACGCCGGATGCGCGGTGATCACCGGCCCATCGTCGAAATCCCCGCGATTGCCGGTATCGAGATAAGACTCGGCCGCCACTCGCTCCGCCAGCACCACATCATGCTGCGGCAGTTCGATATGCCAGTAGGTCACGTGCCCACACGGCTCCCGCACGATACTATCGCCATTCACCAGCAAACCCGCGGGGATGAGCACATCGTCGAGATATAGCCCATGCTCGGGGCTCACCCGCAAATCCCGGCTCGGCACCCCCTCGCCGAGCGCCCCGGCCCGAATGCGGATCGGCCACACGGATGCCGGCGCCCGATGCCGGCGGCAATCGAGGCGGCGATGCCCGATCCACTGGACCGGCACATCCCCGCCGAACGCGGACAATACCCGATCACCGGGGCGCAGATGCTCGACGGCAACGGGGCCGGACGGGGTGGCGATGCGGGTGCCGGTGGTAAAGCAGGGGGCGGAATAGGTAATCGTCGTGACGGAAGTCTTGAAAGTGATGCTCGAGTAGGTAGGACCGCTATTCGTGGCCATCAGGCCCCAGTGGTTCTCTACGGCCGCGCTATTCGTTAAATCCTTTTGGGGCTCGTCGATTGCCTCGAACGCTCCGAAGGAGATGCCCTGGGCGTTGGCGATCGGCAGGAAGGCCTGCCAATAGGCCTGCTCGTTGGCGAGGCTCGGGACGGCGGTCTGTTGCGGACTGGTGAAGACGCCGGATGTCGTGCTGGCACCCACCGAAGGCCAGCCGGTTTCGCTGATGACGACGGGCTTGCCGGGATAGAGCGAGACCAGTTTCTGGTAGATCTGCGCGACATAGGCAGCGGCGTTGTCGATGGATATGCCGTCCCAGTAAGCGTTGACATTTACAAAAATATAATCGACCGCGGGGTTGTTGCCGAGATCAGTAGACACATAATAATTTGCATTGATAGGATTATAGGAAAAATCTACCTTGCTGTAGTCGGACGGGTTGTTTTTCAAATACATGTATTGCCCGTCATAGGTCTCGGCAGTGGAGAATTTCAGCGCCGCTGCGACAGACGGTAACAGCTGCGCCTTTACGTAGTTGATGGCATTGACGACATTGACAGCATTCCAATGCTGTCCGATGACCGCCTCGCTGCCGACAACGACGAACGGGATCATCGGAAGGTCTGCTGTGGGCAGGTTATCGAGTGTCGTGACGAGGCCGTTGAGCGCGGACATGATGGCCGGGTTGGCCAGGATGTCCGCCCAGCTGGCGTTTGGCGAAGACGCGGGTAGGTAGGCGGAGGGTATGACTCTGAGGCCATCGTGCTGGATGGCGTAGTCGATCAATGCGCCTTGCTGATCGTCGGTCGAGTAAAGGCGCAGCGTTGTCGCGAAGTGGGTGCTTGCGATGAAATTGACCTGGCTTTCCATTTGCGACAACGATGGTGGGCTGAAGCCAATGGGGTCGCCAGGGGATTGGTTTGTCTGGGTGTAGGGGCCGAAGTCTGCAATGCGGTATATTGTGCTCGCAGGTCCGGGAGCGGCGAGACCGGCAGTTGCGGCGGCGCCTTGGGTCGAGGCAAGACCCCTGGTCACTGGCGCCGTGGCTGTCTGACTGAATGCGCCGCTCCCAGCGGGGCCGTCCAATGTATCGGCGGGGATAGTGTCAGGTCTGCCGGTGACGATGTTATGGAGAGTTGCGCTGAAGGTGATGCCATCGAAGATGTCCGTCGCTGCGTCTGTGGAGGGAAGCGGCGACCGGTTGGTGGCGGTGTTCCAAGCGCCACGCTGTAACGATTTCCAGGTCAGGCTACTCATTATGGCCCCCGTTCCGCGTTTTGGCGTCACTCGGAGTATATCGGATTTTGCATTGTTTTGTAAAGAAAATATTGACTTGGACGGAAGCTCCCCGCCTGGCGCGCCATCGTTGCACGAGGCCCCGATCACATCTCGACACATTGTCCCAACCACTCTAATCTAGCTCATCTAGCTCATCTAGCTGTTTGGAGAATGCCATGCGAGCAATCGGTGCCTTCGAGGCAAAAAATACGCTTGGTGCGCTGCTCGATCTGGTGGAGCACGGCGAGGAGATCGTGATCACCCGGCGCGGCAAGCCGGTCGCGCGGCTGGTCGCGCCGGTCGCCGCGGAGGGGCAGGTGAAGGCGGATGAGGCGGGAGCCGCCATTCGCACCATGCGTCGAGGGGTGACGCTGGGTGACGGCATCGGCGTGCGCGCGCTGATCGATGAGGGGCGGCGGTGAGCCTGGTCATCGATGCCTCGGTGGCGTTGTCCTGGTTCTTCGCCGATGAGGCCAGCGCCGCCGCCGAGGCGGCGCTTGACTTGGTGATCCGCAACGGCGCCGTGGCGCCGCCACTGTGGCGTTACGAGGTCGCGAACGGGCTGCATTCGGCACTGCGACGGCAGCGCATCGATGCCGCCTATCGCGACCAGGCCTTGGCGCGCCTGCGGGACCTACCCATCAAGATCGATCGCGACAGCGACGATCACGCGTGGTCCACGACGGTTGCACTCGCCGCGCGCCATGGGCTGACGGTGTATGACGCGGCTTATCTTGAACTGGCGCAGCGTCGGCGCGGAAAACTGGCAAGCCTCGATGCCGCATTGCTGCGCGCGGCAGGCGCGGCGGACGTGCCCGTTGTAGCGTGATGCCAAGCCCTGGGTCTGCGTCTCAAGCCCGCGCGACCCTCCCCCCCGGCATCGCGCAGGGCGCCCCGGTGGTCCCCGGAAAACTCAGCGGCAACCCCGCCAGCACCCGCGCCGCGAGGAAGCCGAAGCACTGCGCCTCCAGCGCGTCACCATCCCAACCCACCGCCTCCACCGGTTCCACCGGTACACCGAACCGCTCGGCGAGCATCCGCATGATGGTCGGGTTGTGCCGCCCACCGCCGGTCACCAGCACCCGCTTCACCGGCCCCGGCAGCCGCCCGGCCACCACCGCGGCGGCGGTGAAGGCCGCCAGTGTGGCGGCACCATCGGCCGGCGACAGCCCCTCCAGCCCGCTCGCCGCCAGCGCCCGGCCGAAATCCAGCCGGTCGAGCGACTTGGGGGCAGGGCGGCTGAAATAGGGGTTCGCCATCAGCCGGGCCAGCACCCCGGCATCCGGCGTCCCCTGGGCGGAGAGCGCCCCATCGGCATCGATCGGCAGATTGGAGTGCCTGGCCGCCCAATCGTCGAGCGGCCCGTTGCCCGGCCCGGTATCGAAAGCCAGCAGCCCGCCATGCGCGCCGATCCAGGTGATATTCGCGACTCCGCCAATATTCAGCACCCCCAGCGGCTTCTCCAGCCCAGCCGCCAGCGCCTGGTGAAACACCGGCACCAGCGGCGCCCCCTCGCCCCCGGCCGCGACGTCCGCGCTGCGGAAATCCCATGCAACATCGGTCTTCGTGGCCCGCGCCAGCGCCGCCGCATCGCCGATTTGCCAGGTGAACCGCCGGTCGGGCTGATGCAGGATGGTCTGGCCGTGAAACCCGATGACATCGGCGGGCGCGCCAATCGCGGCCACCGCCTCGATATGGCGCTGCGTCAGCCGCGCGGTCACGTCGGCGAGGAAGGGATCGGCCCGGTCGAGCGTGGGCGCAAGGTCGAGCAGCCGGCGCAAATCCCCGCGCAAAGTGGCATCATAGGGCAAAGTGAGGCGCGGCCCGAAGCGGCCGATCGCGGTGCCATCGGTCTCGATCCAGGCGGCGTCCACCCCGTCCAGCGAGGTGCCGCTCATCAGGCCGATGGTGCGCTGCATTTTCACGACATGTCCTTTATGCTAGCTCGCAGGCCGCTCAAGACCGGAAACATCACCATGCCCACCGCCGAATTCCTCCATGAAGCCCGCGCCCGCGGCTTCGTTTTCCAGTGCACCGACGACGAGGGGCTCGAATCGGCCCTGAAGTCCGGCGTGGTCTCGGGGTATATCGGGTTCGACTGCACGGCGGACAGCCTGCATGTCGGCAGCATGGTCTCGCTCATGCTCCTGCGCCTGATGCAGCGCCACGGCCACCGCCCGATGCCGCTGATCGGCGGCGGCACCACCAAGATCGGCGACCCCTCCTTCCGCGAGGAGGCCCGCCAACTGCTGACCGACGAGCAGATCGGCATCAACAAGGCCGGCATCCGCAGGAACATCGAGAAGCTGATGACTTTCGGCGACGGCCCGACCGACGCCATCATGCCGGACAACGCCGAATGGCTGGAGGAGCTGAGCTACATCCGCCTGCTGCGCGAAGTCGGCGTGCATTTCTCCGTCAACCGCATGCTCGGATTTGACAGCGTGAAGTCCCGCCTGGAGCGCGAGCAGGGGCTGACCTTCCTCGAGTTCAACTACTCCATCCTGCAGAGCTACGATTTCCGCGAGCTCAACCGCCGCTACGGCGTCACCCTGCAAATGGGCGGCTCGGACCAATGGGGCAACATCGTCTCCGGCATCGATCTCTGCCGCCGCACCGACGGTAAGACGGTGTTCGGCCTCACCACGCCCCTGATCGCCACCGCCTCCGGCGCAAAGATGGGCAAAACCGCGAAGGGCGCCGTGTGGCTCTCGGAAGACCGGGTGCCGGTGTTCGACTACTGGCAATACTGGCGCAACACCGAGGACGCCGATGTCGGCCGCTTCCTCAAGCTGTTCACCGACCTGCCCCTCCCCGAGATCGCCCGCCTTGAGGCCCTCGGCGGCGCCGAGATCAACGAGGCCAAGAAAATCCTCGCCACCGAAGCCACCGCCATCCTGCACGGCCGCGCCAAGGCCGAGGCGGCGGCGGAGACGGCCCGCGCCCAGTTTGAGGGCGGCGGCGGTGGCGGCGATATGCCGGTGGTGACGATCTCGGCCGCCGAACTCGTCGATGGTGGCGTCGCGGCCTTCCGCCTATTGGCACTCGCCGGGCTGGTCGCCAGCAACGCCGAGGGCCGCCGGCTCATCCGCGGCGGCGGCGCCCGCATCGAGGACGAAGCAGTAAAGGACGAGGCCCTGGTGCTTGATGAGGCGGCGCTGCGCCAGGGCGTGCGGATATCGCAGGGGCGCAAGCATCACCGCCTGGTGCGGATAGGGTAGGGGAGGCGACAATGGAAAAAGACGAACTGCCACGGGCCATGCATGACATGGGCGGCGTCAGCAAATTCATGTGTGACCCCGTCGACACCGAGCCGCACGCGCTGACCGATTTCGACCGCGAGGTGGACGCGATCCGCCAGCTGCTCGGCATGCGCAAGGTGATGTCGGTCGATGAGATGCGCCGGGCGATCGAGGCCATCCCGGAGGACCTGTATCTCCGCATGTCCTACTACCAGCGCTGGATGCGCTCCATCACCGACAACATGCTGGTGCGTGGCGTCTTCACCGAGGAAGAACTCCGCGCCGCCCTGGAGCAGGTCGGATGATCGCGCCCGTAACCCTTCAACCGGGCACGAAAGTGCGGGTGAAGCTCGACTGGCCGGAAACCCGTGGCCCCTGCCACATCCGCACGCCCCATTACGTGCGCGGCGAGACCGGCGTGGTGGAGCGCCATCTCGGCAATTTCCCCAACCCGGAGGACCTCGCCTTCGCCCGGCCCGCCGAGGTGAAGGCGCTGTATCACGTGCGGTTTGACCCTAAGCCCTTCTGGAAGGAAGGCGTGGCGCCGGAGGAACTGGTGATCGAGATCTTCGAGCATTGGCTGGAGGAAGCGGCATGAGCGACATTCTGGAAACCCCGTCCGACCGCCTGCTCGCCGCCGTGCGCGGCCTGCTGGTGGCCAAGGGGGTGATGACCACCGACGAGATCGCCGAGCGCATCCGCATCACCGATGGCGGCTCCCCCGCGCAAGGCGCGAAGATGGTCGCCAAGGCCTGGACCAACCCCGAGTACAAGGCGCTCATGCTGCGCGACGGCACCGCGGCGGCCGAAATGCTCGCCATCCCCATGCGCGGCCTGCCCCCGCTCGGCGTGCTGGAGGATACGGCGGAGGTCCACAACCTCGTCGTCTGCACGCTGTGCTCCTGCTACCCGCGCGCCGTGCTGGGCTACCCGCCCTTCTGGTTCAAATCCGCCGCCTACCGCGCCCGCGCGGTGCGCGATCCGCGCGGCCTGATCGGCGAATGGGGCACCGTGCTGCCCGAGGGCGTGAAGCTGCGCGTGGTCGACAGCACCGCCGATTACCGCTGGATGGTGCTGCCCCGCCGGCCCGAGGGCACCGAGGGCTGGAGCGAGGAACAACTCGCCGCCATCGTCCGCGAAGGCGACATGATCGGGGTGACGATCCCTTCGATTGCATGAGGGCGATCCCGTGAGGCGCCTCGCCGCGCTGCTCTTCCTCCTCGCCGGCCCGGCGTTGGCCGCCTCGCCTCCGGCGGTGGAAGCGGCGAAAGGCATGGTGGTTTCGGCCCAGCACCTCGCCTCCGAGGCCGGGCTGGAGATGCTGAAGCGCGGCGGCAACGCGGTGGATGCCGCGGTGGCCATGGGCTACGCGCTGGCGGTGGTGAACCCCTGCTGCGGCAATATCGGCGGCGGCGGTTTCATGACCCTGCATCTCGCCGATGGGCGGGACATCTTCCTCGATTTCCGCGAAACCGCGCCGGCGGCCGCCCATCGCGACATGTATCTCGATGCCAACGGCAAGCCGCTCGACGGCGCGAGCCTGTTCGGCTGGCGCGCCATGGGGGTGCCCGGCACGGTGGCGGGGCTCGAACTGGCCCGCACCAAATACGGCTCCCTGCCGCGCGACGCGGTGATGGAACCCGCGATCCGCCTCGCCCGCGACGGCTTCGTGCTGACCCGCGGCGATACCAACATCCTGGAACTCCGCACCACCGCCTTCCGCCGCGATCCCGCGCTCGCCGCCCTGTTCCTGCGGCCCGATGGCAGCCTCCTGCAACCCGGCGACCGCCTCACCCAACCCGACCTCGCTGCCACCCTCGCCGCGATCGCCGCCGAGGGCGCCGCCGGCTTCTACCAGGGCCGCATCCCCGCCGCCGTGGAAGCGGCCGCGCGCGCCGGCGGCGGTATTATCACCGCGGCGGATTTCGCGGCCTATCGCGTCGCCGAGCGGGCGCCGGTCTCCTGCACCTACCGGGGCTACACCGTGCTCTCAGCCCCGCCGCCCTCCTCCGGCGGCACGGCGCTGTGCGAAATCCTCAACATCCTCGAAGGCTACGATATCAAGGGCATGGGCGTGCGCTCGGCGCAATCCGTGCACCTCACCGTCGAGGCCATGCGGCACGCTTATCTCGATCGCAACACCTATCTCGGTGACCCCGCTTTCGTGAAGAACCCGCTGGAGCGCCTGCTCTCCAAGGAGTACGCGGCGGCGATCCGCGCCCGCATCGGCGACGCCGCCACGCCCTCCACCACGCTCGCGCCGGGGGTGGAGCCACACGAGAAGACCGAGACCACGCATTACTCGGTGGCCGACAAAGCCGGCAACGCGGTCGCCGTCACCTACACCATCAACGGCGCCTTCGGAGCGCTGGCGATGGCGCCCGGCACCGGCTTCCTCATCAACAACGAGATGGATGATTTCACCATCCGCGCCGGCGCCGCCAATCTCTACGGCCTGGTGCAGGGCGCGGCCAACGCCATCGCCCCGGGCAAGCGCCCGCTCTCCTCGATGGCGCCGACCATCGTGATGAAGGACGGCAGGGTCTTCCTGGTCACCGGTTCCCCCGGCGGCTCGCGCATCATCACCATCGTGCTGCACAGCATCCTCAACATGATCGACCACGGCATGGAGCCGCGCGAGGCGGTCAACGCGCCGCGCTTCCACCACCAGTGGCAGCCCGACGTGATCCAGCTTGAGCCGGACGCGCTGTCCCCCGATACCGAGGCGCTGCTGCGCGGCCGCGGCCACAAGACAGTGACACTGCGCCCCTGGGGCTCGGCCGAACTGATCGCCATCGGCCCGGCCACGCCCACCCAGCGCAATTTCCGCGAGTCCGGTGGCGATGGCGCGAGTGCGGGGATGATGCGGCCCGGCCTGTTCTACGGCGCCAATGATGACCGCCGCCCCTCCGGCGCGGCGATGGGCTACTAAAGGAGCGATGTGATGACCGAAATTCCCGCCAAACCCGTCCTGCTCACCGGCGCGTCCGGCAATCTCGGCCGCCACCTCGCCAAGTCCCTCGCCGCCATGGGCTGGACGCTGGTGCTGACCGACATCGTCCCCTTCCCGGATCCGCTCCCCCCCGGCGCCAGCTTCACCAAGGCCGACCTCAATGACGGGGTGACCATTCTGCGCCTCGCCACCGGCTGCGGCATGATCCTGCATTTCGGCGGCGTCTCCACCGAGCACCCCTTCGAGGACGTGCTAGGCCCCAATATCCGCGGCCTCTATCACATCTACGAGGCGGCCCGCCGCGAGGGCGCCCGCGTGCTCTTCGCCTCCTCCAACCACTCCATCGGCTTCCACGAGCGCGGCACGCCGCTCGATGACGACTGCCAGTTCATGCCGGATGGCTATTACGGCCTGTCCAAGGCCTATGGCGAACTGATGGGCCGGATGTACTGGTTCAAGCACGGGGTGGAGAACGTCAACGTCCGCATCGGCTCCTCCTTCCCCGAGCCGATCGACGCCCGCATGCTCTCGACCTGGCTGAGCTACGATGACCTCACCCGCCTCTGCGCCGCCGCGACCCTGGCCGAGAAGACCGAAAGCTGCGTCATCTGGGGCGCCTCCGCCAATAGCCGCACCTACTGGCGCGGTGACGCCCGCGCCAAAATCGGCTGGCTCCCGCAAGACAGCGCCGACCCCTTCGCCGCGCAAATGGCGGGCAAGGTGAGCGACAACCCCGTCCAGGAACGCTACCAGGGCGGCGGCTATACGGTGATGGACTACACGCGGAAGGCGCCCCCGCCGGGCCAGCTGTTCGGCAAGTAGGATCACATTGCCGGCGAGCCGATCGCCGGCGCATGTTTTGCGAGACGTAATCCAATCAGGAGTTCCCCCATGGCAGCCGTTCCCGAAGCCTATCTCGACCTCGTCACCACCAAGGCGCCGCTCGCCCATCTCGCCACCATCATGAAGGATGGCAGCCCGCAGGTGACGCCGATTTGGTTCGACTATACGGACGGGCTGATCCGGGTGAATTCCGCCAAGGGCCGCGTGAAGTCCCGCAACATGGCGGAAGGCGCCAAGGTCGCGCTCTCCATCGTCGATCCCGCCAACGGCTACCGCTACATCCAGATCCGCGGCACCGTGACCAAGGTGACCGAGGAAGGTGGCGACGCGCATATCGATTCGCTGGCCAAGAAGTATCTCGGGCTCGACGCGTATCCCTATCGCTCCGCCGCCGAAGTGCGCCTGATCTTCGAGATCACCCCCGCCTCCGTGCAGGTGATGGGCTGAAGCCCTGGAGCCGGTCGACCTCGCGCTGATCCTCGCCTTCGACTGTTCGGCGAGCGTCAACCTCAACGAGTTCGTGCTGATGACCACCGGCTGTGCCGCCGCCTTGCGTGACCCTGACGTCGCCTCCGGCCTCACCGGCGGCGCCTTCGGGGCCACGCTCGCGGCGTTGCTGCTGTGGTCCGGCCCGGCCGCGCAGGAGGTGATGGTGGAATGGACCCGCATCGCCAGCCCCACCGAACTCGAGGCCTTCGCCCGTGCGGTTGAGGACGTGCCCCGCGTACTCCCTCCGGGCACTACCGCGATCGGCGAGGCGCTGCGGGCCTGTCTCGCTCTGCTTGCCGGCGCCCCCACCGAAGCGCGCCGCATCGTGGTCGATTTCGTCGGCGACGGCCGCAGCAACGCTGGCATCGACCCCGAGCCGGTGCGGGACCTGCTGATCGGCGCCGGTGTCACCATCAACGGGCTCTGCGTACTGCACGAGGAGCCCGATCTGGTGGATAGCTACCGGCGCGAGGTGATCGGAGGCCCCGGCGCCTTCGCCGTGCAATGCCAGGATTTCTCGGGCTTTGCCGATGCCATGCGCCAAAAGCTGACCCGTGAAATCGCGGCCGCCCGAACCGATCCGGCCATGCCGTCAAGCACGCTGACCCTATGGCGGGGTGGATCGGGAGGAGCGGAACTCAACTGATCCCCGGCGGGGTTAGGCGGCATCGCCAATGGTGACCGGGTACCGGTCACGGCCTCGCCCCTGCGCATCAACCAGAGCCTCACCAGCGGCGCCGGCGTCACCTCGATCGATGTCGCGCCCGGCGGCACACTCGCCCAGGCGGCCAACCGCATGGCGGGCACGATTTCGGTGCTCACGCTGATCGGACGGCAAGTGCCGGTCAGCGCGAAAATCACCACCGGCACGGCGCAATTGGCGCTCAGCGGCCTGGCTTTCACCCGCGGCGGCAAGGCCGCCCTGGTCAGCAGCCCGCCTGGCGGTGTGGTCTCCGTCCCGCGTGTCGACCGCACCAAAATGACCGCCGACCTGACGCCGATTCCCGCAGGCGTTCGCCCCTATTCGCTCGACATCAACGCCGCTGGCACGCGCACCGAAGGGGCGGCGCTGCCGATCGATGGCGGCCCCACGGCCCTCCGCACCTCCTTGCCCCAGCCCCCGATGGAGGTTTGGCGTGGCGGGGAACCCGCAGGAGCGGGCTGTGCCATGCGCCATACCGCGCGTGGCGTGAGGGGGAGGAAACCGGCAGGTTATGCCGGGGCGTTCATACTTCCTTAGCCCTCTGACGCCACCTTGCGCCGCAGCGGCAAAATCGCCGCGGGTACGAGGTCAGCAATGGTGTCGAGCGCGGCACACTCCGATTTGCAGGCGATGGATCGCTCGCCTTCCCGGTGGGGACGGGCGCGGTGAACGGCGTGATCGATGGGCTGAAGTCGCTCGGCACGGCGCGGTTGCTCGGCCTGGTGGTGGCCGCGGCGATGACGGTGGTGGCGCTGCTGACGCTGACCACGATGTCCGGCGGCGAGCCGATGACGTTGCTCTACGGTGAGCTTGATCTCTCTGAATCGGCCACCATCGCCGAGCATCTCGACAAGCAGCAGATTCCCTACCAACTGCGCTCCGGCGGGCGGCAGATCTTCGTGACTGCTGACCGGGTAGCCCGGGCGCGACTGATCCTGGCGCGTGAGTCGCTGCCCTCCGGCGGGGTGGTGGGATACGAGATTATTGATCGCGGCAATGGCATCGCCACCACCCAGTTCGAGCAGCGGATGAACCAGTTGCGCGCGCTGGAGGGCGAGCTGACGCGGACCATCCGGGCGATCAACGGGGTGCGCAACGCCCGCGTGCATATCGTGCTACCCCGCCGCGAGCCTTTCGAGCGGCAGACGCCGGTGGCGCAAGCCTCGGTGCTGGTCACTACCGGTAGCGCCGGGCTGGACCGCGAGAGCGTGCAGGCGATCGCCCATCTGGTGGCGACCGCGGTGCCGGGCCTCAAGGTGGAGAACATCACCATCGCCGATCAGCGCGGCAACCTGCTGTCGCGCTCCGGCAATGCCGGGGCGGGGCGGGCGCAGGAGCATGCCGAGGAGCTGCAGCGGGCTATGGAGGTTCGGCTGGCCCGCTCCGTGGAGGAGATGCTGGAGCGCGGTACCGGTCCCGGGCGGGTGCGGGCGGAGGCGACGGTCGATCTCGATCTCGACCGCATCAGCGAGACCCGCGAGCAATATGACCCGGACGGCCAGGTGGTGCGCAGCTCGCAGACCGGGAATACCAGCAGCCGCACCTCCGAGGCCTCGTCTTCCTCCGTCTCGGTGCAGAACAACTTGCCTAATGCCGATGCCGGCCAGGGCGGCAATGGCAGCCAGGAGCAGCGCCAGGACGAGACCACCAACTACGAAATCAGCAAGACCGTGCGCAGCCTGGTGCGCGATCAGGCGCAGATCCGCCGCCTCAGCATCGCCATCCTGGTCGATGGCGCGGACGAGAAGGGGCCGAATGGCGAGATCGTCTGGCGGGCTCGCACGGCGGAGGAGCTGGAGCAGATGGCGCGCCTGGCCAAGACCGCGGTGGGCTTCGATGCCAAGCGTGGTGACCAGCTCGAAATCGTCAACATGCGTTTCGCGGTGCGCGAGGAGCCTACCCCCCTCGAGCCCGCCCGGCTGCTCGGCCTGCCCATCGCCAGGGACGATGCGATGAGCCTGCTGCGCACCGCGATCCCCGCCTTCGTGGTGCTGGCGATGCTGCTGTTCATCCTGCGCCCCATGGTCAAGCGGCTGACCACGGCGCCCGTCGCGGCGGATGGCACGGCGCTCGCGCTGGCGGGCGGCGCCTCATTTGAGGCGATCGCGGCGGGCGAGCCGGGAGAGGCGCGGCTCGTGGCCCCCGGACGCGCGGTGATGATCCCCGGCCAGGAGGGGGCGGGGGACGAGGAGGAATACAGCCTGCAAAACGTCGAGGGCGCCATCAAAGCCACTTCTGTCCGCCGTCTCACCGCGCTCGTCGAGCGCCACCCCGAGGAATCCCTCTCGATCGTCCGCGCATGGCTGCGGCAGGAGCATAACTGATGCCACCTCGTGATGATGTCCGCTCCATGGCCGGCCCCCACAAGGCGGCGATCCTGATGCTCGCGCTGGGCGAGGAGCGCTGCGCCCAATTGTTCAGCCTCATGCATGAGGACGAGATCAAGGAACTCTCCGCCGCCATGGCGCAGCTCGGGCCGGTGCAGGCCGAGACGGTGGAGCGCATCTGCGTGGAGTTCTCCGAAAATCTTGGCGCGGCCGGCAACCTGGTCGGCGGTTTCGAGAATACCGAACGCCTCCTGCTGAAAACGCTGCCGCGCGAGCGCGTGGCGCAGATCATGGAGGAGATCCGCGGCCCCGCCGGGCGCACCATGTGGGACAAGCTGGGCAACGTGAACGAGGTGGTGCTCGCCAATTATCTCAAGAACGAATACCCGCAGACCGTTGCCGTGGTGCTCTCCAAGGTGCGCGCCGAACATGCTGCCCGCGTGCTCTCCCTGTTGCCGGACGGCTTCGCGATGGAGGTCGTCATGCGCATGCTGCGCATGGAGAGCATCCAGCGGGACGTGCTGGACGGGGTGGAGCGCACGCTGCGGGCGGAGTTCATGTCCAACCTCTCGCGCAGTACGCGGCGTGACGCCCATGAGATGATCGCCGACATCTTCAACAACCTCGACCGCCAGGCCGAGGGCCGCTTCATCGGCGCGCTAGAGGAGCGCAACCGGGAGTCGGCGGAGAAGATCAAGTCGCTGATGTTCACCTTCGACGATCTGCAGCGCCTTACCCCGATGGCGGTGCAGGTTCTGCTGCGCTCGGTCGACAAGGAGAAGCTGCCGCTGGCGCTCAAGGGTGCTTCCGAGAAGCTGCGCGAGATGTTCTTCACCAACCTCTCCGAGCGCGCCGGCAAGATGCTGCGCGACGACATCGAATCCCTCGGCGCGGTCAAGCTGCGCGACGTGGACGATGCCCAGGCCGCCATCGTGGCGCAGGCCAAGGAACTCGCTGCACAGGGCCAGATCGAGATCGGCGAAGGGAAGGATGAGGAGATGGTGTATTGAACGCCTTCGCCACTGCCGGCCGCCGCCTGATGGTTGAGGATTTCGACGCGGCGCCCGCACCGCCACCGGCGCGGCCGGCCGCACCTTTCTGCCCCTGCCCGCGTTGCGCGGCGGAGGGGCGGGCGGCGGCATGCCCGTCCGCCAGTTTCGATGCCGGCATCGCCCAAGGCCGCCGGGAGCGCGCGGCGGAAATCGCGCAGACCGCCGAGGGGCTTTCCCTCGCGCTTGAGGATGCGCTGGAGCGCAGTGCCGATACGGCGCGCGAAGCAGCGGCGCGGGAGGCCGAGGCGTTGGCCGGACTGGTGATCGCGGCGCTGATGTCGGCCCTACCGGCCAGCCTCGCCCACCTTGGCGCCGCCGAGGCGCGCGCCATCGTTGCCGCCGTGCTGCCTTCGCTGGCCAGCGAGCCCGCGATCTCCATCGCTGCAACACCCGATTCCATTGGCGCGATCAGCGCCGCCATTGGCGCCCTGCCGCTCGCCAGCCGCGAGCGCATCGATCTTCATGCCGCCGCATCCGATGAACCCGAGCTGGTGGTTACTTGGTCCGCCGGCCGCCTGCGCCGCAGCCACGCCGAGGGGCTGGCCGCGGTGGAGGACACGCTCGCCCAATTCGGTCTCACACCGCCCGGCCCTGTGCCGGCGGGTGAGGCGCCCTCACACGCCCGCTACTTGGAGACCATGACCCATGGATGAACCCCTCGGCCTTTCCGACCTCTCCGAGCCCCAGGGCGGCGATCCCGCCGGCAATCGCACCGCGCGCAACCTCGAGGCTGTCTACGACATTCCCGTCACCGTCAGCGCCGTGCTCGGCAAAGCGACCATGCAGGTCAATCAGTTGCTGAAGCTCGGCCGTGGCGCCGTGGTGGAACTGGACCGCAAGCTCGGCGAGGCGATCGACATCTACGTCAATAACCGCCTGGTTGCGCGCGGCGAGGTGGTGATGGTGGATGACAACCGCCTCGGCGTGACGATGACGGAAATCGTCAAGACTGACCGCAGCCTCTAGGCCCTGCCATGCGCATCATGATCGTCGGCGCGCTGTCAGGCCGGCTCGGTGAGGCCTCCATCCTCGCCCGCGAGGCCGGGGCGCAGCTCGACCATGCCGAGACCGTCGATCTGGCGATGCGCGCGCTCACGCGGGGCGCCAATGTCGAGCTGATTTTCTGTGACGTGGCGCTGCCGATCCGCGATCTGCTGACGTTCATCCGCGCCCAGCGGCACGACATCTTCGTCATCGCCTGCGGCACGAACGCCCAGGCCGACGAGGCGGTGGCGGCAATTGCCGCCGGTGCCCGCGAATTCCTGCCCTTGCCGCCCGATCCGCTGCTGATCGCCGCCATTCTGCACGAGGCGAGCCATGACCGGCACGCCCCGATCGCGCGCGATCCGGCGATGCTCGCTGCCATTCGTCGCGCCGAGCAGATCGCCCGCACCGACGCCTCCGTGCTGCTGACCGGCGCCTCCGGCACCGGCAAGGAGGTGATCGCCCGCTTCATCCACACTTCCTCGCGGCGCGCCGACGGGCCCTTCGTCGGCGTTAACTGCGCGGCGATCCCTGACACGATGTTGGAGAGCGAGCTGTTCGGCCACGAGAAGGGCGCCTTCAGCGGCGCGGTGGCGCGGCGGCTCGGCAAGTTCGAGATGGCGGAGGGCGGCACGCTGCTGCTCGATGAAATCAGCGAAATGGATGTGCGCATCCAGGCCAAGCTGCTGCGCGCCATCCAGGAGCGCGAGATCGACCGGCTGGGCGGTGGGCGGCCGGTGACGGTGAATGTGCGGATCATCGCCACCTCCAACCGCAACATGGCGGCCGAGATCGCCGCCGGGCGGTTTCGCGAGGACCTGTATTTCCGCCTCAACGTCGTCAGCCTGCGCCTGCCCTCGCTGGCCGAGCGGCCGGCCGATATTCCGCGGCTCGCCGAGCATTTTGCCGAGCATTTTGCCCGCCTCAACGGCATCCCGCAGCGCAAACTCTCCGCCGCCTGCCTCGCCCGCCTCGCCCGGCATCGCTGGCCCGGCAATGTGCGGGAGCTTGAGAACACGATGCACCGCGCGGTGTTACTCGCGGAGGGCCATGACATCGGCCCCGAGGCGCTCGATCTCGACGAAGCCGGCCCGGCGCCGCTGCCGGCCGCGGAGGGCGAGGCTTTCGTCGGCCGGCGCATCGAGGATGTCGAGCGGGACCTGATCCTGCACACCCTGTCGCACACCAACGGCAATCGCACGCATGCCGCTGTGATGCTCGGCATTTCCATCCGTGCGCTGCGCAATAAGCTGCGTGACTACACCAGCAGCGGCATCGCCGTGCCGCCGCCGCTGGCCGGGGTGGCCGGGTGAACGCGCAGGTCGCGGCGTTAAGCGCCAGCCTGCAACCGGTGTTCGACCGGTTGCAGCGCTACGTGCCGGCGCGTGATGTCGGGCTTGCGATCGGCGTCATCGTGCTGCTCTCGATCCTCGTGCTGCCGCTGCCGCGCTTCGTGCTCGATGTGGGGCTGGCGCTGTCGATCACCTCCTCGGTGCTGGTGCTGATGGTCGCGATGTTCCTTGGCAAGCCCTTGGAATTCACCAGCTTCCCGACGCTGCTGCTGCTCACCACCCTGTTGCGTCTCTCGCTCAACGTCGCCACCACCCGGCTGATCCTGTCGCATGGCAGCGAGGGGCACCTGGCCGCGGGCCACGTGGTCGCGGCTTTCGGCGGGTTGCTGATGGGCGGCGATGTGATGATCGGGGTGATCCTGTTCGCCATCTTGCTGGTGGTGAATTTCATGGTGATCACCAAGGGCTCCGGCCGCATTGCCGAGGTGGCGGCGCGCTTTAGCCTCGATGCCATGCCCGGCAAGCAGATGGCGATCGACGCCGATCTCTCGTCGGGCCTGATCAACGAAGGCCAGGCGCGCGAACGGCGCAAGGAACTGGAAGACGAAAGCACCTTCTTCGGGGCCATGGACGGCGCCTCCAAATTCGTGCGCGGCGACGCCGTCGCCGGCTTGCTGATCGTCTTCATCAACGTCATCGGCGGCATCATCATCGGAGTCGCCCAGCGCGACATGACCATCGGCGCTGCTGCCGATACCTTTACCCG
>CAIPLM010000226.1 GCA_903865895.1 uncultured Rhodospirillales bacterium | reverse complement strand
TCAGCTCCAGCTCATCGCCTGGGGCAGGATCCAGCCATTGCCGTAGGGGGTGACGGTGAGGTTCTTCTTGCGCACCACGGTGATGACGCTTTGCAGCAGCGGCATCGAGGCGCCCATTTCGGTGGCCTCCTTGCCGATCGCCCGCCAGCCGGCGATGCGAGCTTTTTCGTCGGCGACGTTGAACTGGTCGATCACCTTCTGCCCCAGCGTCATGTCCTTCCACGGCGAGAAGGGCAGCTTCGGGTTGAGCAGGTAACCGGTGTAGATCTCGGGGTCGCCGGTCGCGTTGTCGAAGGTATAGAGCGTGGTTTCCGGCAGTTTATTGCCGCGGTTGAGTTCGAAATACTTGGCGTATTCGATCACCTCCAGCTCCGCCTCGATACCGACCTTCTTCCACATCTGCACGATGGCGCGCGCGATGTCGTAGTCGGACGGGAACTGCCCGTTGGTGCTGGCCATGCGAATCTTCGCCGGCTTCTCCATGGAGTAGCCGGATTTGGCGAGCAGTTGCTTGGACAGCTCGGGATTGAAGTCGAACTTGAAGTCATCGATGTAGCCGGGGCTGCCGGGCACGCCGAGCATGGAGAGCGGCACCGCGGCGCCGGCGTAGAAGGCCTGGCTCAGCGCCTTCTTGTCGATCGCATGATGGGCGGCGAGGCGGATATTGGGGTCGGCGAACCCCTCGTCATTGCGCACCTGCAGCAGGATCACCTTGGTGACCGGCGTGAGGTCGGCGGCCAGATTGGGCATCGCCTTCAAGCGCGTCACCTCGCGGACGGGCACTGCGAGGGTGATGTCCACCTGGCCGGACTGCACGGCGGCGACGCGGGCCGAGGGGTCCTTGATGATTTCGATGGTGATGCGCTTCATCTTGGGCTTGGGGCCCCAATAGGCGTCGTTGCGCTCCAACACGATGCGCGCGTTCATCTGGTGCTCGACCAGCTTGTATGGCCCGGTGCCGATCGGCTTGCGGGCGAATTCCTCCATGCCCACCTTCTCCATGTAGGCCTTAGGCACCACGAAGGAGCCGAGGAAGGCGAGCCAAGCCGGCACGGTCGGCGCCGGGCTGTCGAAATGCATCACCGCCTTGGTGGGCGAGAGCACCTCGATGCCCGTCACCTTGCGCATGGACTGTGCGACATCGACCTTGTGGCCGGCCTTGATGCGGCCGTGGAAGCTCCAGGCGAAATCCTCGGCGGTGAATTTCGAGCCGTCATGGAAGGTGACGTCATCGCGAAATTCCAGCGTGAGGGACTTCGCCTCCGGCCCCATCTCCCATTTGGTGATCAGCTTCGGCACCAGCTTCAGCGACGGATCCTGGTCAAGCGGCTGGTCGAAGATCGCCTTGAAGATGCTCTGCGCATCCGGCGTGAACCGTTGATTGGGGTCCCAGGAGGTGACGTCGCTCGGCCAGCCGATGGTCACGCTGTCAGGCTCGGCGGCGAGCGCCGGGGCGACGAGGCTCCCGGCGGCAGCGGATTGAAGCAGCAGTCGGCGCGAGATATCGGCCATGAGAGCCCCCTGTTTGCGGATTGTTCAACGCGAGTTTAGGGGCCGGATCGCCCGCGGGGAACCGCTAAAATCATGCGCTTGCGCCGGGACGGCGGTTCGGCCGAAACTATGCGCCAGGGTTTCAACGGGATTTGGGGGTTCGCATGGCTGAGCGGTCATTCGCGCGCGAGGTGCAGGATCTCAAGCTCGGCGCCGGCGAGGAGTTTCGCGGCGAGGGCATTCTCGCCGTCACCAAGGCGCTGCTGCAATCCGGCGTCGGCTACGTCGCGGGCTATCAGGGCGCGCCGATCTCGCATCTGATGGACGTGCTGGCCGATGCGCAGGGCATCCTCGGTGACCTCGGCGTGCATTTCGAAAGCAGCGCCTCCGAGGCCGCCGCCGCCTCCACGCTGGCCGCCTCGGTGATGTATCCGATCCGCGGCGCCGTGACCTGGAAATCCACCGCCGGGACCAATGTCGCCTGCGACGCGCTCTCCAACCTCGCATCCGGCGGCGTGACCGGCGGCGCGGTGATCATCATCGGCGAGGATTACGGCGAGGGCTCCTCCATCATGCAGGAGCGCACCCACGCCTTCGCCATGAAATCCCAGATGTGGCTGCTCGACCCACGGCCCAATCTGGAGACCATCGTGAGCCTCACCGAGCAGGCCTTCGAACTGTCGGAGGTGAGCCACACCCCGGTGATGCTGGAGGTGCGCATCCGCGCCTGCCACGTGCATGGCAGCTTCATCGCCAAGGACAACAAGAAGCCCGAATTCACTCTGGCGGAGGCGCTGGAGAACCCGCGGCGCGATACCGGGCGCATCGTGCTGCCGCCGGCTTCCTTCCTGCATGAGCAGGAGAAGATCCGTCAGCGCCTGCCGGCCGCCCTCAAGTTCATCCGCGAGCGCGGGCTGAACGAGACCATGCCCGGCGATATCCCGGAGATCGGCATCATCATGCAGGGCGGCATGTATAACGGGGTGATGCGGGCGCTGAAGCTGCTCGGGCTCGCCGACGTTTGGGGCGCCACCCGCGTGCCGCTGCATGTGCTGAACGTCACCTATCCCCTCGTCGATGAGGACCTCGTGGCCTTCTGCGCGACGAAGAAAGCCGTGCTGGTGGTGGAGGAGGGCCAGCCGGAATTCATCGAGCAGGCGCTCAATACCATCCTCCGCCGGGCCGATGTGCAGGCGCGCATCCACGGCAAGGGCGCGCTGCCGATGGCCGGTGAATATACCGCGACCGTGCTGATCGACGGCATCCGCGGCTTCATCGCCGCCGCCATGCCGGCGCTGCTCGATGAGATGACGCCGCCGCCCGATGCCCGCCCGCTGCTGGCGAGCGAGACGGTGCAGGCACTCGCCCCGGTGGTGCCGCCGCGGCCGCCGAGCTTCTGCACCGGCTGCCCGGAGCGGCCGATCTTCTCGGCGATGACGCTGGTGCAGAAGGAGCTTGGCCCCCACCACATCGCCGCCGATATCGGCTGCCACCTTTTCTCCATCAACCCGCCTTTCAACCTCGGCACCACCACCATGGGCTACGGGCTCGGCGCCTCCTCCGCCGCCGCCTTCCAGGTGAAGGCCAAGAAGCGCTCCATCTCCGTGATGGGCGATGGCGGGTTCTGGCATAACGGGTTGCTGAACGGCGTCGGCAACGCCGTCTTCAACAAGCACGATGGCGTGGTGGTGCTGGTGGACAACCACTACTCCGCCGCCACCGGCGGGCAGGACATTCTCTCCTCCCGCGCCGACAACGCCACCCGCTCCACCCAGCACCCGATCGAGGACGCCGTGAAGGGCGTCGGCGCCAAATGGGTGCGGCGGATCGACCGCACCTACGATGTCGCGAAAATGCGCGACACTCTGCACGAGGCGCTGACCACGGAGGAGGCGGGGCCGAAGATCATCATCGCCTCGTCCGAGTGCATGCTGAACCGCCAGCGCCGCGAGAAGCCCCTGTTCAACGCGGCGGTGAAGCGCGGCGAGCGGATGGTGAAGCCGCGCTTCGGCGTCGATGAGGATATCTGCACCGGCGACCACGCCTGCATCCGCCTCTCCGGCTGCCCCTCGCTGTCGGTGAAGGATTCCGGCGACCCCCTCAAGGAGGACCCGGTGGCGGCGATCGATAATTCCTGCGTCGGCTGCGGCAATTGCGGCGAAGTGTCGGAGGCCGCGGTGCTGTGCCCCTCCTTCTACCGCGCCGATATCGTGCACAACCCGAGCTTGTGGGACCGCTTCGTTTCCGGGATTCGTACGGCGGTGATCGGCTGGCTGCAACGCCGGCGCGATGCCAACCGGCTGGCGCTGGCCTGAGCATGGACGCGGAAGTCGCCGGGATCGACCGGCCCATCACCATCGCCATCACCGCCATGGGCGGCCAGGGTGGCGGCGTGCTGGCGGACTGGATCGTCGCCATGGCGGAGGCCGGCGGCTGGGTGGCGCAGACCACCTCGGTGCCAGGGGTGGCGCAGCGCACCGGCGCCACGATCTACTATCTCGAACTGATCCGCCCCCAGCAGCGCAATTCCCGCCCGGTGCTCTCGCTGATGCCGGTGCCCGGTGATGTGGACGTGGTGATCTCGGCCGAGTTGATGGAGGCCGGGCGCGCGATCCAGCGCGGCCTGGTCTCGCCCGACAAGACCACGCTGATCGCCTCCTCCCATCGCAGCCTCGCCGTCACCGAAAAGGCGAACCCGGGCGACGGGCGCGCCGACAGCGCCGCCGTGCTCGCCACCGCCGAGGCCACCGCGCGACGCTTCGTGCATGCGGACATGCAGGCGATGGCGGAGAAAACCGGCAGCGTGATTTCCGCCGCCTTGTTCGGTGCGCTCGCCGGCAGCGGGGCGCTGCCCTTCGAACGGGCGGATTTCGAGGCCACCATCAAATCCGCCGGCGTCGGCGTGGATGGTAGCCTGCGTGCCTTCGGCGCCGGGTTCGCGACGGTGCAGACCCCTCCCCCGCCGGAGCCCGTGGTGCCGCTGGTGCCCGCCGAGGTGATAGGCGGCAACCCGCGCGAACGGGCGGAACTGGCCCGCGCCCTCGCCCGCCTCGCCGATTTCCCCCCTGCCGCGCACGACATGCTGCGCGCCGGATTGCGCCGCATGGTGGACTACCAGGACGTCGCCTACGCGCATGAGTATCTCGACCGTGTGGCCCTGCTCGCCGCCCTCGATCACGCCCCCGATCACACCCTCACCATCGAGGCGGCGCGGCAGATCGCGGTGGCGCTCTCCTATGACGACGTGATCCGCGTCGCCGATCTCAAAACCCGCGGCAGCCGGTTCGAACGGGTGCGCACGGAAATTCAGGCGCGCGAGGATCAGGTGGTGGACACCACCGAGTTCATGCACCCCCGCGTGCAGGAAATCTGCGCCACCATGCCGGCCGGGCTCGGCCGTTTCGTGGAGAACTCGGCCCTCTTGCGCGGCCTGCTGGAGCGCATTTTCGCGCGCGGCAGGCGGGTGCGCACCACCGCACTCAGCGGCTTCCTGCCGCTGTATCTGTTCGCCGGTCTGAAACCGTGGCGGCGCCGCCTGCTGCGCCATTCCCGCGAAATGGCGCATGTGCAGGCCTGGCTCGATCTCACCGCCGCGACAGCCCCGCGCGATGATCGCCTCGCCGTCGAAATCCTCAAATGCCGCCGCCTGGTGAAGGGCTACAGCGACACCCACGCCCGCGGCGCCTCGAAGTTCGACCGCGTAATCGGCGCCGTCGCCCTGCTCGACGGCCGCGCCGATGCCGCCGACTGGATCCGCCGCCTGCGCGATGCCGCCCTCGCCGACGAGGACGGCATGCTGCTCGACGGCGCACTGCGCACCATCGCCACCCTGTGAGCCACGCGATGCCATACGACATCCCATCCGCCCGCGCGCTGATCCGCGAAACCGAAGTGCATCGGGACATCTACACCTCGCCCGAGGTGTTCGACCTCGAGATGAAGCACGTCTTCGGCAATGCCTGGGTCTATGTCGGCCATGCCAGCCAGATCCCGGCGATGGGCGACTTCATCACCACCACCACCGGCGTCACGCCCGTGGTGATGGTGCGGCGCGGCGATGGCGGGATTTCCGTGCTCTACAACCGCTGCCCGCATAAGGGCACGCGGGTGGCCAACGAGCTCTGCGGCAATGCCGGCCGCTTCTTCCGCTGCCCCTACCACGCCTGGAGTTTCCGGCTCGACGGCAGCATCGCCGCCATCCCGATGCCCGAGGCCTATGCCCGGACCGAGTTCAAGGGCTCCGAAGCCGCCAAGGGCATGACGCCCGTGGCGGCCGTGCACGTCTACCGCGATTTCGTCTTCGCCCGCCTTGCCGCCGAGGGCATCGGCTTCGAGGACTTCTTCGGCGACAGCCTCTCCAGCCTCGACAACATGGTGGACCGCTCGCCGGTGGGGAGGCTGGAAGTGGCCGGCGGCGTGCTGCGCTATCTCCATCACTGCAACTACAAGATGCTGATGGAGAACCTTACCGACACCTGCCACCCCATGGTCGCCCATGAAAGCTCGGCCGGCACCGCGGTGGCGGTGTGGAACACCATGCCCCCCGGTACGCCGAAGCATCCGGCGGTGGAGATCTACGCGCCCTTCATGTCCTCCTACCAGGCGTTCGACAGCATGGGCGTGCAGGTCTGGCCGAACGGGCACGGCCATACCGGCGTCTCTCACTCCATCCATTCCGACTACTCGGCCATCCCCGGCTATTACGAGCAAATGGTCGCCGCCCACGGCGAGGAAAAGGCGCGGCGCATTCTCGATACCAACCGCCACAACACCGCCTATTTCCCCAACATGACGATGAAGGGCCCAATCCAGGCGCTGCGCATTTTCAAGCCGATCGCCGCTGATAAAACGATGGTGGAAAGCTGGACCTTCCGCCTCGTCGGCGCGCCCGACAAGCTGCTGGAACGCACGCTGATGTATTCGCGCCTCATCAACGCGCCGACCTCCCCGGTGGGGCATGACGACCTCGAAATGTACGAACGCGCGCAGGACGCGCTGCACGCCGACGGCAATGTCTGGATCAACACCCAGCGCAACTACGATCCGGGCGAAACCCCCGAGGACACTGCGGTGACCAACGGAACCACGGAACGCCAAATGCGCAATCAGCTGCGCGCCTGGAAGAAGTTCATGGCCGAACGGGTGGTCGCATGATCACCGATCAGGACCTTATTGGCTTCGTGCTGCACGAGGCCCGCCTGATCGACGAGCAGCGCTTCGAGGAATGGCTCGACCTGTTCGCCGAGGACGGCCGCTACTGGATGCCGCTGGAAATGGGCCAGACCGACCCGATCCTGCATAATTCCCTGTTCTATGACGATAAGCTGCTGCTGCGCATCCGCGTCGAGCGGCTCAAGGGCGCCAAGACCTACAGCCAGAAGCCGAAAAGCCGCTGCCATCACCTGATGCAGGCGCCGCTGGTGGAGGCGCGGGACGACGCGACGGGGGAATACGCCACCTGGGCGGCGTTCCATTACGTCGAAACCCGGCTCGACGAGCAGACGCTCTATGCCGGGTGGAGCCGCCATTCGCTGGTGCTCATCGACGGACGGCTTAAGATCAAACTGAAACGGGTGGACCTGGTGAACTGCGACAGCGCCTTCGGCAACATCCAGTTGTTCATGTGATGAGCGATCCATCCATGACCGACACCACCGTTCACGCCGCCTTCCTGCAAATCGCCGCGCGCTGGGGCGACCGGCCCTTCCTCGACATCCAGCCTGAGACGGCCGCCGCCTATGGCATCGCGCCGGAGGTCCTCACTTATGCCGAGATGTCGGCGCGCGTGGAGTCACTCGCCGCGCGCTATCGCGCTTCCGGCTATGGCGGCGGACACCGCGTGGCGCTGCTGCTGGAGAACCGGCCGGCATTCTTCCTGCACTGGTTCGCGCTCAACGCCGTCGGCGCCTCGATCGTGCCGGTGAACCCTGATCTGCGCGCCAATGAGCTCGAATATCTGCTGGCCCATAGCGAGGTGGTGCTGGCCGTGGCCATCGCGCGCCGCCAGGACGATCTGCGCCGCGCCGCCCCGGGCCTGCCGGTGATCGGGCCGGACGACGCCCCGCCCCACGCCGCGGTGCCGGGAAGGCCACCATCGGAGAACCCGGCGGCGGAGGCGGCGCTGCTCTATACCTCGGGCACCACCGGGCTGCCCAAGGGCTGCGTGATGTCGCAGACTTGGTTCCTCGAATGCGGCCGCTGGTATGGCCGCATGGGCGGCGCCTGCACGTTGCGTCCGGGCGAGGACCGCATGCTCACCCCCCTGCCCTTCTTCCATATGAACGCCATGGCGACCTCGACGATGTCGATGATGCTGTCAGGCGGCTGCCTCATCCCGCTCGACCGCTTCCATCCCAGCACCTGGTGGGACAGCGTGGTACGGGCCCGCGCCACCATTGTGCATTGCCTCGGCGTGATGCCGGCCATCCTGATGAAACTGCCGCCGAGCCCGGCCGAACGGGCGCATCAGGTGCGTTTCGCCTTTTGCCCGGGGCCCGATCGCCGCATGCATGCCGAGGCCGAGGCCCGCTTCGGCATTCCGCTGATCGATGCCTGGGCGATGAGCGAGACCGGGGCCGGCGCGGTGATCTCCGCCCATCTCGAACCCCGGGTGATCGGGCAATCCTGCTTCGGCCGCGTGGAGCGTTTCATGGAGGCGCGTATCGTGGATGATGCCGGCGCCGATGTCGCGCCGAATGTGCCGGGCGAACTCCTCGTGCGCCATGCCGGGCCCGATCCGCGCTACGGGTTCTTCACCGAATACCTCAAGGACCCCGCCGCCACCGAGGCGGCCTGGGCGGGCGGCTGGTTCCACACCGGCGACATCGTCAGCCGCAACACTGACGGCGACATGGTGTTCATCGACCGTAAGAAGAACGTCATCCGCCGCAGCGGCGAAAACATCTCGGCCGTCGAGGTCGAGGGCGTGCTGTTGCAACACCCGGCCGTGAAGGCGGTGGCGGTGGCCGCGGTGCCCGATGCGCTCCGGGGCGACGAGGTGCTGGCCTGCATCGTGCCGCAGGCGAAGGTGGCGGATGGCGCTGCACTTTCCGCCGAGATCACCGCCTGGTGCCTTACCCGGCTCGCCTATTACAAGGCGCCCGGCTACGTCGCCTTCCTCGACGCCCTGCCGCTGACCGCCACCAACAAGGTGCAGCGCGGCGTGCTGAAGGAGCTCGCCCTCTCCCTGCAAACGGCGCCCGGCACCATCGACACGCGCGGCCTGAAGAAGCGCGCGTGAGCCGGCGCGCCGCCTATGACGGGGTGGTGGCGGCAGTTCCCGTCACCATCCCCTATGAGCGCTACTCGATCCAGACCGCGCATTGGTGGATCGGCCGGGCGCTCGCCGAGACAATCCGCCGCGCCGGCATTCGCAAGCGCGATATCGACGGGCTCTGCGTCTCGAGCTTCACCCTCGGCCCGGATACCGCCGTCGGCCTCACCCAGCATCTCGGCATGTCGCCGCGCTGGCTCGATCATATCCCGATGGGCGGCGCGACGGGGGTGGTGGCGCTGCGCCGTGCCGCCCGGGCCGTGCAGGCGGGGGATGCCGAGATCGTCGCCTGCGTCGCAGGGGATACCAACGGGCCGGATAGTTTCCGCGCGCTGGTCGCCGGGTTCAGCCGCTTCGCCGCCGATGCCACCTACCCCTACGGCGCGGCCGGGCCGAATGGCAGCTTCGCCATCCTCACCGACGCCTATATGCGCCGCTTCGGGGCCACGCGGGAGGATTTCGCCCGCATCTGCGTCGCCCAGCGGCAGAACGCGCTCGGCTTCCCGCACGCCTTGATGAAGCGGAAACTCACCATGGAGGAGTATCTCGCCGCCCGCATGGTCTCCTCCCCCGTCGCGCTGTTCGACTGCGTGATGCCCTGCGCCGGGGCCGAGGCCTTCCTGGTGATGCGGGACGACACTGCCGCCTCACTCGGCCTCAAGACGGCCCGCGTGCTCTCCACCATCGAGCGCCACAATGCCTTCCCGGAAGACCCGATCCAGCTGCGCGGCGGCTGGGCGCAGGACATGCCGGAGCTCTACGCCATGGCGGGCACCACGCCCGCTGGCATCGATCTCCTCCAGACCTATGATGACTACCCGGTGATCGTGATGATGCAGTTCGAGGATCTCGGCTTTTGCGCCAAGGGCGAGGGGCCGGAGTTCGTGCGCAGCCATGACCTCACGCTGGCCGGCGACTTCCCGCACAACACCAGTGGCGGCCAGCTCTCCGTCGGCCAGGCCGGTGCGGCCGGCGGCTATCTCGGGATGACCGAGGCGCTGCGGCAGATTACCGGCACGCCGCTCGGCCCGCAGGTGGCCAATGCGCGCACCGCCCTGGTTTCGGGCTTCGGCATGATCAACTACGACCGCGGCCTGTGCTCGGGCGCCGCGATCCTGCAAGCCGCATGAACCCGCCCCTCCCCCCGCGCCGCAAGGCCGATCCGCTTGCCCTGCCGCGCCAGGCGCTGATGCCGCAGGGCGGCCGCAGCCGTGCCGCCCTCGGCCTCGCCGCCATGGCCGCGCAGGGCCGCTTCACGCTGCAAGTCTGTGTCGCCTGCGGTGCCACACAATATCCGCCGCGCGACGTGTGCCATGAGTGCCTCGGCACCGACCTGCCCTGGCGGGACGTCGCCACCGGCGCCACCCTGCTCGGCGAAACCACGGTGCATCTCAGCGGCGACACCTATTTCCGCGTGCGCACCCCCTGGCGCACCGGGCTGGTGGCGCTCGATTGCGGGCCCAGCGCGGTGGCGCATGTCCACCCCGATGTGACGCCAGCGGGCCGAGCTCGGATGCGGCTGATGCTCGATCGCTCCGGCCAGGGCGTGCTGCTGGCGCTGCCGGAGCGCGATACGGCGAACATGATGGATGACCCGATGATCCGTGAGATGACCTGCGACCCGCGCGGCCGGCGCATCCTCATCACTGACGGGCGCTCCGCTCTCGGCCAGGAGGCCGCGCGCAGCTTGCTGGCGGCCGGCGCTGCCCAGGTGTTCCTCGGCATCGCCGACGCTTGGAAGCCGTTCAAGGGCCAGGACACTCTGCCCGGCGATGCTGTCCCGCTCGACCTCACGGACGCCACCAGCGTCGGCGAACTCGCGGCCGAATTCGGCGGACGGATCGATATCGTGGTCAACACCGCGCTGCACATCCGTCCCGGCGGCCCGCTCGACCGGCGGGACCTCGTGAGCGCGCGGGAGGAAATGGAGGCGGCCTATTTCGGCCCGCTGCGCCTCGCCCAGGCGCTCGGCCCCACGCTCAGGGCCCGCGCCGCCGATGGGCCGTACGGCGCCTGCGCCTGGGTGAACATTCACGGCATCGACGCACTGGCCCCCGACCCCAGCTTCGCCCTCACCGGCGCCGCCCAGGCCGCCGGACTGTCGCTGTCGCAGAGCCTGCGCACCGCACTCGCGCCGATCCGCGTGCTGACCGCTTTCGTCGGCCCGCTTGAGGATGAATGGCACCAGGCGATCCCGCCGCCCAAGGTGACGCCCAGCGCCCTCGCTGCTGCCATCCTGCGCGGCTTGCGCGAGGGGCTGGAAGAGATCGCCGTCGGCGATATCGCCATGGACGTGATGCGCCGTTGGCGCGACAATCCGGCAACGCTGGCCCGCGAGCGCGCGGGCTAACCTTGTTTCGTCGTATGATTCACGGCTCCGGCGATTCCGCCTCCGCCGATCACACTCCAGGGAGACCAACATGAGCTCACTCGCCGCCTTCGCCGCTGACCTGCTGGCCGGGAAGATCAAAGTAATCGACCTCACCCAGACCCTCTCGCCCGAATTCCCCACCATCGCCCTGCCGCCGATGTTCGGCCAATGCGCGCCGTTCCGCCTTGAGGAAATCTCGCGCTACGACGATCGCGGGCCGGCCTGGTATTGGAACAACTTCTCCTGCGGCGAGCACACCGGCACCCATTTCGACGCGCCGATCCACTGGGTTTCCGGCAAGGACCTGCCGAACAACACCACCGACACCATCGACGCGCAGAACTTCATCGCCCCGGCCTGCGTGATCGACTGCTCGGTGCAGTCGGCCGAGAACCCGGATTTCATCCTCACCGTCGAGGTGATCAAGGCGTGGGAGGCCAAGCACGGCAAAATCCCGGCGGGGAACTGGGTGTTCCTGCGCACTGACTGGTCCAAGCGCTCGGGCGCCGCCTACGCCAACGTGAAGGAAGATGGCGCCCACACCCCGGGGCCGGACCCGGATGCGGTGAAGTTCCTCGTCGAGGAGCGCGACGTGATCGGCTTCGGCGTTGAGACCATCGGCACCGATGCCGGCCAGGCGCATGGCTTCACGCCGCCGTACCCCGCGCATTTCTTCATGCACGGCAAGGGCCGCTTCGGCCTCCAATGCATGGCCAACCTCGACAAGCTGCCGCCGACGGGGGCGCTGATCGTCAGCCCGCCGCTGAAGATCAAGGGCGGCTCCGGCTCGCCGCTGCGGGTGCTCGCGCTCGTCGGCGCCTGATGCACGCCGCCATCGTCACCGGCGGATCCTCCGGCATCGGCGCCGAGATCTGCCGGCGGATGTTGGCGGCGGGTTTTCGCGTCTTTTCGCTCGACCGTGCGCCGTGTGAGATCAGCGGTGGGGCGTTCACCGCCATTACCGTTGATCTCACCGACGCCACCGCAACCGCGGCGGCGGCGGCGCGGATCGTGGCGGAAACGCCGATCTCCCATATCGTGCACAATGCCGGGATCATCCGCCCCGCCCCGCTGGCCGACGTGACCGGCGAGGACCTTCACACCCTCACCCAACTCCATCTCGGCGCGCCGACCTTGCTGGTGCAGGCCGCCCTGCCCGCCATGCGCACCGCTCGCTTCGGCCGCATCGTGCTGCTTTCCTCGCGCGCCGCCCTTGGGCTGCAAACCCGCTCGGCCTATTCGGCGACCAAGGCCGGCATGATCGCGCTTGCGCGCACCTGGGCGCTCGAACTCGCCGCGGACGGCATCACGGTAAACTGCATCGCCCCTGGCCCGATCGCCGGCACCACGATGTTTCATGACGTGGTGCCGGAAGGCAGCGAGCGGCAGGCCGCCCTCGCGCGTTCCATCCCCGTCCAGCGCCTCGGCACCCCCGATGACGTCGCGCATGCCGCGATGTTCCTCGCCGATGCCGCCAGCGGCTTCATCACCGGGCAGACCCTGTTCGTCTGCGGCGGCAGCAGCGTCGGTAGCTTGACGATCTGAATATCACGCTTAATTGATGTTCTCTGAGGCTTTCGCTAGCCTCGGTCCAGGCCGGCATTCCCGGCCTGGGGCGCGCCAAGATGGATATCAAGCAACAATGAATGACCGCAACAGAGATCACCCGGGCCGGGGCGGGCGGGCGCGTCCGTCGCAGAAGGGGCGGCAGATCGATCCGCGGGCGGTCGAAGCAGTGCGCGCCCTGCTGGCGGGACAGGAATTGCGCCGCGATCTCCTGATCGAGCATCTCCATCGCATCCAGGACCGCTGGGGCCAGATCTCCGCGCCACATCTCGCCGCGCTGGCGGACCTCATGGGTCTCGCCCAAGCCGAGGTGTTCGAGGTGGCGACGTTCTACGCGCATTTCGACGTGCGCAAGGAAGGCGACGCGCCGATCCCGGCACTCACCATCCGCGTCTGCGACAGTCTCTCCTGCGAAATGGCAGGCGCCGCCGCCCTCCGCGCGGCGATCGAGGCGGGCACCGCGCCCGAGGTGGTGCGGGTGGTGCGCGCGCCCTGCGTCGGGCTGTGCGACCGGGCGCCGGCGGTGGAGATCGGGCATCATTTCATCGCCCCCGCCACGGCCGAAGCCGTGCTGGAGGCCGTCACCAACGATGACACGCTGGCGCCGATGCCGGATTACCCCGATTACGACGCCTATGTCGCCGCTGGCGGCTATCGGCTGCTCGCCCGCATCCGCAGCGGCGAGATGCCGATTGAGGCTGTGCTCGCGGGGGTAGAGGATGCCGGGCTGCGCGGGCTCGGCGGTGCCGGGTTCCCGGCCGGGCGGAAATGGCGCTCGGTGCGCGGCGAGCCTGGGCCGCGCACCATGGCGGTGAACGCCGACGAGGGCGAGCCCGGCACCTTCAAGGATCGCTATCACCTGATGCGTGATCCCCATCGCTTCCTCGAGGGCATGCTGATCGGCGCCCACGCGGTGGAGGCCGAGCGCGTGGTGATCTACCTGCGCGACGAATACCCGGAGGCGCGCGCCATCCTCACCCGCGAACTTGCCCGAATCCCCGCCGGTGGCCCGGTGGTGGAGTTGCGGCGCGGGGCCGGCGCCTATATCTGCGGCGAGGAGTCGGCGATGCTGGAGAGCATCGAGGGCAAGCGCGGCATGCCCCGCCACAAGCCGCCCTTCCCGTTCCAGAAGGGCCTGTTCGGGCGGCCGACGCTGATCAACAACGTCGAGACGCTGTTCTGGATTCGTGACGTGCTGGAGAAGGGCGCGGCCTGGTGGAGCGGCCATGGCCGCAACGGCCGCAAGGGGCTGCGCAGCTTCTCGGTCTCCGGCCGGGTGCGCTCGCCGGGCGTGAAGCTGGCGCCAGCCGGCATCACCGTGCGGGACCTCATCGACGAGTATTGCGGCGGCATGGAAGAGGGCCACAGCTTCTCCGCCTATCTGCCCGGCGGCGCCTCAGGCGGCATTCTGCCGGCCAGCATGGGCGACGTGCCGCTCGATTTCGGCACGCTCGAACAATATGGCTGCCTGATCGGCTCGGCCGCGGTGATCGTGCTGTCCGGCCAGGATGACGTGCGGGCGGCGGCGCTCAACCTGATGCGCTTCTTCGAGGATGAAAGCTGCGGCCAGTGCACCCCCTGCCGCGCCGGCACCCAGAAGGCGCGCATGCTGATGGAACGCGGCGTGTGGGACCGCGACCTGCTCGATGCGCTGGCCCAGGCGATGCGTGACGCCTCGATCTGCGGCCTCGGCCAGGCCGCCGCCAATCCGCTCACCTCGGTGATGCGCTTCTTCCCCGAACTCTTCCCGGAGACCGTGGCATGAGCATCAGCTTCACGCTCGACGGCCGCACGGTGGAGGCCCTGCCTGGCGAGAGCATCTGGCAGGTCGCGCAGCGGCTCGGCACGGATATCCCGCATCTCTGCTACGCCCCCGAGCCCGGCTACCGGCCGGATGGCAATTGCCGCGCCTGCATGGTGGAGATCGAGGGCGAGCGGGTGCTGGCGGCCTCCTGCATGCGCGAACCAGTGGCGGGCATGAAGGTGCTGACCGCCAGCCAGCGGGCCGACAGCGCGCGGAAAATGGTGATGGAACTCCTGGTCGCCGACCAGCCGGCGCAGGCCACGTCGCATGATCCGGACTCCAAGCTCTGGGCCTGGGCGGCGCGCGAGGGGATCACCGAAAGCCGCTTCCCCGCCGCCGAACACCGCCCCGCGACCGATGACAGCCACAGCGCGATGCGCGTCAATCTCGACGCCTGCATCGCCTGCGGCCTCTGCGTGCGCGCCTGCCGCGAGGTGCAGGTGAACGATGTGATCGGCATGGCCTATCGCGGCGCCGAGGCGCGGCCGGTGTTCGATTTCGACGACCCGATGGGCAACTCCACCTGTGTTGCCTGCGGCGAATGCGTGCAGGCCTGCCCGACCGGGGCGCTGATGCCGGCCGCCTATCTCGACGCGGCGCAGGTGCGCACGGTGTTCCCCGAGCGCTCGGTCGATTCGCTGTGCCCGTATTGCGGCGTGGGCTGCCAGGTGTCCTACAAGGTCGCCGGCGATCGCATCGTCTACGCCGAGGGACGCGACGGGCCGGCCAACCATAAGCGGCTCTGCGTGAAGGGCCGGTTCGGGTTCGACTATATCCACCATCCCCACCGCCTCACCGTGCCGCTGATCCGCCGCGACGGCGTGGGGAAGGATGCCCATTTACACGTCGACCCCGCCAACCCCTGGACGCATTTCCGCGAAGCCACCTGGGAGGAGGCGATGACACGCGCCGCCGGTGGTCTGGTGCGCATTCGCGACCAGCATGGCCCGAAGGCGTTGGCCGGGTTCGGCTCCGCCAAGGGTTCCAACGAGGAGGCGTATCTGTTCCAGAAGCTGGTGCGCACCGGCTTCGGCTCCAACAACGTCGATCATTGCACAAGGCTGTGCCACGCCTCCTCGGTGGCGGCGCTGTTCGAGGGGCTGCATTCGGCCGCGGTCTCGGCGCCCTTCGAGGCCGCGCTCGATGCCGAGGTGATCATCATCATCGGCGCCAACCCGGCGGTGAACCACCCGGTCGCCGCCACCTTCATCAAGAACGCGGTGAAGCAGCGCGGCGCCAAGCTGATCGTGATGGACCCCCGCCGCCAGTCGCTGAGCCGGCTCGCCACCCACCACCTCGCCTTCAAGCCGGGCAGCGACGTGGCGATGCTGAACGCGATGCTGCACACCATCGTCACCGAGGGGCTGGTCGATCGCCAGTACATCGAGACCTGGACGGATGGGTATGCCGAACTTGAGGCCCGCGTGCGCGCCTTCCCGCCGGAGGAAATGGAAGCGGTCTGCGGCATCAAGGCCGAGACCTTGCGCGAAGTGGCGCGTCTCTACGCGAAATCCCGCGCATCGCTGATTTTCTGGGGCATGGGCATCAGCCAGCATGTGCACGGCACCGATAATGCGCGCTGCCTGATTTCGCTGGCACTCACCACCGGGCAGATCGGCCGCCCCGGCGCCGGGCTGCATCCGCTGCGCGGCCAGAACAACGTGCAGGGCGCCTCCGATGCCGGGCTGATCCCGATGTTCCTGCCGGACTACCAGGGCGTCGGCCTCGATGCCCTGCGCGGGCATTTCGAGGCGGCCTGGGGGATGAAGCTCGACCCGGAGCGCGGGCTCACCGTGGTGGAGATCATGAACGCGGCAAAAGCGGGCAAGATCAAGGGCATGTACATCATGGGCGAAAACCCCGCGATGTCCGACCCCGACCTCAACCACGCCCGCGAGGCGCTGGCGAGGCTGGAGCATCTGGTGGTGCAGGACCTGTTCCTCACCGAAACCGCCTTCCATGCCGATGTGGTGCTGCCGGCCTCCGCCTTCGCCGAGAAAACCGGCACCTTCACCAACACTGACCGGCGGGTGCAACTCGCGCGCCCCGTGCTGCCGCCGCCCGGTCAGGCGCGCCAGGACATCGACATCATCCTGGACATGGCCGCGCGGATCGGCTGCGCCTGGCGCCACGCCTCGGTGGCCGACGTGTTCACCGAGATGGCCAGCCTGATGCCGTCGCTGCACCACATCACCTGGGCGCGGCTGGAGCGCGAAGGCGCCGTCACCTACCCGGCAGAGGCCGAGGGCACGCCGAGCCACGACATCATCTTCCGCGAGGGCTTCCCGACCGAGAGCGGCCGCGCCCGCATGGTGCCGGCGGACGTGCTGCCGCCCGACGAAGTGCCGGACGCCGCCTTCCCGATGGTGCTCTCCACCGGACGCGTGCTGGAGCACTGGCACACCGGCTCGATGACGCGGCGCGCGGCAATTCTCGACCAGATCGAGCCCGAGGCGGTCGCCTTCCTCGCGCCGCGCGAGCTGAAGCGGCTCGGCCTTGGCGCAGGCGCGATGGCACGCGTCGAGACGCGGCGCGGCGAGGTGGAGATCCGCGTGCGCGAGGATCGGGACGTGCCGGATGGGATGGTGTTCATCCCGTTCTGCTACGCCGAGGCGGCGGCCAATCTGTTGACCAACCCGGCGCTCGATCCGTTCGGGAAAATCCCGGAATTCAAGTTCTGCGCGGCCCGGGTCGCGCCAATTTAGTAAACGAGGGGGGACTACATCGTGACGGAAACAACCTGGCTCGACCGCGACCACATTGTCGCCAAACCCGGCTTCAACCGCTGGCTGGTGCCGCCGGCGGCGCTGGCGATCCATCTCTGCATCGGCATGGCCTACGGCTTCAGCGTGTTCTGGCTACCGCTGACGCGCTCGCTGGGCATCACCAAGTCGGTCGCCTGCCCTGATCTGACGCTGCTGAGCGCGCTTACCACCACCACCTGCGACTGGCGGGTGGCCGATCTCGGCTGGATGTACACCCTGTTCTTCGTGCTGCTCGGCTCCTCCGCGGCGATCTGGGGCGGCTGGCTGGAACGCTCCGGCCCGCGCAAGGCCGGCTTGGTTTCGGCGATTTGCTGGTGCGGCGGGCTGCTGATCTCCGCCGTCGGCATCATCACTCACCAACTCTGGATGATGTGGCTCGGCTCCGGCGTGATCGGCGGCATCGGGCTCGGCCTCGGCTACATTTCCCCGGTTTCGACCCTGATCAAATGGTTCCCGGACCGGCGCGGCATGGCGACCGGCATGGCCATCATGGGCTTCGGCGGCGGCGCCCTCGTCGGCGCGCCGCTGGCGGAATGGCTGATGGGCATGTTCCGCTCGCCGACCAGCGTCGGTGTGTGGCAGACCTTCGTCACCATGGCGGTGATCTATCTCTGCTTCATGGTGCCGGGCGCGCTGGGCTATCGCGTGCCGCCCAAGGGCTGGGTGCCGGATGGCTGGGCGCCGCCGGCGCAGACCAACGCAATGATCACCACCGGGCATGTGCACCTGAACAACGCGCACAAGACGATGGCGTTCTGGATGATCTGGATCGTGCTGTGCCTCAACGTCAGCGCCGGCATCGGGGTGATCGGCGTGGCCTCGCCGATGCTGCAGGAGATTTTCGGCGGCACCCTGATCGGCCAGCCCTCCGTGGGCTTCACCGCACTCGATGAGAACCAGCGCAAGGCGGTGGCGATCGTCGCCGCCGGGTTCACCGGGCTGCTGTCGCTGTTCAACATCGCCGGCCGCTTCTTCTGGGCCTCGCTGTCGGACAAGATCGGCCGCAAGGCGACCTATGCGACCTTCTTCACCCTGGGCATCGCGATGTATGCCGGCGCGCCCTGGGCGGCGCATCATGGCGGGCTCGCGATCTTCGTCGCCTTCATCTGCATCATTCTCTCGATGTATGGCGGCGGCTTCGCGACCATCCCGGCCTATATCGCGGATATTTTCGGCACCCAGTTCGTTGGCGCCATCCATGGCAGGATCCTCACGGCGTGGTCGACCGCGGGGATCGTCGGGCCGGTGGTGGTGAACTACCTCCGCGAGGCGCAGCTTGCCGCCGGGGTGCCGCGCAGCCAGGTCTATGACCAGACGCTCTACATCCTCGCGAGTTTCCTGGTAGTCGGCTTCATCGCCAACCTGCTGATCCGCGCGCTGGCGGCGAAGTGGTTCATGCCGGAAACCGAAGTCGCTGCGCTGCAAGCCGATCTCGTGACCGTCAACACCGGCTCGGGCGGCATCGGGCGCGGCGGGTTCGATGGCAAGGCGCTGCTCGCCTGGGCGGTGGTGGGCATCCCGCTGCTCGCCGGCGCATTCGTGACGCTGAAATCGGCGGCCGCGCTGTTCCGCTGACGAGACTGGTCGGTATAGCCATTACGATATAACGTGGCCTGGATGTTCCAGGCCACGTTTCTTTCTCCCGACGAATGGCAGGCGGTGCGGCTGAGCCTGCTGGTGGCTGCCCGTGCGGTGGGCTTCGGGCTACCGCTGGCGATTGCCGCTGCTTGGCTGTTGGCCCGGCGGCGCTTCCCCGGCCGGGCGTTGCTTGATGTCGTGCTGCATATGCCGCTGGTGCTGCCCCCGGTGGTGACGGGGTGGTTGCTGCTGCTGGTGTTCGGGGTGCGCGGGCCGGTGGGGGCGGTGTTGCAGGAGTGGTTCGGCATCCGCTTCGTGTTCACGACCGGCGGCGCCGCCTTGGCCTGCGGGGTGATGGTATTCCCCATCATGGTGCGCTCAATCCGCCTCTCGCTCGAAGCGGTGGACCCCGGGCTGGAACAGGCCGCGCGCTCACTCGGCGCCGGGCGGCTCGACCGGTTCTTCACCATCACCCTGCCGCTCGCCAGCCCCGGCGTGCTCGTCGGCGCGGTGGTGGCCTATGCCACCAGCCTCGGTGAGTTCGGCGCTGTCATCACCTTCGCCGCCAGCATTCCCGGCGAGACCCAGACCCTTCCGCTCGCCATCTATGCCGCGCTCCAATCGCCGGGCGGTGAGGAGGTGGCGGCGCGGCTCTCGCTGGTCTCGATGCTGCTGGCGATGGCCGGGCTCATCGCCTCGGATGTCGCGGGCCGCCGCCTCGCTGCCCGGCTCGGCCGATGAGCCTCACCTTCGCGCTGCGCCACCGCTTCGAGGGGACAGCGCTCGACATTGCGTTCGAGGCACCGGATGGGGCGGTGACGATGCTGTTCGGCCCTTCCGGCGCAGGGAAATCGACGGTGATTTCCGCCGCCGCCGGGCTGTTCCGGCCGGATTTTGCTCGCATGGCGGTAAAGGGGCAGGTTCTGGCCGATACCGACACCGGCCTCTGGGTACCGCCCGAGCGCCGGCGGGCCGGGCTGGTGTTCCAGGATGCGCGGCTGTTCCCGCATATGAGCGTGGCGAACAACCTGCGCTACGGGCAGCGCCGCGCGGCGCCGGGGCCGATCGGGTTCGACGAGGTGGTGGAGTTGCTCGGCATCGGCGCCCTGCTGGCCCGCCGTCCCGGCACGCTCTCGGGCGGCGAGACGCAGCGGGTGGCGATCGGGCGGGCGCTGCTGTCCCAACCGCTCTATCTGCTGATGGACGAGCCGCTGGCGAGCCTGGATGCCCAGCGGAAAGCCGAGATCCTCCCTTACCTCGCCCGACTCAAGGCACGGCTGCGCCTGCCGATCCTCTATGTCACCCACGCGATCGACGAGTTGATGCAGTTGGGCGATCACGTCGTGCTGCTCGACCGCGGGCGCGCCGTCGCCGAAGGGCCGCTTGGCGCCATCGCCGCGCGGGGGGATTTGCCGCTGGCGCTGCGCGACGATGCGGGGGCGGTGCTCAACGCCACGGTGATCGCGCACGACGCCGCCCGGCAGATCACACGGCTCGATGCGGGCGGCGTCACCATCCTGGTGCCACTCACCTATGCCGCGCCGGGGGCGGCGTTGCGACTGCGGATTCCCGCCCGCGAGGTGATCCTGGCAACGGCGGCGCCCGAGGCGATCAGCGTGCAGAACATCCTGCCCGGCGACGTGCGCGCCATCACGATCGACGCTGAACGCCATGCCGCCCTGGTGGAACTGCGCCTCGGCAACCAGGGCATCCTCGCCCGCGTCACCCCCGACGCGGTGCGCCGCCTCGGGCTTCAGCCGGGCAGCGCGGTGATGGTGCTGTTCAAGTCGGTCGGCATCGAGGTTTCGCCGGGTTAGGCGGCGAAACCCCGTTGCAGTTCGGCGGCCCGAGCCAGCGCCTCGGCGGGGAGTGGCCCCTTCAGCACCGCCTGGGCCGCGGTTTCGAATTGCTCGAAGGTGGACATGCCGATCAGCACGGTGCTCATCGCGTCGCTCGAAATCGCGTAGCGCAGCGCCGCCTCGACCAGGCTGCCGGCATAGCCCTCGCTGACCAGCGGCAGGAAGCGGCGGGCGCGGGCGACGTCCTCGGCGTAATCCGCCCCGGAGGCGATCGGCGCGACATCGGCCATGCCGATCGGGTGGCGCTCCATCGAGGCGGAGAGGGTGCCGGCGGCGAGCACACGGATGCCGATGACGCCGACGCCGTGGGTCTTGGCGTGGCGCATGACCTGGCCGAAATCATGCGCGGGGTAGCCCGGCGGCAAGGCGGCATCGGCGCTGGGGTTGAGGAGGTTGTAGGGCACCTGGGCGCTAGCGATGGCGCCCGATTCCACGACGGTGCGCAGCGCCGCCGCATCGCCGATGCCGGTGATGCCGAAATGCCGGGTCTTCCCTGCGCGTTGCAGCGCCTGAAGCGCCGGCACCACCTCCTCCAGCACCGCGGCCGCCGAGAGGTTCGGCGCGGCGCCATCATCGGTGACGGGGTTGTGGAGTTGAAACAGGTCCACCTGCTCGCGCCCCATGCGCCGCAGGCTGGCATCGAGCGCGGCGGTGATGCAGGCGCCGATCCGGCCACGCTCGGCATCCGGCACCCGGATTTTGGTGCCGACCAGGGCGTCGGATTTCAGCGCACGCAGGATGCGGCCGATGTTCTGCTCCGAGACGCCCGTGCCGTAATCGGCCGCGGTGTCGAAATAGGTGACGCCGAGTTCCAGCGCGCGGGCGATCGTGCGCTCCTGCTCGGCCGCACTGCCCCGCACCATCAGCCCGCCCACCGCGCCGCAGCCGAAGCCGAGCACGGAGACGCTGAGGCCGGAGCTGCCGAGCGGGCGCTGCTGCATGCTCATGCGCCCGTCGCCTTGATCTCATGCCAGCTCTGCCGCAGCCACTGCGCCATGGCCACCGCATTGTCGAAGATCGAGTATTTCGCGCCGGCGCCGTAATCCACCGCCGGGATCATCTCCACCGTGATCTGCCGCAGCCGGCTGGCGGGGTTGGCGACGCGATGGCGCATCATGCGGCGCAGCACCTCTTTCCACGGCTCCAGCAGGCTCTCATCCCAATCCGAATGCCACTGGCCCGGTGCGGGGCGGATGAAGGGATACTGGATGCCGCGGCCGAAGCTGCCATCGGGGTGCTTGGCCCAGACGTTCACCGGGTTGTTCGGCACCGCCGCGCGGGCATGGGCGTGGGAGACCCAGTTTCTGCTGATCCAGAGGTCGCTGATGTTGCCGGGCTTGTAGGGATCGAGCTCGAGCTTGCCGGCGGCGATATCCTCGCGGTTGTTCTCGACGCCGAGCTCCTTCTCGTTGCCGATCTTGAAGATGACGTGGCTGTGGTCGAACGTGATGTTGAACTCGCCGCCACGCCGCTCCACCAGATCGCCCACCGCGGCGACGCGGGTGAAGCGTTCGGACCACATGTTCACGTGGATCTCGAAGCAGGGCATCACGCCGAGTTTGGCGCCGATTTCGGAAATCCACAGGAACGTGTCGGCCAGGCGCTGGTCGGTCACGCGGTTGCCATCGACGTCATGCACCAGGATCTGCATGTTCTGGGCGCGGCCGCCGAAGGTTTTGGCGATGCGCAGATGCCACTCCATCAGCGGCTCGTCGCGCCCGAGCATGTAGAAGAAACTGCCGGACGCGAGCGGCACGCCGTGCTTTTCGGACGCACGACGGAATTCATCGATCTGCAAGGGCGGGGGGGAGCGCTCGATATAATCGAAGGCGCCGCTGTCCTTGACCATCGCGAAAATAGTGTCGACGTCCGGCACGTGCTGGTCGGTATGCAGCACGCCGCCGCCGCTGACCCCGATGAGCAGATCTTCCATGGTGTGTTTCCTCCGTTGCCGGATCGTAGACCGCGGCGGCGGAGAATCGGAAGGGGTTACGGCGAGGGCAGCCAGAGCACCTGGTCGATGCGGTCCGCGCCGGCGGCGATCATCGCCAGACGGTCGAAGCCAAGTGCGATGCCGGCGGATGGGGGCATGCCGTGTTCGAGGGCGGCGAGGAAATCCTCGTCGAGCGGCCATCCTACATCGCCATAGAGCTCGGCGCGGCGGGCGCGATCGGCCATGAAGCGGGCGCGCTGCTCGGCGGCGTCGGTAAGTTCGACGAAGGCGTTGGCGAGTTCCATGCCGCAGACGAACAGCTCGAACCGCTCGGCAACCCGGGGGTCGGCCGGGTCCCGCCGGGCCAGTGCCGCCTGGGCGGCGGGCCAATGGGTGAGGAAGGTCGGCTGGCCGCGCCCGATGGCGGGCTCAATCTTGTCGAGCAGCAGGCGGAAAAACAGGTCCTCCCAGTCCTCCCCCTCGCGCAGCCGCACCCCGGCCTGCGCGGCCAGTGCCGCGGCGTCATCCGCGGTGGCGAGCAGGTCGGCGCCGACGTAGCGGGCGAAGGCGTCGGTCATGCGCAGCGTCTCGGCCACGGCGAGATCGGTGGTGATCCCCCGGCAGGTGACGATGGGGGGCAGCACGGCGCGCAACAGGTCGTGCGTTTCTTCGATCAGGGACGCCATGTCGGCGCCCGGGCGATACCACTCCAGCATGGTGAATTCACGGGCATGGGTGTCGCTGCCCTCGCCGTTGCGCCAGACACGGGCGAGCTGGAAAATCGGCCCGGCACCGCCCACCAGCAGGCGTTTCATGGCGAATTCCGGGCTGGTGTGCAGCCAGAGCGGACGCCGTTCACCGTGCGGGGTGATGCGCTCGGTGCGGAACGTCGCGAGATGCACCTCCTCGCCCGGCGCGGTGACCGCATAGGGGGTCTCCACCTCCATATAGCCGCGGGCGGTGAAGAAGGCGCGCACCGCGGCGGTCAGTACGGCGCGACGGCGGAGGAACGGCAGGCGGGCTTGCAACTGCTCGGGGTGCCATGGGGGCTGGGTCATGCGCGCTCTCCTATCCCGAAGCCGGGGCTCGCGGAACTCCCATGTCGTCCTCGCCTTGCCGTGGCCCCCCGATCGGTCTAGAAGCCGCGCCTTGCACCATTCCCAGAATTGCCCGAGAGAATCCCGATGAAGCAGCAGGCCAACCTCATCCGCGCCGGCCAGGTGATCGAACACGAAGGTCGCCGCTGGACGGTGCTCAAGCAGCAGATCATCACCCCCGGCAAGGGCGGCGCCTTCATCCAGGTCGAAATGCGCGACCTCAAGACCGGCAACAAGACCAATGAGCGCTGGCGCACCGCCGATACCGTCGAGCGGCTGATGACGGATAATCGCGAGTACACCTACTCCTACACCGATGGCGAAAACCTTGTGCTGATGGATCCCGAGACCTTCGAGCAGACGATGGTGCCGGTGGATATCCTCGGCGAGCAGGCCCCCTTCCTGCAGGACAACATGACCGTCGAGGCCGATCTGGTCGAAGGCGACGTGGTCGCGCTGCATCTGCCGCAATCCGCCGTGCTCGAGGTCATCGAGGCCGATCCGGTGGTCAAGGGCCAGACCGCGACCTCCTCCTACAAGCCTGCCATCCTCTCCAACGGCGTGAAGACCATGGTGCCGCCCTTCGTTGAGGCTGGCGAGAAGATCGTCGTCCGCATCGAGGACGCGAGCTACATGGAGCGCTACAAAGGCTGATCCCCCATGGCCATGCGCCTTTCCGCCCATATGACGGTCATGCAGAACGCGGCCCAGCGCGCCTCGAAGCGGCTGCTGCGTGATTTTGCCGAGGTCGAGCAGCTTCAGGTCTCGGTGAAGGGGCCTGGCGACTTCGTCAGCCAGGCCGACACGCGGGCCGAGCAGTCGATCCGCGAGGACCTTTATAAGGCGCGGCCGGGCTATGCGTTCCTCATGGAGGAGAGCGGCGCCTCGGGGTCCGAGAACTGGACCTGGCGCTGGGTGGTGGACCCGCTGGACGGTACCTCGAACTTCCTGCACGGCATCCCGCACTGGGCGATCTCGATCGGCCTTGAACGCCGCCACGACGACGGCAGCATCGAGACGGTGGCCGGCTGCATCTATGCGCCGACCGTCGATGAGATGTTCTGGGCCGAAAAGGGCATCGGCGCCTTCCTCAATGACCGCCGCCTGCGCGTTTCCGGCCGACGGGATCTCAAGGAGGCGATGTTCGCCACCGGCATCCCCTTCGCCGCCGTGGCGCCGCGCAACCGTCTCGCCTTCGCCCGCACTTTGGCGACGCTAATGCCGCAAGTCGCCGGCATCCGCCGCTTCGGCGCCGCGGCGCTCGATCTGGCCTGGGTCGCCGCCGGGCGCTACGAGGGGTTCTGGGAGCTCGGCCTCAAGCCGTGGGACTACTGCGCCGGAGTGCTGATCGCCCGCGAGGCCGGCAGTTTCGCCACCGACCCCGATGGCGGCGAAGTGCGCGAGGGCAATGTGGTCGTGGCGACACCTCCGATGCATCCCCATCTGCTGGCTGCCGTCGCCGATGGCGTCGCAGCCGCGTCGCGCTGAGTCACATCACATTCATTGAGCGGGCGCCGCCCCTCGGCTAGGGTGGGTCCATCGATGAAAAATTCCACGCTCCTCGTCCTCGCCGTGAGCCTCGTTGCATCCGCCGCCATCGCACAGGTGACGGTGAACCCGAACGCGCTCGATCCTGCGGCCAAGCCCGCGGCCCGGCCCGCGCCCCCACCGCTGGCTGCCCCCGCGGCGCCCGCCCGCCCAACCGCCGCGAAACCGGCCGCACCCGCTGCCCCCGCGGTGACGATCCCGTCCGCGCCGCCAGCCGCCGCCAACGTGCCGGCCGCCAACCCCGCCGCCAACGCGCCCTCGCCCCCCGGCACCCCGCAGACGATGCCCGCCGCCGCTCCGGCCGCGCCCACGCTGCCCCCCGCCACCGCCGTGCCCGCCCGCCCCGCGCCCCCCCCCACCCCGGTGACCATAGCGGCCGACGCACCCGGCAGCCTCACCACCACGCCCGATGGCGCCCGCCTCACCTTCGGCCCCGGCCGTGCGGACATGACGCCGGCGAGCGCCGAGGCCATCCGCACCATCGCCCGTGCCGGCCGCACCGCCACCACCGTCTACAACGTCACCGCTCTCGCGGCCGGCAGCGCGGATGACCCCTCCGCCGCCCGCCGCCTCTCCCTCTCCCGCGGCCTTGCCATCCGCTCCCTGCTGATCACCGAGGGCATCCCCTCCACCCGCATCTACGTCCGCGCCCTCGGCAACAACGCCGAGGCAACCGGCAGCGCCCCACCCGATCGCGCCGACATCGCCGTCGCCCGCCCCGAGCCCGCCAAGCCGCAACCAGCCGCGAAACCCACGCCATGACGCGCCCGACACAATACCTCTACCGGATGCTCGTCTTCCTCCTCGCGGTCGCCGTGCTCGGCGTGCTGCTGCGGGACGTGCTGATCGACGCCATCGCGGTCAACCCGCTGCTCAACGGCCTCATCCTCGCGGTCCTCGCGCTCGGCATCTCCTGGAACATCCGCCAGGTCACCCGCCTCGCCCCGGAGGTCGCCTGGCTCGAAACCTTCCAGAAGGCCCGCGCCCGCCTTGGCTTCATCCCCGCCCCCCGCCTGCTGGCGCCGATGGCCAGCATGCTCGCGCTCCGCGGCGCCAAGGCGAAGGACGGCCACGAACGCTTCACCCTCTCGGCCCCCGCCACCCGCTCGCTGCTCGACACCATCGCCTCCCGCCTCGATGAAAGCCGCGAACTCTCGCGCTACACGACGGGCCTGCTGATCTTCCTCGGCCTGCTCGGCACCTTCTGGGGCCTGCTGCTCACCGTGCACTCCGTCGGTGACGTCATCACCGGCATGTCCGTCGGCACCGGTGACATCAACGCCCTGTTCGAACAGCTGAAATCCGGCCTGTCCCAGCCGCTCAAGGGCATGGGCACCGCCTTCTCCTGCTCCATGCTCGGCCTCGCCAGCGCCCTCGTGCTGGGATTTCTCGACCTCACCGCCGGCCAGGCGCAGAACCGCTTCTTCAACGAACTGGAGGAATGGCTCGCCAGCCTCACCCGCCTCTCCTCCGGCGTGCTCGGCGGTGACGCGGAAGGCGGCGGCTCCGTCCCCGTCTACGTCCAGGCCCTGCTGGAACAAACCGCCGAGAACATGGAGGCCCTGCAGCGCACCCTCGCCCGCAGCGACGACGAACGCCGCGATACCGGCAACGCCATCATCGCCCTCTCCGAGCGCCTCGCCACCCTGGCCGACACGCTGCGCACCAGCCAGCAGCTCATGCTGCGCGTCGCCGAGTCGCAGCACGCCATCGCCCCTGCCCTCACCCGCCTCGCCGACCGCAGCGACGGCGATGACGTCGCCCGCGCCCATCTGCGCAACATCGAGCTCTACCTCCAGCGCCTCATCACCGAGACCGAGCAGGGCCGCACCCAGTCCACCGCCGAATTGCGCAGCGAAATCAAGATCCTCACCCGCACCATCGCCGCCATCGCCGAGGACCCGCAGCGGTGAGCACCCACACCCCGGGCGTAAACTGACATGGCGCTGCGGCGGCGCGGCGGCGGCAACGAGGGGCTGAACGCGTGGCCCGGCTATGTGGACGCGCTCTCCACCCTGCTGATGGTCATCATCTTCGTCCTGCTGGTCTTCGTCCTCTCGCAGGCCTTCCTCTCCGTCGCCCTCTCCGGCCGCGACCAGGCGCTGGAACGCCTCAACCGCTCGATGGCCGAACTGTCCGACATGCTGGCCCTCGAACGCGGCCAATCCGCCGAAATGCGCGTCTCGATCGCCCAACTCGGCCGCGAACTCGCCGCCGCCGCCCAGGCGCGCGACGGCCTGACCCAGCAACTCACCGCGCTGCGCACCGAACAAGCCCGCCTCACCGCCGATCGCGACGGGCTGCGCACCGAGCGGGACCGCCTCGCCGCCCGCCTCGCCGATAGCGACCTGCAACTGCAATCCGCCCAGGCCCGCAACCAGCAACTCCAGGGCCAGATCGCCGACGCCGCCCAGCGCGGCGACAGCACCGCCCAGAACGCCGCCACCGCCGCCGCCCAACTCGCCGAAGCCCGCCGCCTGATCGCCAGCCGCGAACGCGAACTCGCCGCCGCCGAGACGCGCCTCAAAGAGATGCAGGCCCAGGCCGAAGCGCTCGACCGCACGGTGCAGGCCGACAAAGCCACCATCGAGGCCCGCCTCTCCGATCTCGCCCGCATGGCCGAGCAGACCCGCGCCCTCACCGCTTTGCGCGACGATCTCGAACGCCAGGCCCGCGAGGCCGCCGCCCGCGCCACCACCGAGGCGCAACGCCGCACCGCCACCGATGCCCTCCTCGCCGATGAGCGCAAACTCGCCGACAGCGCCCGCGCCCAAATCGCCCTGCTCAACCGCAACGTCGAGGAAATGCGCGCCCAACTCGCCATGGTCAGCGCCGCGCTCGAGGCCTCGGAGAAATCGGCGCGCGACAAGGATGCCCAGATCGTCAACCTCGGCTCCCGCCTCAACGCCGCCCTGGCGCAAAAAGTCGAGGAATTGCAGCGCTATCGCAGCGACTTCTTCGGCCGCCTGCGCGAGGTGCTGGCCAACCGCCCGGGCATCCAGGTGGTCGGCGACCGCTTCGTCTTCCAAAGCGAGGTGCTGTTCCCCGTCGGCAGCGCCGACCTCACCGTCGCCGGCTGGGAACAGGTGAAGGCCCTCGCCGCCACTCTGCTCACCGTCTCCCGCGACATCCCGCCCGACGTGAACTGGCTGCTCCGCGTCGACGGCCACGCCGACCGCCAACCCGTGCAAAGCGCCCGCTTCCCCTCCAACTGGGAACTCTCGACCAACCGCGCCATCACCGTGGTGAAACTGCTGATCGCCGAAGGCGTCCCCGCCAACCGCCTCGCCGCCACCGGCTTCGCCGACAACCAACCGCTCGACCCCCGCGAGACGCCCGACGCCTACGCCCGCAACCGCCGCATCGAAATCCGCCTGACGGACCGATAGCAAGAACTCCCCCCTCCCGCTCTCGCGGGCTTGAGCCGCGAAGCGGATCAAGATGGGGGAGGGTCGTGCCGACGCACCGTGTTTCATGGTCGGCCCTACTGGGGCGTTGATGCAATTATGAAAGAACAAGGGCGCAAGTTCGCGCCCGCGCATCGCCCCATGGCAATGCCGGTCATGCAGGTGAAGGGCAGGCGAACGGCAGAGGCGGCGCCCGGGTACGCGACTCGGCGGCCAGCCCTTGCCGCACTGTCGCCGCTCCCCCCCAGGGATGCGCCCGCGCCCCAGTAAATGGCGGCACCCACCAGAACCCGTTGCGCCAGTTGGCCGGCACCAGCACCCACTCCACAAACTCTTCCTGCGCCAGCGCCTCCTCGGCGATCGCCTCGGCCCGCAGCCCCTCCGCCGCCACCCCCGCCAACAACACCGCACGCCGCCGCACCACCGGCCGCCCCATCAGGGACGCCAGCAGCGCGCGCAGAATCGCCACGAGACTGGCGAGGATCGGCGCGGCGAGCGGGGGATGGGCGGTCGGCTGGGTCATGCGGACATTGTCACTCCTAATTTCAGGAGTGGGGATATAAATGTCTTTGTGGATCGGCACAAGAGAAAAATTACTCTTTTCCTAAATTTTTCGTCCTATCGTTCGCCAGCCAACCGCCGGGCTGCCCGACCGCTATGCGGTAACCGCTATCAGGCGTCCTCGCCCATCAGCTTCTTGGTCAACGCCTTCAGCCGCTCCTCACCATCAGGCGTCTTAGGGCTAAGCTCCAGCACCTTCTTCCACGCCGCAATGGCCCCAGCGAAATCCTCCCGCCCCTCCGCCAGCCGCGACAGGCTCTGCCAGGCCGGAAAATGCCGCGGCTCCCGCCGTATCGTCTCCTGAATATCCGCCAGCGCACCGGGATAATCGCCCAGCTCCGCCCGCACCAAGCCGCGGCGCAGATAGGCATCGGGCGCCTCGGGGTCCAACACCAACGCCGCCTCGATATCGTCCAGCGCCTCCTGTGGCGCCGCACTACCGAGCTCGCGCATGCCCCGCTTGATCAGCAGCAGGGCCGTCGGGGAAATCGCCTGCGTCCACAACTCCCGCATCCGCCCCTCAATCTTCGCCGCCGCCTCCTCACTCGGCGCCGCCTGCAACCCAGCCGCCAACGCCTCCAGCTCGGCGGCGCGGCCCGTCGGGCGCGGCTGGGCGAGGGCGGGAAGCGCGATCAGCAGGAACAGCAGGACGAGCGGGCGCATGCGCCATCCTGAGCCGCTTCGCTGACCGAGTTCAAGTCCGGTTTGTGGCCTTCAGGGGAAAGGGCGGCAAAGAGATGGAGCCGCACTCAAGCGCGAGATTATTAGCGCGCAAATCTCAAATAAAAACTCAACAATTACGAACCAAAAATCTAATATTAAGTCAAAATAAAATACAATCTATGTAATTCAACCATTCCACTCGGGCCTTTTTTCTTTGATCCATTTGGCCTCCAAGCCTCCCAGCGATCCGTCCCTAGTCTCATCAAAATCATAGACCCACACATCTACGGTACGGTCGGCCGTCCAAACCTGTCGTATGCCGCAGTGCACCTTCCGGAACCCACGGCGTGTTTCGTCAGCGAGCGCGCGGTTGTATTGACGAATTCGGTGCCGAAGCGAAATGGACTTGCCGATATAATGGATCCTACCCTCGACAACGAAAGCATAGATGCCGCGGGTCCGCCCAAGGAGAACGATGCGACATAGTTTCGGGTGAGGCTTCGTCCAATGACCGACATGCCTGAAACGCTCTGCAACCAGCCAATCGATATCGGGCAACCCATGATCTCCTATTATGCGCCTAAAGCGCGACCATGTCAGGAGCCTTCCGGGACTGTACGGAGCCAAACTGATAGAAAGTTTTTGCTTCCTTTTTCAAAAAGAAGCGCTTCCTTCCCTCACCCACCAGACTTGGCAGCAATCCCCTGCGGCGCCGGCCCCCCGGCCATCCAATCCAGCAACTGCACCGTATGCACCACCGGCAACGCATCCCCGGCGAGTTGGGTCATGCAGCCGATATTCCCCGCCGCGATCAGGTCCGGCTTGGTGGCCTTGATATTGCCGAGCTTGCGCTCCCGCAGCCGCCCGGCGATCTCGGGCTGCATCACATTATAGGTCCCAGCCGAACCGCAGCAGAGATGCCCCTCCGCCGGCTCCTTCACCGTGAACCCGGCCTTGCGCAGCAGGGTCTTCGGCTCGTTGAGGATCTTCTGACCGTGCTGCAGGCTGCACGCCGCGTGATAGGCCACCGTCAGCCCCGGCGCCGGGCGCGAGGGCGCGTAGCCGATCCGTGTGAGATATTCGCTGATATCGGCAGCGAGCGCCGAAACCGCCTCGGCCTGCACGCGCTGCGCATCCGGCGCGGTGCGGAACATGAAGCCGTAATCCTTCACCGTCGTGCCGCAGCCCGAGGTGTTGATGACGATGGCGTCCAGCCCCTCGCCCGCGATCTCGCGCGACCAGGCCGCGATATTGGCGGCCGCCGCATGCATCGCCGGGTCATGCTGCCCCATGTGATGGGTCAGCGCCCCGCAGCAGCCGGCCCCCTCGGCCACCACCACCTCGACGCCCATGCGGGTCAGCAGGCGGATGGTGGCGTCATTGATCGCCGGATCAAGCACGTTCTGCGCGCACCCCGCCAGCAGCGCGACGCGGCCCCGCCGCGTGCCGACGGCACGATGGACGCCAGGCCGCTCCGCCGCGCCCTTGGCCGGCAGGGAAGCAGGCGCCAGCTTCAACATCGCCCGCAACCGCTGCGCCGGCACGCTGTTGCCGGGTATGGCGCGGGCCAGCGGCCGGGCGATCTTCGCACCCCGCAACGCCAGCCGCAGCAAAGCAGGCCGCGGCAGCACCGCGCCGAGCATTCGGCGCATCGCCCGGTCATGCCACGGCCGCCGATAGGTCGCCTCGATATACGTCCGCGCGTGATCCACTAGATGCATGTAGTGCACGCCCGAGGGGCAGGTGCTCATGCAGGAGAGACAGGAGAGGCAGCGATCGACGTGGCGAACCACCTCCTCGCTGGCCGGGCGCTGGTTCTCCAGCATGTCCTTGATAAGGTAGATGCGCCCGCGCGGGCTATCCAGCTCATCGCCCAGCAGCACGAAAGTCGGGCAGGTCGCGGTGCAGAAGCCGCAATGCACGCAGGTGCGCAGGATCAGGTTGGCAACCGAGGTCTCGGGGTCGCGGAGCTGCTCTTCGGTGAAATTGGTCTGCATGTTCAGCCCCCCGCGACCAGGCGGCCGGGATTGAGGATGCCATCGGGGTCGAAGGCTGACTTAACGTTGCGCGAAATGCGACTAAGCACCGCATTCTCCGCCGGCACCACCGCCACCGCCGCCCGCAGCGCCTCGGGCGCCCGCACCAGCATGAAAGTGCCAACGCCGGCCGCTCGTATCACCGCATCATGCGCCTCTTCGGTCGCCGGGCCGGCAACCCACAGGAGCCCGCCACCCCAATCCATGAACCAGGCCGCGCCGAACGCCCGCTCCAACGCCGCCGCCACCGCCGGGCCCGCCGAGGGCCGCACCGACACGCGCCAGATCGCCCCCTGCTCCGCCACCATCGGCGCCACATCCCGTACCGAAGCCCAGGCGGCAACGGACGCACCGTCATCGAGCAACTCGGCCGCGCCGAACTCCGCGAGATCGGCCTTCAACCGCTCCATGCGATACGCGACGGCGGGGGCGAAATCCTCGATCCGCACCAACGTCACACTATCGCCGAACCACGCCAGCACCGGCACGCGTGCCGCCATCGCTGCCGGCAGATAGGCGGCGCCCGACACCGCATAGGGCGAGCCCAGCGCGCGCGACAAAGCCGCCACCGCCCGCTCGGGCGAGAGCCCCTTCAGCACCAGCGTGCCCCGCCGCTCCGGTGCCGGCAGCACCTTCAGCGAGATATCAGTGATCACCGCCAGCGTGCCGAAACTCCCGGTCAACAGCTTGCACAAATCCAGCCCGGTGACGTTCTTCAGCACCCGCCCGCCCGAATGAATGCGCTCACCGCGCCCATTCACCGCGACCACGCCCATCACATGGTCCCGCGTCGCCCCCCACATCACCCGGCGCGGGCCAGAGAGATTGGCCGCCACCACGCCGCCCAGCGTCTGCGGCACAGCAGTACCGTAGAGCGCCGAGAAATCCGGCGGCTCGGCGATCACATGCTGCCCCTTGGCCGCCACCGCGGCGGCAATCTCGGCCATCGTCGTCCCCGCCCCGGCGGTCAGGATCAACTCCTGCGGCGAATACAGCGAAATCCCGGCAAGCCCCGCCGTGCTCAGCGTCTGCCCCGCCTGCACCGGCCGCAACAGCCCATCCTTGCTGCCGTTGCCACGCACCGCCAGCGGCGTGCGGGCATCCCGCGCCGCCTCGATCGCCGCGACCACCCCATCAATATCGGTAGGCGCAATAATGCTCATGCCGCCGCCGCAACGCCGGGCTTCAGCGGAAACACCTTGGACGGGTTCAACAGCCAGCCCGGATCAAACGCCGATTTCACCCGCCGCTGCTGGTCCAGCTCGATCTCGCTGAACTGCACCCCCATCAAATCCCGCTTCTCAACCCCCACGCCATGCTCCCCGGTGAGACAGCCCCCCACCTCGACGCAAAGCTTCAGGATATCCGCCCCAAAATCCTCCGCCTTGCGGAAACTCGCGGGATCATTGGCATCGAACATGATGAGCGGATGCAAATTGCCATCCCCGGCATGGAAAATATTGGCGACCTGCAACCCATAGGCCGCACTCATCTCGCCAATCCGCCCCAGCACATCGGCCAGCCGCGAGGTCGGGATCGTCCCATCCATGCACAGATAATCCGGGCTGATCCGCCCCACCGCGCCAAACGCCCCCTTGCGCCCCTTCCAGATCGCCAGGCTCTCCTCGGCCGATTGCGACACTTTCAGGCTCACCGGGTCGAACCGATTGCAGATCTCGCGGATACGGTCGAGGTAGTAGTCCTGCTCGGTGATGCTGCCCTCCACCTCGATGATCAGCATCGCCTCGGCATCGAGCGGATAACCCGCATGGGCAAAAGCCTCGCAGGCATGGATCGCCGGCCGGTCCATGAATTCCAGCGCCACCGGGATGATGCCGGAGCCGATGATGGCATCCACGCAAGCCCCGGCGATCTCGTTGGACTTGAAGGCCGCCAGCATCGCCCGCGCCCCCTCGGGCGAGCGCAAAATGCGCACCGTCACCTCGGTCACCACCGCCAACTGCCCCTCACTGCCGGTCAGCAGCCCCAGCCAGTCATAGCCGGCGGCATCGAGATGCGCGCCACCGATATCCAGCACCTCGCCCGCCACAGTCACCACACGCAGCCCAAGCAGGTTGTTCGCCGTCACCCCGTAGCGCAGGCAATGCGCGCCCCCGGAGTTCATGTTCACGTTGCCGCCGATCATGCAGGCCAACTGGGAGGACGGATCGGGCGCGTAGAAAAACCCCTCAGCCTGCACCGCCTGGGTGATGCCGATATTGGTCACCCCCGCCTGCACCACGGCGCAGCGATCGCCGTAATCGATATCGAGAATCCGGTTCATCCGCATCAGCCCGAGCACCACCGCGTCAGCCATCGGCAGCGCCCCACCGCTCAGTGACGTCCCGGCCCCGCGCGGCACCACCCGCACCCCCTCGCGATGGCAGAACGCCATCACGGCCGCCACCTGCTCGGTGGTCTCCGGCAGCACCACGGCCAGCGGAATTTGGCGATACGCCGACAGCCCGTCCGTCTCATACGGCTTCAGCCGAATCGCCTCGGCGATCACCCCGCTGCCGGGAACAAGGGCGCGCAACCCGGCGACAATCGAGTCGCGCTTGGCCAGCACATCCTGCTTGGGTTCCGGCTGGGCGATCATGCGTGTTTCCCCTGGTCTCTACCCGGTTGGGCGGCCGGGAAATTGAACGCTGTGTCACGAACCTGCAAGACGGAAAGCGCCCCGGGAACTGCTTCCCGGGGCGTTGCCCGTTATCGGTAGAACCAACCGCGCACCGCCGGAGCGGTGCGAGCGCCGATCAGCCCTGGCGGGCCTTCATGCGCGGGTTCTTCTTGTTGATGACATAGACGCGCCCACGACGGCGCACGACGCGGCAGTTCTTGTCGCGCGTCTTGGCAGAACGGAGGCTATTGCGAACTTTCATGGGATCAGGCCTTGGGTCTGGGCGTAAGAAACGGGCTAAATCGAGCGCCGGGAGTTAGAACCCCACCCTCCCCATGTCAAGCCGATCAAGCCTCCAACCACCGGGAAAACCGCCATGATGACCATCGCCCTCCTCGAAGCCTTCGCCGCCGCCTGGAATGCCCATGATGTGGACGCCCTCATGAGCTTCATGTCCGAAGATTGCGTCTTCGAGTCCTCCGCCGGGCCAGACGCCTGCGGCACCCGCTACACCGGCCGCGACGCGGTGCGCGCCAGCTACGCAGCGGTGTGGCAGGCGATCCCGGACGCGCGCTGGAACAACCCCGTCCACTTCATCTCCGGCGACCGCGGCCTCAGCGAATGGACCTTCACCGGCACAAGCCCCAACGGCAGCCGCATCGAGGTGACCGGCTGCGACGTCTTCACCTTCCGCGGCGCCAAAATCGTGGTGAAGAACTCCTACCGCAAGCAGCGGACCTAGCCCCCGGTCAAGCCGCGATGCGAAGCTGCGGATCGGCCGCAAAAGCCGCCGCGAAGAAATCCAACGCCACGCGCACCTTCGGCGCCAAGTGCCGCCGCGACGGATAGACCCCGCTGATCGGCTGCGGCTTCGGTTGCCAGGCCTCCAGCAGCGGCACCAGCTTCCCCGACGCGAATTCCCCATCCACGAAATGCCACGTCGGCACATAACCGATGCCAAGACCGCAGAGAATCGCCTCCCGCACCGCCTCCGTGCTGTTGACGTGGAGGCGCCCACGCACCGGCACGCTCAATGGCCCGGCCGGCGAGATGAATGACCAATTGGCTCCGCTCGCGAGGCGGTCATAGACAATGCAATCATGCGCCGCGAGGTCCGCCGGGCTGCGGGGAATCCCGGCCCGCGCGAGGTAGCCGGGCGTCGCCGCCACCACCCGTCGCGTCGTGCCGATCCGCCGCGCCACCAGGCCGGGCTCCGTCACGTCGCCGACACGGATCGCCAGATCGATCCCCTCCTCCACCAGGTCGGCGAATGCATCGTTCAGCCGCAGATCCAGCGTCAGATCCGGGTATTGCGCCATCAGCTCCGCGAGCCGCGGCAGGATATGCAGCCGCCCCAGGACGACAGCGCAGCTCAGACGCAACACCCCGCTCGGCCTCCCGCGCAAACGCCCGACCGAGCGCTCGGCAATCGAGGCCGCATCAAGGGCCGCGGTAGCATGCCCATACAGCACGCTTCCATCATCGGTGAGCGTCAAGGCGCGTGTGCTGCGATGGAACAACTGGCACCCCAGATGCGCTTCCAACGCGGCAATCTGCCGCGATACCGTTGGCTGCGAACTCCCGAGATCGGCCGCCACGGCGGTGAAGGAGCCGGCTTCGACAACCCGGACAAAACTGCGGAACAGGGCGAGGAGATCGTTCATTCATCCATAATATGAATGAATCCTGTCCAATCAATGCCCGTTATCCCATGCGTGCAAATACGGCATCTATCCGCCACCCGATGCGGCACCTCAGCCGCTCGCACTTGAAGGGACCTGACATGAACATCCGGAACACCACCGCCCTCGTCACCGGCGCCAATCGCGGGCTTGGCAAATCCATCGTCGCCGCGCTGCTCGATGCCGGCGCCGCCCGCGTCTACGCCGGCGCCCGAGACCCGGCGACGCTTGCCGCCACGGTCGCGCTCGCCCCCGATCGCGTCCTCCCGCTGGCGCTGGACGTCACCAACCCCGATCATGTCGCCGCCGCCGCGGCCGCCGCCACCGATGTCAGCCTGCTCATCAACAACGCCGGCGCGCTCGGCTTCGGCAATGTGCTCGACGCCGCTTTCGAGCGTGACTTCGCCGTCAACCTCTACGGCACCCTGGCAATGGCCCGCGCATTCACGCCGGTGCTGACATCCAACGGCGGCGGCGCCATGGTCAATCTGCTCAGCGTCGTCGCGCTCGCCAGCATGCCCGGTCTCGCCGGCTACAACGCCTCCAAGGCCGCGCTCTGGTCGGTAACCCAGTCGCTGCGGGGCAGCCTGGCCGTGAGCGGCATCGCGGTGCACGGGGTCTTCCCCGGCCCGGTGGACACCGACATGGCCGCGGCGCTGGACATCGCCAAGACCAGCCCCGCCGACGTTGCGCACGCGATCCTGGCCGGCATTGAGGCCGGCGACGAAGACATCTTCCCCGACGCCATGGCCCAGCAGGTCTATGCCGCCTGGAAAACCGATCACAAGGCGGTCGAGCGCCAGTTCGCCGCGATGTGAGGCGTCGCCGGAGCGGTCCTATCCCAAGGACTTGTAGAACCGCTCCGGCCCCTCGACCTCCTCGATCCGCCCGCGATCGATCAGCAGGAACCGGGTCGCCACCGCGGCGACGAAGCTGCGATCATGCGAGACCAGCACGCAGCTTGGCGCGTGGGCAAGAATCTCAGCCTCCAGCCGCTCCTGCCCGGCGATGTCGACATGGTTGGTCGGCTCGTCCAGCAAATAGAGATTCGGCTCGATCAACCGCAGCGCCAGCAGCCCGAGCCTGGCCTTCTGCCCCGGTGACATCTGGGCAATCGGCCGCCGCTGCATATCCACGCTGAACCCGGCCCCCGCCAGCAGCGCGGTCGCCCGCTGGTCGCCCGGCCGGAACGTGCCCGCGATATACCCATGCGGCGTCTCCCGCTCCGGCAGATGGGACATCAGCTGATCCGCATAGCCCAGCACGATCGAGGGGCTGGCCCGTATGCCCGCCACCTCCCCCCCGCTCATCGCCTTCAGCAGCATCCGCACGAACACCGACTTGCCCACCCCGTTGCGCCCGAGCAGCACCACGCGGTCGCCCTGGAACAGGTCGAACTTCTTCACCGTGAACAGCGCCGTGCCATCGGGCGCCGCCACCTTCACCTCCGCCAGCGCCAGCATCACCTTGGCATGGGTGCCCCGATTGGCTAGCCTGATGTCGCCGGCCTTCTCCGCATGCGCCGGCTTCAACGTCTGCTCCAGCGAGTCGGCCCGCTTGGTGAGATACATCGCCTTCTTCTGCAAAAGATCGCTGCCGCTGTTGACCCCGACATTCTTCAACTCGGCGGCATTGCGGCGGAGGCGATCGACCTCCTTGCCGTCCTTGGCGAGCTTGCGCTCCAGCGCCGCATCGTCATCCGCCAGCAGCGCCCGCGCCTTCGTGTAGGGATGGGCATAGGCCGGGCACGACGAAGGGCGCAGGAACAGCGTGCGCGTCGTCGTCGCATCCAGGAACGCCCGGTCATGGCTCGCAATCACCATCGGCGTATCGCCGGCCTCCTGGGTGATCCAGCGCTCCAGCAGCTGGATCTTGGCGAGGTCGAGATGGTTGGTCGGCTCGTCGAGCAGCAGCAGATCAGGCTCGGTCACCCAGGCCCGCGCAATCAACGCCAGCCGCTGCCAGCCGCCGCTGAGCTCGCCAACCACCCGGTCATGCAACTCGGCGGGCGCGGCAAACGAATCGAGCATCACGTCAACGCGCCAAGCCTGCGCCTCCCGCTCCACCGGCGGCAAAGCGCGGCGGATCGCCTCGGCCATCGGCAGCCCTAGCAGGTTCGGCGGCATGTCCTGCTCCACATAAGCGACCCGCAGGCCGCGCGAGCGCACGATCTCCCCCTCCCCCGGCTCGGTGATCCCGGCGAGGCAGCGCAACAGCGTGGTCTTCCCCCCGCCATTCCCGGCGATCAGACCAACCCGGTCGCCCGGGCCGATGACGGTGTTGAGGTCGGCAAACAACGGATGCGGCGTGCGCACGGCGACGCGGCGCAGACTGATGGTACCCATGGGCACAACTCTTTGACGATGGCGGCACGCGGCCGCATTCACTCAGTACAAGGGCTGAACGGCGCGACAAAAGATGCGTCGCGCACGGCGCCATCAGGGCGGAACCAGGCTTGGTCAGGCCAAATACCCGCCCCGCGGCTTCTTACCGCGGGGCCGCTCCAGGGCCGCGCGGATGATGCGGATCATATGCAACCATGCAGCCCTCCTGTGCTCGAGATCACCTGCGCCAAGGTTACTGTCCCCGCCCTCGCCCGGCAAGCAGCCTCAGCCCCCCAACTCCGCCCGCAGCGCCGCACCAAAGCGGGCGACGTCCGGCAGATCGTTATAGACATGCGGGCTGACCCGCAGCACGCCCTGGCGATCCGCCACGTGCACGTCACGCGCCATCAGCCGCTCCACCAGCCCCGCCGGCATGCCGCCAGCGAAGCGCACGCCCAGCACATGCGGCGCCCGCAGCGCGCGGGGCAGGATCGACAGCCCCTGCATCCCAGAAACCTCCTCGGCCAGCGCATCCGTCAGGCCGCGCAGCCGGGCCTGCAACGCGGCACGATCCCACTCCAGCACCTGCTCCAACCCCACAGCAGCCATCGGCAGCCCGATCGGGTCATTGCGCTCGCCACGATCGAAGCGCCGCGCGGTCGGGATGTAGTCGGCGCCGCTGCGCGCCGGCCCATGATCCTCCAGCGGCCTGCCGCCCTGGTGCTCGGGCGCCACGTAGAGGAAAGCGAGGCTGTATGGCCCGAGCACCCACTTATAGGTGGGGAAAGCCATGAAATCCGGCTTCAGCGTGGCGATATCGAGATGCAGCACGCCGGTGGACTGAGTGGCATCGATCACGATGCGGCTGCCCTGGCGGTGCAGCGCCGCCGTCACCGCCACCAGATCGATCACCGCACCATCGCTCCAATGCGTCGGCGTCAGCGCGGCGAGCCCGACCGGCGGCGCCCCCGGCCGCTCGATCGCCGCCAGCAGCGCCGCCGTCCAGTCATGATCGGCCGGGCGGGGCACCACCTCCACAACCGCGCCGGCCGCGGCGGCCAGTTCCGGCCATACCAGCGCCAGCGAGGGAAACTCCCCCTCGATCATCAGCACCCGGCTGCCAGGCGTGATGCGCAGGTTCCGCGCCGCGGTGGCGATGCCGTAGCTCACCGCCCCGGTGATCGCGATATCGTCGGCGGAGACACCAAGCAACCGCGCGGCGGCACTGCGCGCCCGCTCGGACTGCGCATTGCCCAACTCGCGCCCCATGTTCCAGGGATGGCTCTTGGTCAGCACCCCCTGCTCCCCCGCCGCGCGCACCGCCTTGGGCAACGGCACATAGGCGGCGGCGTTGAGATAGGCGAGATGCTCGGGGATCTCGAACAACGCGCGCTGGCAGGGCATCGCTTCGGTCATTGTGGTGCTTCCGGTTAACGTCTGGTGTTTCCTTCCGCACGGTCCTAGATTTTTGCCCGGAGGACAACCGGACCGGCATGACGCGCCCGTCCGGCCCCATTGAAGGAGGAAACATAATGGCATCCCTGGCGACGTTCCGTGCCGAGACGCGGGCCTGGCTGGAAGAAAACTGCCCGCCGATCATGCGCACACCGGCGCCGGCGGACGAGACGGTCTGGGGCGGCCGCAACCCCACCTGGAAATTCCCCGAGCAGAAGCTGTGGATGGACCGCATGGCCGCCAAGGGCTGGACCCTGCCGACCTGCCCCAAACAATACGGCGGCGGCGGGCTGTCGCTCGAACAGGCGGAAATCCTCGCCGAGGAGATGAACGCGCTCGGCTGCCGCGCCCCGTTGCAGGGCATGGGCCAGACCATGCTGGCCCCGGTGCTGATCGAATACGGCACCGAGGCGCAGAAGCAGGAGCATCTGCCGGCGATCATCAAGGGCGAAATCCGCTGGTGCCAGGGCTATTCCGAGCCGGGCGCCGGGTCAGACCTCGCCGGGCTGCAATCCCGCGCCGTGCTGCAAGGCGACCACTTCCTGGTCAACGCCCATAAGATCTGGACCTCCAACGCCCATTACGCCGACAAGATCTTCTGCCTGGTGCGCACCGACCCCACGGCCAAGAAGCACGAGGGCATCAGCTTCCTGCTGATCGAAATGGCGCAGCCCGGCGTGCGGCCGCGGCCGATCCGCCTCATCAGCGGCGCCTCGGTGTTCTGCGAGACCTTCATCGAGAATGTGCAGGTGCCGAAAGAGAACCTGCTCGGCGAAATGAACAAGGGCTGGACCATCGCCAAGCGCCTGCTCGAGCATGAGCGCAAGTCGATCGGCGGCATCGGCGCGCGGCAATCGCAGCGGGCGGACATGCCAATGCAGGATGTCGCCAAGCTGCATGCCGGCGAGGTGGACGGCAAAATCGCCGATCCCGCGCTGCGCGCCAATATCGCGACCTTCCAGATGGATGCCGCCGCCTTCCAGCTCACCCGCAAGCGCGCCGCCGATGAGGCGGAGGCGGGGCGGCCGCCGGGGCCGATGTCGGCGATGTTCAAATACTACGCCACCGAGCTGAACAAGCGCCGCTACGAGTCCATCCTCGCCGCCGAGGGCGTGCAGGGCATGGGCTGGGACGGCGATGACTTCAAGCCCGACGAAATCCGCTGGACGCGGGAGTGGCTGCGCTCCAAGGCCAACACCATCGAAGGCGGCACCTCCGAGGTGCAGCTCAACATCATTGCCAAGCGCGTGCTTGGCCTGCCGGATTGAGGAGCGCGTCATGGCCCTAGTGCTTTCCGAGGACGCCCAGCTCGTCCGTGACCAGGCGATGGATTTCTTTCGCGAGAAGTCGCCGATTTTGGCGCTGCGCAAGCTGCGCGACAGCAATGACGCCGACGGCTTCTCCCGCGCGCTGTGGAAGGAGATGGCCGATCTCGGCTGGACCGGCTTCGTCGTCTCCGAGGAATCCGGCGGCTCCGGCTTCGGCATGGTCGGTCTCGGCCAGGTGCTGGAGGCGGCCGGCCGCACGCTGGCCCCCAGCCCGCTGATCTCCACCGCGCTGATCGGCGCCAGCGCGCTCGATATCGCGGGCACGACAACGCAGAAATCCGCCTATCTCTCCGGCCTGCTCGCCGGCGACGTAATCACCGCGCTCGCCACTGACGAAGGCTCGCACCACGCGCCCGGCAACGTCGCCACCACCGCGCGCGCCGAGGCCGGCGGCTACGTGCTCGATGGCCGCAAGAGCTTCGTGCTCGACGGCCACGTGGCGGATATGCTGATCGTCTCCGCCAAGACTGATGCCGGGATCACCCTGTTCCTGGTGCCGGCCAAGACGGCGGGCGTCTCGATCCAGCGCCGCATCATGGTCGATAGCCGCAACGCCGCCATCGTCACCCTCGCGGGCGTGAAGCTTGGCGCCAACGCGGTGCTCGGCAGCGTGGGCGGCGGTGCCGCCCTGCTCGAACGCATCCTCGATCGCGCCCGCGTCGGCCTCGCCGCCGAAATGCTCGGCAGCTCCTGCGAGGCCTTCGATCGCACGGTGCAATACCTCAAGGACCGCAAGCAGTTCGGCGTCGCCATCGGCTCCTTCCAGGCGCTGAAGCACCGCGCCGCGCAGATGTTCGCGGAAATCGAAGTCACCCGCTCCGCCGTGCTGGCCGCCTTGGTGGCGCTCGATGAGGGGGCGGAGGATGCCGCCTCGCTGGTCAGCCTGGCCAAGGCCAAGGCCAACACGACGTTCAACCTGACCAGCTCAGAGGGGATCCAGATGCATGGCGGCATCGGCATGACCGACGAGCACGAGATCGGCTTCTTCCTCAAACGCTCGCGGGTAGCCGAGCTCACCTTCGGCAGCACCGGCTTTCACCAGGACCGCTACGCGAGCCTGCTGGGCTACTAGAGCGTTATCGGTTGAAGTTGACTCGTATGTGACTTGCGTGACGACGGGGCGGTCTGATTCAAGCTGAGGGCTGGACGAGGAGGCCAGCCCTTATGCCGGCTCCGTATTCTGAGGACCTTCGGCTTCGCGTGATGGAC
>CAIPLM010000225.1 GCA_903865895.1 uncultured Rhodospirillales bacterium | reverse complement strand
GGGCAGCGCCCCCTCGCCTTACTTTCTGCCGGTCACGCCGCGGGAGTGCCGATATCAGCCGGTGAACCCGATGGTGCGGGCGACGAGCATGTTGTCGATCTCGGGGGTGAAGCCGGCGACTTTCTTGTTGGCCACGATCAACCCGAGGTCGAAGGTGTTTGTCGGGATGGCGAAGGAGGCTTCGATCAGCGCCTTGTTGAGTTCGGCGTAGGCGGCTTTCACGCCGTCGCCGGAGCCGAAGGTGGTGTTGACCTTCTCGATCGCCGCCACGTAGGCGGGATGGGGGTGCGGGTCGCCGAGCACGGGGTTTTTGGCGGTGCGGTAGATGGAGTTGGTGGCGACGCGGGTGGGGAATTTCTGCACGTTGCCGATGCCGCCGAACACGGCGTCGAACTTGCCTTGCAGCAGGGCGTCGATGAATTCGCCGCCCTGACGCAGTTCGAGTTCGACCTTGATGCCGACCTTGGCGAGCGTGCTTTGCACGATCTGGCTGATCGCCACGCCGTCCTCGTCGCCGGCGTTGACCAGGAGTTTCCAGGCGTTCATCTCGGCTTCGGAGAGGCCGGACTCCTTGAGCAGCGCCTTACCTTTGTCGAGGTTGAAGGCGTAGGCGGTGTCGTAGGATTTGTCGGCCGCGGGGCTGGAGGGCGCCCAGGGCAGGGCGGTCACCACGCCGAGCCCGGCATAGCCGACGCGCAGGATGGCGCGGCGGTCCATCAGGTAGTTGAAGGCCTGGCGGAATTTGGCGTTCTTGAACGGGCCGCGGGTGGTGTTGATGCGCAGCACCTGCACCAGCGGGCCGGGGCCTTGGATGAGGGTGTAGCCGGCATCGCGCAGCCGTACCGCGGCACGGCCGCCGCCGCCATAGATCACGTCCACCGCGCCCGATTCGAGCGCGGCATTGGCGGCGTTGTTGTCGGAGAAGATGGTGAACACCACGTCGCCCACCACCGGCTCGCCCTTGCGCCAGTAGTGCGGGTTGGCGACCAGGCGGATGCGCTGGCCCAGCACGCGCTCGGCCACCGTGAAGGCGCCGGTGCCGGCGGCCTTGGTCTCCACCGTGTCGATCCCCGCGGGATCGATCACCGAGACGAATTGCAGCAGGTCAGTGATCTGGCGATCCGGCACCGGGCCGTTGAACTCGATGGTGACGGTCTTGGCGTCAGGGGTAGACCAGCCCTTCACCACCGACATGGTGGCGAACACGTTCTTGCCCTTCTGCGGGTCGGCGCCCTTCTTCAGGGTCGCGTCCACGGCGGCGGAAGTGAAGGGCGCGCCGCTATGGAAGGTCACGCCGTCCCGCAGGGTGACGGTAACGGATTTGTTGTCGGCCGCGATTTTCCAGGCGGTGGCGAGGCTCGGGATTGCCTGGCCCTCGGCGGTGTATTCGATCAGGCTGTCATAGAGGTTCTTGATCAGCGGGAAGTTCAGCGTGGTGAACTGATGCGGATCGTAGTTCTGCATATCCGCGAGCAAGGCGACGCGCAGCGTGCCGCCCTTGAGGTCCGCCGCGCGGGCCTGGAATGGCACCGATGCCAGCGCCAATGCGCCCGCGATACCGCCGCGCCGTGTGAGTTCGATCGACATGATGACGTGCCTCCCCCCAGGTTCCGTTCAGCCCGGCGAGAGTGGAGCGCGATCAGGGCGCTGTCAATTTTCGCTGATGACGCCGCGAGGTTTTCAGCCTCGCCAGCTCGCCGGCTGCTCCATTGGGAACATCGGCCGCGGCACCCGCTTCCACGGCAGGCCCACCACGTCGGACTGGCCGGGGCCGGTGGTATCCACCCGGATCACCTGCGAGGTGATGGGCCTGAAGAACTGGAAGTTGGACGCCGTCTTCAGCACCGCCATCTTGTAGTCGGCCGGCTCCACGCCGAACCAGCGATAGACATCCGGCACGTTGCCGGCCGAGCCGCTCTGCTCGGAGATCATCATCGTCACCGGGCCGGCGTCGAAAATCACCGTGGTGCCCTGGTCGAATTCGGGCTGCTGGAAGACGGCCACCTTCACGATGCCGGAGACGATTTTGCGCACCGTGCCGGTGACCATGATCGGCGAGAAGAATACCGGGCAGGAGGTGCCGCCCATTGGCACCGTGACGTCCGCGCCCTCGCCGGCTTGCACCAGCAGGGCAACCGTCTTGGCCGAAATCAGCGGAATCAGCGCGCGGCTCTTGATGCCGAGCCGCAAGATGGCCTCCAGGATGAGGTTGCTGTCCCCGGCGGTGCCGCCGAACACGGTATCCCCCGTATCAGACAGCACGATCAGCCCCTTCTCGGCGCGATCGGCCATCCGCACCGCCTCGTCGATGGCGACGGCCTCCTTCACCATGAACGCGTCCCGCATGGACCACGCGAGATCGGCCGATTCATCGGCCAGCTTTTCCGCCAGCGCTTGGTCATTATCCGTCACCACCACCGTGGCCCAGCCGCCCTCATCCACGTCGAGCCAGGGCTGCATTGGACAGGGGGCGATGTGCAGCACGCGCGGATCGGCCGCCTCGGCGGCGCGGGCGTGGTCGAACCAAGTCTTCATCGGCCCGGCCACGGTGAGGAACTGCTCCTGGTGGGTGATGATGCGCAGCTTGCGCCAGGCCATCGTGGGCTTGGTCCCCTCGCGGAGAATACGCACCAGCATCTGCCCGGCGAGCCGCCCCGTATCATACACGTCATGCGGCTGGGTGCGGTGGCCGAGAATGGCGGTGCTCAGCGTCACCATCTGGTGGGTCACGTTGGCGTGGTGGTCGAGCGAGGTGACGATGGGCACGTCCGGCCCCAGCACGGCGCGGCAGATGGCGAGCTGCGCGCCCTCCACGTCATCCACCCCCTCGGCCGAGCAGGCGCCATGAATATGCATCGCCAGCGCGTCGATCTTGCCCGCATTGCGCAGCCCGGAACCGATGCGCTCCTCGAAGAACATCCGCGCTTCCGTGCTGATCCGCCCGCCGGCCATCGCCCAGGCCGAGATGATCGGCACCCATTCGACTTCCATCCCCGCCTCGGCCACCGCATCGCAGCAGCCGCCGACCTGGCCGGCCCCGCGCATGCGCTCCAGGATCTCGGGGCCTTGATAGATGCCGAACGCGGCGAAATTCGCCAGAGTCGTCAGCTCGGGATTGAAGTCGTTGGTTTCCTGGCCGATGTGAATAATCGCGATGCGCTTCATGCCGCACTCCTCCGCGTTCGGCGCGGCGATGGACGCGCCCTTTCCGAAGCGGTACCACCAGCACCACGCCACGACAAGCGGAGCCCGCATTGACCGAAATCTACATCGATGCCGACGCCTGCCCGGTGCGCGAGGAGGTCTTCTCGGTCGCCACCCGCCGCAACCTCGTCGTCCACGTCGTCAGCAACGGCTCCCGCCCCATCCGCCCGCCCGGGCTGCCGAATGTCCGCATGGTCATCGTCAGCGCCGGCGCCGATATCGCCGATGACTGGATCGCCGAACGCATCACCGCCGCCGACGTCTGCATCACCGCCGACATCCCGCTCGCCGCCCGCTGCCTGGAGAAGGGTGCCCAGGCCCTCGCGCATAACGGCAAGCGCTGGACCCCTGACAACATCGGCGGCGCCCTGGCCGGCCGCGAAATCGGCCGCTATCTGCGGGAGATCGGCGCGACAACCGGCGGGCCGCCGCCACTGACCAAGCAGGACCGCTCGAAATTCCTCTCCGCGCTGGACGCCGCCATCGTGGCGGCGTCGCGCGCGCGCTAGGCTGCGCTCAGGGCGGCAGCACGGAGGTTGGCGAGCGTCTCGGCCACTTCGCCGGCCGTCCACCCCAGCGTTGCCTCTCCCACCACCAGTTCTAGGAAGCTCTGGCGCGGCAGGCCGGTGGAGTGGAAGGCATTGGCGAGCCAGGTGCCGCTGTCCTGCGCAACCTTCGTCGCGGCGGCTTCCAGACGGTCGGGCGCGACGTCGAACAGAATACGAAAGGAGTTTCCGTGCGGCTGTTCGGGGAAGGGGGCGAGGCCGGGCCAGCCGGTGATGGCGGCGGCGATGGCGCAGGCGTGGGCGTAGTAGTCGCCCATGCGGGGGAGGTGGCGGTGCAGCCCGTCGAGCGCGGTGATGACGTAGGGGAAGATGGTCGGCATGTCGCCGCCGAGGCGGGTGCGCCAGGGCTTGGCAGCGGCGACGAAGTCCTTGGAGCCGGCGAGCACGCAGCCGCCCATGCCGCCGAGGCCTTTGTAGAAGGAGACGTAGACGCTGTCGGCCAGGGCGGCGATCTCGGCGAGGCTCTTGCCGTACCAGGGCGCGCTCTCCCAGATCCGCGCCCCATCGATATGGAAGGGCACGCCGTGGCTGCGCGCCCAGGTGGAGATGGCGGTGAGGTCGTCCCACGGCGTGCCGATGAAGCCGGACTGGCGGATGGGGAGTTCCACCGTCACCGCGCCGAGCGGTTCGGCAAGTCGGGTGAGGTCCTCGGCGGTGAAAGGCGCGTGCTCCACGCCGACGCGCCGCGACGTGAGGCCGCAGAGCCGGTCGAGCGGGTCTTTCTCGTCGCGCGCGATATGGCTGCGCGGATGCAGCGCGATGACGCGGCGATTGCTGGCCTCGGCGTGCACGAGGAGGGCGGCAAGCTGCGCCGAGACCCCCTTGTGGAAGAACAGCGCGGCGGGCTTGCCGAGCAACTCGGCGCTCTCGGCCTCCAGCCGCTGCACGGCGGGGCCGGCGTTGTAAATATCGATGTCGTCGTCGAGATAGGGCGAGGCGAGCATGCGCTCGGCCCAGCGGCGTTGATCGACACGGCCATGGCCACCGAGGAACCGGTGGCACACCCGACGTAGCGTGAGGTCGGGGAAACCGGTGGCCATGGGTGGGGCGTCCTTACAGTTTGGCGGTGGTGATGCTGCGCACCGGGCGGGCGAAGTAGCTGTCGGTGTAGCTGTAGCCATAGGCGGCCATCATCGGGCCGCACTCCTTGCGAAAAGTGTAGATCTGTTGGTCGGTCCAGCCAAGCCGATCGATCTGCATTGCGGTACCGAAATGCTTTGTCGTGACCTCCGGGCGATCGCTGGCGAAGGCCTTGGCGAGGTGTCGGCTGGCCACCTGATCCAGGCCGAGGAATGCGGCCACCTCCTGGGCGGTGCGCTCAGGTTCGAGTGCCACGGCGAGTTGCTCGATTTCCATCGGTGCACCGCCGAGCAGGTCGCGCACCCTGAGCCACACCTCCATGTTGCGCGCCCAATCCTGGCAGTGCTCCTTGAAGGAGATGGTGGGGAACTTGGTTAGGCGGGAATACACGTTCTCGAGCCCGCGCCGGCGCATAAAGATGAAGCGCGCATTGGGCCACAGCTCCTGCATCACCGGTGCCGCCTCGATCATCTCCGGCCGCGGCGTCTTATCGAGCCATTTGCCGTCGGGGAAAAGCTGTCCCATCGAAGAGACGAAGGCTGCGCGCACCGCATCCACCATGTGCTGCGCGGGTACACGGGAGAGCAGGGTGAAGCGGACGGGCAGGGCGTCCTCGCCATTATCCTCGTAAAATGCGTGGATCGTGAGCAGGAAGCGGCGGATCATCCACAGGAAGTGCCCTTCTTCGAACCCGCCATAAATGCCACATTTCAGCAAGCCCTGCGCCATGGCTGAGGTGCCGGAGCGGGCTGCGCCAAGGATGAAGACTGGCTCTGCCTTTGTGTCGACAATCGGCAGGGGAAAGCTGCTAAGGGGCGGCGGCGGGCGCCGGACCTGGGCTGCTGGCTCCTCCTGCCGCGTGGTTTCACTGTTCACCCGCTTCAGTCGCTGAACCTGGCCGTCGGGTGTGGTTGCGAAGACATCGATCACCGACAGATCTTCGAGTTTCACATTGATGTCGAATGGAATGGCGAATCCATGGTCGCCGTCGCCGAAGCCGAGGCGCTGCAAATCATCGCGCATCTCGTCGGCAACGCCGGAGCCGATCATCAAATCCTCGAGCGAGACACGGATCTGGAGATGAACGCCGGTCACGTCTGGGCAATAGGCCCATCCACGCACGCTCTGCTCATCAATCTGTTCGATAAATCCGATGATATTCAACGGCGGTTCCTTACTCACGCGTCGGCAATTTTCCGCTCATTACCATTTCAGAGCGAGCTTAACGCGCCTTGATACAACGTACACGCGATCAGTTGTCATCGCAAATTTATACAATTTTTACGCTCGGGTACCACTCGGACAACAGGCTGAAGGCGTTCCGTCTTTGTCAGACGCGCCATTAGATAGCAAATTCCCCGATATGTGACAAAAAATTGTCAGGTGAATTGATAGGTAATTCGACAGGAATGCGTCAACGTCTTGTTTTTGGTTGATTTTGCGCCATTCAAATGCCCGTGATCACCCCGATCGGCGGCGCGATTTCACCGCAGGACTCGCGGAAGCGGTCTCGATCCGCTCCGAAGCAGCGGCCATGGCTGGGTGGACGCCATAGGTTTCAAGATACCCCTTGACCATCACATCGCGCGAGGCGGGTGGCTTGATGCCGGCGACCAGTCGAGTCCACAGCCCTTCCTCGGTGCAGGCGCGGCGGATGGTATCTGCCAGCGCGCGCGCATCACCGACAGCGAACAGCAACCCGTCCTCGTCGTGGCGGATGCGCTCCTTCGGGCCGCCGACATTGGAGGCGATCACGGGGCGTTTGAACATCCAAGCTTCGGATATGACGAGGCCGAAGATTTCCCACCATGTCGAGGGTACTAGGCACCAATCGATCCGCGCCATGCGGTGCGGCAATTCGTCGACCTGGTAGGAGCCGGCGAACGACAATATCTGCTCGGTGAACGGTCGCGCCCGCTCGGCGGCGAGGAAGTCCTCGAACTCGGTGCGGCGGGCCTCGCTGGCGTAGCGGAGATTGTCGCCGTTGATCTCCACGGTGAAATCCGTGAACCCCTCGGCGCGCAGCTGCTCTATGGCGCGCAGGATCACCCACACGCCCTTGTTGTCCACCATTTGGCCGAAAAAGCCGAAGCGATTGCGTTTGGTGCGGGCGTTGGTCAGAGCGACGCCGCCTGAATAATCCCGTTGCCCGTTGGTCACGTGGCCGATCTTGTCGCGATCGAGCCCCCAGTTGACGTAGTGCTCGATCATGAAGCGGCTGGGGCACGTGAAAGCATCGGCCATTGCGAGATGCCTTTTCATCCACATCTCGCGCATGAGGAACTGCTCTGGGCCGATATTGGGGAAGCACTGATGGCAGCGCACATTAGAGGCCCGGGTGCACAGCGAGTTGTCGGACTTGCGCAGCATGTGGCCGTTAGCTTCGCAGATCGACAAGAACTCGTGGAAGGTGAAAACGATCTTGGCCTCCGGCAGCACTTTACGGGTGACGGCGAGGAGGTTGATGCCGAACAGCAGGAAGTGGTGGAAATGCACCACATCCGGCTTTATGGTTGTAAGGAACTCCGCGTAGCTCTCGATCAGCTGGAAATTCGCGGCCTTGTTCCAGGCATAGTCATAGTCACGCGCCAGGAAGACAAATTCGTTAGGCCGGTTATCGAAGCCGGTGATGCGGGCGCCGGACGTGTAGAGCGCGGCGAAGCGCGGCTCTATTGCGGCAAGCAGAAAGGGCTCCACGCCCTCCTGCGCCTGTAGTCCCTCGAACAGCTCGTAGCAAATCTGCTGCGCGCCGCCGCGCACCAGCTCGGGATGGAACAGGCTGAGCAGCAGGACTTTCATGGCTCAGAGCTCCTCGATGAAATAAGGATTGGCGGGCGAAGCGCCCAGCATGTCACGCGCTAGCATGTCGTCCCAGCGCCGTGAGAACAGCCATCGATTGACGATCGAGCCACCTTCATGCGGCGGCAAGCGGGTTGAGCCCTTGCCCTCGAAGTGCCACAGGCGAATGTCCTGCAGCCATGACGGAACGCCCTGCTCAAGGCTCTTGAGGCACAAATCGGCGTCCTCGTAGTGGCCGAACACAAAATCCTCGGTAAAGCCGCCGAGCTTCTCGAACCAGGAGCGATTGGATGAGATGAATGCGCCGGTCACCGCCGGCACCGGTCGGGCGCGCATATAGGGGGTGCCCTCGGGCGGCGCGCCTTTGCCGTAATGCTCCACTCGCAGCATGCGGCGCCGCGAGAAGCCGTCACCAACGATGGAGATGGCCTCGTCGGCCTCAAAATACATTCCGCCATGCATCAGCGAGCCGTCATCATAGTAGAGCGGCACGCCGAACAGGCGGGTGCCGTCCGCGCCGCTGTCGATCAGTTGGGTGTGCTTGGCCGCCCAGGCGGGGTCCCGCGGGAAGACGTCGGGGTTGACGTTGAGGATGCGATCACTTCGCGCGGCGGCGAGGGCCACGTTGTTGGCGGCACCGAACCCGGCATTGCCCGGCAGCACCATCACGGTCTGCGCGATGTCATAGATGTAGCTACCAATCTTGGCCTCGCGCATCAGTGTCTCGCCCAACTCGGGGCTGTTGGAGACGTAGATGAACTCGTAGTCCTCTATGCCCGGAAGCCCGGAATACAGCGCGTTTTGCGCGTGGAGGTATTCCGCACGCCCATACAGCGCCACTACGATTGAGCCGCGCAGGCGGCGACCGGGGGGGCCGAAGCGCTCCATATAGGGATTGGCGACCAGGCGGCGGGTAATCGCGCGATTGAAGGCGACGATCTGGCTACCCATCCCGCCATCCAGGCACGCGATGCGCTCGACACCGGGATTGCCGTGGAAATCGGCATCCGCGAGCCGGGTGAGTAGGATGTTGCGTAGCTCAACCTCACTGGTCGGTCGGCAGGCGGTTTGGCTCTGCACGTGGCCAGCGTTGGCGAAGGTGGCCTGGATCAAGAGCGTGCCGGCGTTTTCCAGCGTCTGGTCGGTGTAGACGAAGCCGATGAAGCCGAACCGATGAACGACCTGGCGGCCAAGCGCATTCTCCACGTCACCCCGGCGGATACGGATCATGGAGGTGGCGTCGAGGACGATCTGCCAGCTCGGGTTGCTGATGCGTAGCGACTCCAGAGCGGATGCGGTGTCGTCGATCCAGCCGACGATGAAAATGGCGCCGGTGGATGACGCCAGCACCGCCTCGACGTTGAAGGGTGTCTCGGCGGAGGAGGTGGCAGCGGGGGTGGCCAGCGCGGCGGCGCGAAGTAGCCGATTGCGCGGAAGGTTGATGGCGTGCGGCACATCGCGTCCCTCGCGGAAGCCGTGCAGCACGTAATGCTGGTAGCCGGAGGCGAATGCCCCCTGGCCGATTGAGGCGGCAACATCAGGATTAAGCCGGAGGTAGCCCTGCTCGTCGAAATTGGCCTCATCGATGAAATTTTCGATCGCAGAGGTGTGACCGGCAGGCGCCGACGCATCGGGCGCGACGCCGACGATTTCGTCAAAGTTGCCTTCTTCGAAAATGCGCGCAACTTCATCGCTCATCGTCTCACCCTTCCCATCGTATCGTCTATCGCAGCCCTCGCCGGCTGGCCGCTGCGGGACGGCGTTGTCGCCCACCATCCCGGCCGCAGCAAGGCACAATCCCATCTAATCGCGCAGGTTCCCGCCGGCGGGACAGTCCGCTCAGGCGATGTCGCGGTCGTCGAACAGGTTGAACCCGGCGTAGGGCAGCCGTCCCTCACGGAAGCCGGCCGTCTCGTAGTGCTCCTGCGGCGACACATAGACCTTCTTCGCTATCGCATCGCCTACGTCAGGGTGTGCTTCGAGATACCAGATCGGGTCGACCACGATGTTGCGTGGCATGCGATGCTCGAAGTAGCCGAAGCGGGTGTAGTGATGGCGGGCACTGCGCACGGCGCCGGCGGCGATAGCATCCTTGATGTCGGGGTAAGTGGCCAGGTACCACTCCTCATCGACCGGCACATCGATCAGCCGGCGGGACATCAGCTCGAAGAACAGAAACTGGTCAACCGCGACATAGCCCGTGCGCGTCGACGGCACCACCATCTTTCGTCCCAGGAGGGACCCGTAGATCGGCAGCTGAAGGTCATCGTAGTGTTCTGCAGTCTTATTAGATACCGACATGGCCTCTTACTGACTCTCCTCGTTGTCCATCCGCGGTAACGGAGTGGGTGATTTGATCGCATGAGCCAAGCGACCCTGCGTATCCGCAACTCCCGGGGCAACCCGTTGACCGATCCCAAATAGGTCTTACCACAGCATATTGGCTGTGCCAGTCCCGATTTGGCGGGACGATATATTCGTGCCGGTACATATTTGTTACTCCCACTCGGCAGGCGCTGCATTCCGCGCGCCTGGCCTGTCGCAGGACTGATCCGGAGAACACCCGATGCCGCCGCCGACCCGCTGGTTCGATGACATCAAGCCCGGCGACACCGCCGAATTTGGCGATCACCTGATGACCGAGGAGGCGATCATCGCCTTCGCCCGGGAGTATGACCCGCAGCCCTTCCATATCGACCGCGAGGCCGCCAAAGCCACCATGTTCGGCGGCATCATCGCCTCGGGCTGGCACACCGGCTCGGTGGTGATGCGCCTCATGGTGGACCATTACATCTCGCCCGGCAGCTTCATGGGCTCGCCGGGGCTCGACGATCTGCGCTGGATCGTGCCCGTTCGCCCGGGCGATCGGCTGCGCGTGCGCATCACTGTGACCGAGACCATCCCGTCGCGCTCCAAGCTTGATCGCGGCATCGTGCGCTCCGTCACCGAGACGCTCAACCAGAAGGGGGAGGTGGTGATGTCCTCCCGCGGCATGGTGATGGTCATGCGCAACCCGGAGACCCGCTGAAATGCGCGCCTATATGGAGTCCCTGCTCGCCCAGGGCCGCGTGCGGGTGGTCGAGCGCGAGGTCTCCGGCCAGCATGAGCTCGCCGCCGTCACCGCCCGCTCGCAGAAGGAGAGCGACGCGCCGCTGCTGTTCCGCCGCGTCGCCGGCTCCGCCCACCCGGTGATGACCAACGTGTTCGGCAGTCGCGCCCGCCTGCAGGAGATGATCGGCGGCGGTGACAGTTTCTGCAAACGCTGGGTCGAGATGATGGCCACCCCTGTCATCGCGCCGATCCACGTGCCCGAGCCCGCGGGACTGGTGGAGATGAAGCTCACCGACCTGCCGCAGCTCACCTATTTCGAGCGCGATGGCGGGCCCTACCTCACAGCGGGCGTATTCCTCGCCAATGAGCCGGATACCGGGGTGCCCAACCTTTCCTTCCACCGTGCCCAGATCATCTCCGACACCGAACTGCGCATCCGCCTCGGCGCCTCGCACCACCTCGCGCAGTATCAGCTGAAGGCCGAGGCGCGCGGCGAGAAAGTGCCGGCCGCCATCCTGCTCGGCCCGCCGCCCTCCCTCGTGCTCGCCGCCGCCGCGCCGATCGCCTACGACGAAAGCGAGATGGAGGTCGCCGGGCGCATCCAGGGCAGCGCGCTGCGCCTTCGCCGCTGCCGCACCGTACCGCTCGACGTGCCAGCCGATACCGAGGTGGTGATCGAGGGCCACATCCTGCCCAATATCCGCCGCCCCGAAGGCCCTTTCGGCGAATTCATGGGCTTCTACGTGCCCGTCGGCGACAACCATGTCTTCGAGGTCAGCGCCGTCATCGGCCGCCGCGACGCCTGGTTTCACGGCCTGATCTGCGGCTCGCCCGAGGATATGCGCCTGCTCGAACTCGCCGTCGCCACCCGCGTCTACCAGGCGCTCAAGGCCGCCAGCCTGCGCGGTATCATCGACGTCTCCTGCGCGCCCACGGTGATGAGCACCGTCGTGCAGATCGAACAAACCTACGAAGGCCACGCCCGCCAGGTGATGCTCACCGCCATGGGCGCCAACCATGACTGGTCGAAAACCGTGTTCGTGGTGGATGAAGACGTTGATATCAATGACTTCAACGACGTCTGGTGGGCCTACCTCACCCGCGGCCGCGCCGATACCCGCGCGCTGGTAATTCCCGATATCCCCGGCTTCTACCGCGACCCCAAGAAGGACTACTTCGGCCGCCTCGGCATCGACGCCACCGTGCCGTTTGGGCGCAAGGATGAGTTTATCCGCAAGCGGATTCCGGGGGTGGCGGGGATTAATCTCAAGGATTATCTGAGTTAAGTGCCTTCTTTTTGTGAACAAAAAGAAGCAAAAAAACTTTATCCGTTTGGGCCGGCGGCTGGTCAGATATGGAGGCGCGCGAAGCAATAATTTATGGCTTCGCCGCTACAGCGCTCTCGCGGTTCCAAGGGGAACCGCTGACGCTCCCGTCGCCGCTCCCCTTTGCTGCGCGTCAGAAGTTTTTTGCTTCTTTTTTTCAAAAAAGAAGCCCTTCCTTAAGCCGCCCTTCGATCCTGCCGCGTACTCTCCTGGCGGAAATGATCGGCGATATGGGTGGCCAGCACGTCGGTCACTGGCTGGGTCGGCGTGCGGCTTTTCATCAGCAGGATGGCGAAGTCGGGCAGGGGGGGCAGGCCTTCGTCTGGGCGCATGCGGCGCAGGCCGTCCGGCAGCCAGGAATCGGCGGCGACGGTGACGGCGAGGCCGGCGAGCACTGGGGCCTGGGTGCCGGTTTGGCTGGCGGAGTTATAGGCCACGCGGTAGCGCATGCCGGCCTTGTCGAGCGCCCTGATCGCCGCTTCCCGCCAGGAGCAGCCGGCGCGGGCGAGGGCGACCGGCAGTGGGTTCAGCCGATGCGGCGCGTGGCGCTCGGAGGTGACCCAGGCGAGTTGCCCGCGCCACAACTCCTGCCGCGGCCAGCCGGCGATGTCATGCCCCTCGGAAATCAGGCTGAGATCGATGCTGCCGTCGCGCAGGTGCTCGATCAGTTCGCTGGAGGGCAGGCAGGTCACTTCCACGTCGACGCCGGGATGCGTGTCGGCGAAGCGCTTGAGGATGGGCGGCAGATAGCGCAGCGCGTAGTCGTCGGGCGAGCCGAGGCGCACGAAGCCTTGCAGTTGGGGCGCGCGGAAGGCGCTCCAGATCTCGTCGTTCAGCGCCAGCAGGGTGCGCGCGCGCTCCAGCAGGAAGCGGCCCTGCGAGGTCAGCTGCACCTGGCCGCCCTTGCCGCGGGAGAACAACTTCTCCCCCAGCAGCCCTTCCAGCCGCTGCATCTGCATCGACACCGCCGACTGGCTGCGCCCGACCCGCTCGGCGGCGCGCGTGAAACTGCCCTCCTCGGCGATGTAGGCGAAGCTGCGCAGCAGGTCAGGATCGAGGCCGGTGGGGAGCATGGACATCAAAATATCTGATGCTTTGGATCAGGGCAATTCATTTTACTTATTCCGCTCGTGCCTGCATATCTGGCTCATCGAAACCCCCAGCCCAAGAGGACCTGGACATGCACAGCATCCACCTGCGGGCCGGCCTCGCTCCGGCCGCCCCCGCCATCACCTCGATCCGCACCGCGTTCGCCCATGCCTGGGCCACACTCACCCTGTGGCGCCGCATCCTGCGCACCCGGCGCGGCCTCGCCGACGCGGACCCCCGCATGCTCGCGGACCTCGGCATCTCCCCCGCCCAGGCCGAGTTCCAGCTGCGTGCCGCACCGTGGACGCTGGCCGCCTGGCGCCGGCGCTGAACTGAGTTTGCCGATTGCCTTGCAAGGGGGCGCCGCTCGCAAGAGAGTGGCGTCCCTTCTTGCGCAGGCTCGCCCGTGATCGCCCAGTTGCAGTCGCTCGCCGTCAACATGCTGGAGCAGGGGAGCTTGTTCGGCTTCCTTGGTCTTGGCGTGCTGCTGACGTTCCGCTTCTTCCGTTTCCCGGACCTTACGGCCGAGGGCAGTTATCCCTTGGGGGGCGGGGTGGCGGCGGCGATGTTGGCGGGCGGAATGCATCCGCTGCCGGCCGTGCTGGCCGCGGTGGCGGCGGGGGCGGGGGCAGGGGTGGTGACGGCGGTGATCCATACCAGGCTGCGCATCAACAACATCGTCGCCGGCATTATCGTGATGACGGCGCTGTATACGGTGAACCTGCGGGTGATGGGCCGCGCCAATATCTCGCTGCTCTCCGCTTCCACGATGTTCGACCGGATTGGCGCCTTTCTGCCGGGTTGGCGGGATGCTTTTGTGGTGATCCTGGTGACGTCGCTGTTGCTGGCTGTGGTGGCGGCCGGCATTGCCTGGTTTCTGCGCACCGATCTCGGGCTGGCCGTGCGCGCCACCGGGGAGAACGAGGCGATGATCACCGGCCTCGGCGTCGATACCGCCCGCACCAAGATGATCGGCCTGGCGCTCTCCAACGGGCTGATTGCGCTGTCTGGCGCCCTAGTGGCGCAGGACCATGGGTTCGCCGATATCGGCATGGGCGCCGGCATCCTCGTCACCGGCGCGGCGGCGGTGATGATCGGCGAGGCGATGTTCGGCGATGGCGGCATTGTCAGATGGATCGTCGCCACGATCGCCGGCGTGCTGATCTACCGCCTGCTGGTCGCCGGCGCCCTGCGGGTGGGGTTTGACCCGGTGGACCTCAAGCTGATCACCGCGGCCTTGCTACTGGCCGCGCTCTCGCTGCCGCGGCTGAGGGCACGGCGATGAGCGTGGCGCTCGAACTGCGCGGCCTCACCCGCGTCTTCAACCGGGGCGGTGCGGATGCCACCACGGCGCTCGCGGGCATCGATCTCGTGCTGGAGGCCGGCGATTTCGTCACCCTGATCGGCTCCAATGGCGCCGGCAAATCCACCCTGCTGCGCTGCATCACCGGCCATGAAACGCTGGATTCCGGGCGCATTGTGCTCGATGGCGCCGACATCACCGGCCTGCCCGTGCATCGCCGCGCCGGGCGAATCGGCCGCATCGCGCAGGACCCGCGGGAGAGCTCCTGCGCCTCGATGAGCATCGCGGAGAACCTGGCCATGGCCACCCTGCGCGGCCAGTCCCGCGGATTCGGCCGCGCCGTGACTGCGTCCCGCCGCGGCCGCTTTCGCGACCTGCTGGCCGAGACCGGTTTGGGCCTGGAGGATCGCATGGAGGCCCGCATGGGCACGCTCTCCGGCGGCCAACGCCAGGCCGTAGCGCTGCTGATGGCCACCCTGGCCGAGCCGGGCCTGTTGCTGCTCGACGAGCATCTTGCGGCGCTCGATCCCCGCGCCGCCGGGATGGTGATGGCACTCACCGCAAGCCGCATCGCTGTTCACCGTCTCACCTCGATCATGGTTACACACGACATGCAGGCCGCCATCGCCTGGGGCGATCGCCTGGTGATGATGCATGCCGGGCGCGTGGTGCTGGACGTGCGTGGCGCCGAGAAATCCGCCCTCACCGTGCCGGGCCTGGTCGAGCGGTTCCGCGCCGCCAGTGGCGCCGCCCTCGCCTCCGATCGCGCCTTGTTGACGCTATGAGGAAGCCGGGCGAAGACTGCGGGAGCAATCAGGGGAGGGGTGCGATGATGCGTCTTATGTGGCTCGGGGTTCTCGCCGGTCTGGCCTTGGCCGCCAGCGCGCAGGCCCAGCAGGCGGCGCCCACTCCGGGGAAGACCTACAAGGTCGGCTATTCCCAGATCGTCGATCACCCCGCGCTGACCGCCACGCGCAACGGTTTCCTGGAGGGGCTGAAGGAGGCCGGCTTCATCGAGGGCAAGAACCTCGATTTCCGCTACCTCAACGCCCAGGGTGACGTGGCGAACGCCCGCAACATCGCCGAGAAGTTCATCGCCGACAAAGTGGACGTGATGACCCCCTGCACCACCCCCAACGTGCAGGCCGCCATTCGCCTCACCAAGGGGACGGACCTGCCGGTGGTGTTCGGCTGTGTCACCAACCCCGTCGATTCCGGCATTCTCGCGGCGCTCGACAAGCCCACCGGCACCAACGTCACCGGCATCTACGGCATCCCCCCGGTCTCCAAGATGTGGGACGTGCTGATGAAGCTGCACCCCAACGCCAAGATCGTTGGCACGATTTTCAACCCCGCCGAAAGCAATTCCGCGGCCCTCAACATCCTCAATCTCGCCGAGGCGAAGAAACGCGGCGTCACCTGGGCGGAGGTGCACATCACCTCGTCGGCCGAAATGCTCACCGCCGCCCAGGCGCTGGTGACCAAGGCCGACTCGCTCCTGATGCCGCAGGACAACACGGTGGCCTCGGCCTTCGATGCGGTGGTGCGGGTGGCGCGGGAGAAGAAGATCCCGCTGTTCTCCTACGACACTTCGGCGGTGGAGCGCGGCGCCATCGCCTCCTACGCGCAGAACCAGTTCAAGGCGGGCAAGGACTGGGCGCACGAAATGGTGGTGCCAGTGCTGCTTGGCAAAGCGCCGGGCAGCATGACGCCGGCGACCTACACGATGTTCGACCTGCTGCTGAACAAGGGCACCGCCGATGCCATGGGCATCACCCTGCCGCCCGAGATGATCGCCAGCGCGCTGAAGGTATGGAACGACTGAGCGGCGGCATCTGGGCCTTCGCCCAAGCCATCTACGCCCGCCCCGGGTTCGCCCCAGCGGCCCTGGAGCTGCAGGACCGCTGGAGCGGCGACGTGTGTTTGCTGATCGCACTCCTCTGGCACGCCGACCAGGGCACCTGCCCGGATGAGGCGGGCCTCGCCGCCCTGGAGGCGGAGGCGGCGCCCTGGCGCACGGCGGTGGTGGAACCGCTGCGCGCCGCCCGCCGGGCGATGAAGGCCGAACCCGCTGCTCAGGAACTGCGCGCCCGGGTTCAAGCCCTGGAACTCGAGGCCGAACGCACGCTGCTGGAACGCCTCGCGGTGGTGCCGATTCAAGCTCGAGGCACGCTCCCGGCGAGCCTCCTCGCCTACGCCACCCGCCTCGGCGCGCCCGCCGAGGCCATGGCCGCCTTCATGCCTTCCAGCGCTTGACCCCGCCGCTGTCGATCTCGAACAGGTCCAGCACCCGGCCGACGGTGTGGTCCACCATCTCGGCGATGCTGGCGGGCCGCGCGTAGAAGGCGGGCACCGGAGGCGCGATGATGGCGCCCATCTCGGAGAGCTGGGTCATCGCCCGCAAATGCCCGGTATGCAGCGGCGTCTCGCGCACCATCAGCACGAGGCGGCGGCGCTCCTTCAGCGTCACGTCGGCGGCGCGGGTGAGCAGGCTCGATGTCACCCCGGTGGCGATTTCGGCCATGCTGCGCATCGAGCAGGGGGCGATGATCATGCCTCGCGTGCGGAAGGAGCCGGAGGAAATGCTGGCCGCGATGTCCTCCGCCCGGTGGCTGACGGCGGCCAGCGCCCGCACGGCGGCGATCTTGTGGTCGGTCTCGTGGGCGATGGTGATTTCGGCCGAGCGGGAGAGCACGAGATGGCTCGGGATGTCCATCTCGCGCAGGATTTCCAGCAGGCGGATGCCGTAGATCGCTCCGGAGGCGCCGGTGATGCCGATGATGAGCGGTGGATTGGTGGCGTGTGGGCTCATCCCCGGGTTTCGGCGTCCAGCACGTCATCGAGTGCGCGGCGGAGGCGGTGGGCGAGTTCGGTGATTTCGGCTTCGCGGATGATGAGGGGGGGCGCCATCACCAGGCTGTCGCCGATGGGGCGCACCAGCACGCCGCGCTCGATCGCCGCCTCGTAGGCGGCGCGGCCGAGGCCGCCGAGTTTCATGCCGCTTTCGGCCGGGCCGGTGGCGCCGGGCTTGCGGAGCACGACGGCGCCGGCGAGGCCGCATTTGCGCACGCCGGCGACGAGGGGATGGTCGGTGAGGGCATCCAGCGCGGCGTGCCAGGTGGGCATGATGCGGCGGACATGGCCGATGATGTCGCGTTTCTCGAAGATCTCGATGGTTTTGAGCGCGACGGCGGCGGCCACGGGGTGGGCGTGGTAGGTGCCGGCATGGGCGAGCCAGCCGTCGACTTTGCTGCCTTCGAGCATGCGGTCATGGAAGTCGGGCGACATGATGAGGGCCGAGATCGGCTGATAGGCGCTGGAGAGGCCCTTGGCGGAGGTGACGCAATCCGGGCGGATGCCGAAGGTCTGGCTGCCCCACATGTTGCCGGTGCGGCCGAAGCCGGTGACCACCTCGTCGGCGAAGAGCTGGATGCCGAATTCGTCGAGCACGGCCTGGATGGCCGGGAAGTAGCCGTCGGGCGGGGGGAGCATGCCGGCCGAAACCGAGAGGGGTTCGGCGATCATGGCGCCTATGGTCTCGGGCCCGGCATTCTCGATGGCGCTGCGCAGTTCGGCGGCGAGGCGGGCGGTATAGGCGGCTTCGGTTTCGCCCGCCCCGCTTTCTCCAGCACGCGCGGCGGCCGGCCAGTCGGGCTGGCTGACATAGACGTGGTCGACGGTGGGGATGCCGAAGCTCTCCTGGAGGGCGGCGCTGCCGCCGAGCCCGGTGGTGAGGGCGGTGCCGCCGTGATAGCTGCCGCGGCGCGAGATGATTTTGCGCCGGGCTTTGCGGCCGGTGTGGCCGTTGCCGTACCACATGAACTTCAGCAGGCTGTCATTGGCCTCGGAGCCGGTGGTGGCGAAGGCGATGCGGGCATTGGCGATCGGCGCGATGGCGGCCAGCTTGTCCGCGAGTTCCAGCACCACCGGCACGGTGCGGTGGGCGCCGGAGGGATACATCGGCAGCGCCCTCATCTGGCGCGTGGCGGCCTCGATCAGCTCCTCGTCGGAATAGCCGAGGGCGACGCAGTAGAAGGAGGAGACGGCCTCGATATAGTCCCGCCCGCGCTCATCGGTGACGTAGACGCCCCGGCCGCCGGCCAGCACCAGCGGGCGCTCGCTGCGCAGGCGGTTGAGGTCGGAAAAGCCGAGGACGAGGGTGTCGTTCTGGTAGTTGCTGGCGGTGCGGTGTTCGAGCATCACGGCCTCCATTCTGAGGCGGCGATGCTAGGCCGGTTCCGGTGCGGTCGCCAACGGGGTAGAGTCGGGCGAGGCCGCAGTAAGCAAGAAGTTTCACCACCCGCTGCGCTAGAGACACGAGGCAGTGAGAAGGGTTGGTGTTTCCCCGCCAGCGGAAATGCCCTGCTACCTTCACTTCTCCTTGTCTCACTGCCTCTAGCGAAGCGGGTGGTGAATCTTCTTGCTTCGCTGGTACGCTCGGCCGATTGCGTATGATGTGCACCCCATCGGAGACCCGAGATGCTGAACCTGCTCACCGATATCGCCGGCATCCAGGTGGGGCATGCGACCGATCTGCGGCTGGGCTCGGGCGTGACGGCGGTGCTGTTCGATCAGCCGGCCACCGCGGCGGTGGTGGTGCTGGGCGGCGCGCCGGGCAGCCGGGACACGGCGATGCTGGAGCCGGAGATGACGCAGCAGAAGGTGGACGGGTTCGCGCTCTCCGGCGGCTCGGCCTTCGGGCTGGATGCGGCCGGCGGCGTGCAGTCGGCGCTGCGGGCGCAGGGGCGCGGGCTGCGGCTTGGCCCGGCGCTGGTGCCGCTGGTGCCGGGCGCCATCGTGTTCGATCTCAATAATGGTGGCGACAAGGAGTGGGGGCTGCATTCGCCCTATCGCGAACTCGGCCACCAGGCGGCGCTGGCGGCGGCGCCCGGCGCCTTCGCGCTCGGCACGGTGGGTGCGGGCACCGGGGCCACCACGGCGGGGGTGAAGGGGGGCGTCGGTTCGGCGAGCGCGGTGGCGTCCGGCGGGCATATCGTCGCGGCGGTTGTGGTGGTGAACGCCATCGGCAGCGCCACCATCGGCATGGGGCCACATTTTTGGGCGGCGCCGTTCGAGGTGGGCGGCGAGTTCGGCGGGCGCGGCTGGCCGGGCGCGATCACCCCGGCCGATCTCGCGTTGCGGGTGAAGGGGCCGAGGCCGGTGCCCCCGACGGTGGAGGAGACGGCGACCACCATTGCGCTGATCGCGACCGACGCCGTGCTGACGAAATCCCAGGCCAAGCGGCTGGCCATCATGGCCAATGACGGCCTGGCCCGCGCCTTGCTGCCCGCCCACGCGCCCTCGGACGGCGATACCGTGTTCGCCGCCGCCACCGGCGCCAAGCCACTGGCCGAGGGCGGCCTCACCGAACTCGGCCACCTCGCCACCCTGGTGATGGCCCGTGCCATCGCCCGCGGCGTGTACGAGGCCACCGCGCTGCCCTACCCCGGCGCGCTGCCCGCCTGGCGGGACCGGTTTGGCTGATCGGACCTGAGTCCTAAACGCTTGACTCTCGACTCGGAGTGGGGAATCTATATGCGAACATATGATGAACGTATCCCCAATCACCCCCAATCCGCGCGCGCGCTTCGCCGCCATGCTGGCGCCCACCAGCCATGGCGTGTGGCCGTTCGGCGCGGCGGCGGTGGATGCCTGCCTGCCCGGCGGCGGGCTGCCGCTGGGGGTGCTGCACGAGGTCTCGGCGCCGGGGCTTGATGGCGAGACGGGCGCGGCCGGGGCCGGGTTTCTCGCCTGCATCGCCGGCGCCATCGGCCGCGGGCGGGAGATCTTCTGGATCGGCCCCGCGGTGGCGGACCTGCATCCCCCCGGCCTGCTCTCCTACGGGCTCGACCCCGGGCGCCTCGTGCAGGTGGAAACGCCGGATGATGACGCGAGCCTCGCCGCCATGGAGGCGGTGCTGCGCAGCGGGTCGGCCGGGGTGGTGGTGGGTGAGGCCGGGCGGCTCGGGCGGGTGGCGGCGCGGCGGCTGCAGCTCGCCTGCCTCAAGCACGGCACCACCGGCTTCGTGCTGCGCCGCTGGCCGTACGGGCGCAAACCCGCCGCCGAGGAGGCGATCGCCGCGGTCACGCGCTGGGAGATCGCCCCCGCCCCCTCGGCGGTGATCGAGCGCACCCCCGGCGCCGCGCGCTGGCGCGTGCGCCTCACCCATGCCCGCGGCGGCCAGGCCGGCGGGTGGATCATGCAGGCAAGGGAAGGAGACGATGATGGGCCGCATCCTCTGCGTGTGGTTGCCGGGCTGGCCGCTGTTGCGGCTGCGGCGGATGCCGAGCGAGAACGAAGCGCCGGCTAAACCCGCCGCCACCGTCGAGACGTTGCACGCCGTGCGCCGCCTCGCCGCCGTCAACCCCGAAGCCGCCGCCGCCGGGCTCGCCCCCGGCCAGGCGCTGGCCGAGGCGCGTGCCATCTGTCCGGAGCTTGACGTGCTGGAGGCCGACCCCGCCGCCGATCGCGCGGCCTTGGCCCGCCTCGCTGGCTGGGCCGAGCGCTACACCCCGCTCGCCGCCCCCGACGCGCCGGACGGGCTGGTGCTCGATATCGCCGGCTGCGAGCACCTCTTCGGCGGCGAGCGGGCGCTGGCAGAGGACCTCTCCGCCCGCCTGCTCCGCGCCGGGCTGGAGCACCGCCTCGCCGTCGCCGGCACCCATGGCGCCGCCTGGGCGCTGGCCCGCGCCGCCACCGCGCGCGGCATTTGCATCCACGCCGCCCCCGGCGCCGAGCGGGCGGAACTCGCCACCCTGCCCGTCGCCCTGCTGCGGCTCGATGCCCGCGTGGTCGCCGGGTTGCGCCGCCTCGGCCTGCGCAGCATCGGCGAACTGGCCCGCCAGCCCCGCGGCGAACTCACCGCCCGCTTCGGCCCCACCCCGGTGCAACGGCTCGACCAGGCCCACGGCGCCGCCGACGCCGCCATCGCCTGGCCGCGCCCCCCCGAGCCCTGGGAAACCCGCCTCGCCTTCGCCGAGCCGATCGGCACCGCCGATGACCTCGCCCGCACGCTCGCCACCCTCGCCGCCGCCCTCTGCGCCCGCCTGGAAGCCGCCGAGCGCGGCGCCCACCGCTTCATCGCCACCTTCCTGCGCGTCGACGGCGCCCGCCCCGCCATCGCCATCGGCACCTCTTTGCCCGGGCACGACGCCGCCCACGCCACCAAGCTCCTCGCCGCCAAGCTCGGGGAGATCGACCCCGGATTCGGCATCGACGCCGCCATCCTCACCGCCCAGGACATCGCCCCCCTCCGCCCGCCCCAGCGCCGCCTGGATGACGGGCGCGAGGCCGCCACCGGGCTGGCCGCCACCATCGACGGGCTCGCCAACCGCATCGGCCCCAGCCACATCTGGCGCAGCGAGCCCTATGAAAGCCACGTCCCCGAACGCGCCGTCCGCCGCATCCCGCCGATGACCGCCACGCGCCCGGCCTGGGAATACGACCCCTCCGCCGAACGCCCCATCCGCCTGCTCCGCCGCCCCGAACCCGTCGAAGCCACCGCCCTGGTGCCCGACGAACCCCCCATTCTGTTCCGCTGGCGCGGCGCGCTGCATCGCATCCGCGCCGCCACCGGCCCCGAACGCATCGCCGCCGAATGGTGGCGCCGCACCCCCGACGACTCCCGCAAAGAAACCGACCTGGTGCGCGACTACTACCGCGTGGAAGACACCGAAGGCGCCCGCTTCTGGCTCTTCCGCGCCGGGCTGGAGGGCACGCCGCGCTGGTTCTTGCACGGGTTGTTTGGGTAGCACGCGCCGCCCGGGCGGCCAGCTGCGGTGCGCTGTCGAGCCGGCCGGCGGGGCAGGATGGGTCGGGAACGCTGGAAACGGCCGGCATGTCGCAGGCCGTAACGACCGTCAGAAGCGTGGTGCCGATGCATAGCACCGGCGCACGGGGGGCCAGCGCATTGCCGCCTAATAGGCCGGGTATTGTTTAGGGTAGATGACCTTGTCGGCAGGCCCCGGCGGTTCCGGGGGGCCTTTCTTACCACAGGCCGCAAGCGCTGCGGCGAGCGCGAGGGCGAGCAGCGCGGCCCTCATCCGAGTGCTTTCAGCCAGCGCGCGGCCTGGGCGGCGACGTTGGTGGGTGCGGTGCCGCCATAGCTGCGGCGGGAGGCGACGGAGGCTTCCACTGTCAGCACGCCGAAGATTTCCTCGGTGATCCCGGGCTCGACGGATTGCATCTCGGCCAGCGTGAGGTCGGACAGATCCACCCCGCGCGCCTCGGCCATCGCCACCAGGCGGCCGGTGGTGTGGTGGGCGCTGCGGAAGGGCTGTTTCAGCACGCGGACCAGCCAGTCCGCCAGATCGGTCGCGGTGGCGAAGCCGGAGCCGGCGAACTCGCGCATGCGGGTGGTATCGGGCGTCATGTCGCGGACCATGCCGGCGATGGCGGCGAGGGAAAGGGCCCAGGCGTCGGCGGCGTCGAAGGCGGGTTCCTTGTCTTCCTGCATGTCCTTGGCGTAGGCGAGGGGGAGGCCTTTCATGACGGTGAGCAGGCCGACGAGGGCGCCGTTGATGCGGCCGGTTTTGGCGCGGACGAGCTCGGCGGCGTCGGGGTTGCGTTTTTGCGGCATGATGGAGCTGCCGGTGGTGAAAGCGTCGGACAGGCGGATGAAGCGGTAGGGCGCGCTGCACCAGATGACGATCTCTTCGGCCAGCCGCGAGAGATGCATCGCCGAGATGGCGGCGGCGGAGAGGAATTCGAGGGCGAAATCGCGGTCGGAGACGGCATCGAGCGAATTGGCGGTCGGCCGGTCGAAGCCGAGTTCGCGGGCGGTCATCTCACGGTCGAGCGGGAAGGAGGTGCCGGCCAGCGCCGCCGAGCCGAGCGGGCACTCATTGAGGCGCTTGCGGCAATCGGCCAGGCGGCCACGGTCGCGGGCGAGCATCTCGACATAGGCGAGCAAATGATGCCCGAAGGTGACGGGCTGGGCGGTCTGCAAATGGGTGAAGCCAGGCATGACGGCATCGGCGAAGGTGGCGGCGCGCTCGGCCATGGCGCGCATCACGTCGGCGATCTGGGCGTCGAGCCCGTCGATCGCGTCGCGCACCCAGAGGCGGAAATCGGTTGCCACCTGGTCGTTGCGGCTGCGCCCAGTGTGCAGGCGGCGGCCGGCATCGCCGATGCGCTCGGTGAGGCGGGCCTCGATATTCATGTGAATGTCTTCGAGCGTCTCATCGAAGGCGAAGCGGCCGGCGTCGATATCGGCGGCGATGGCGGCGAGGCCGGTTTTGATGTCGGTTTCGTCCTGGAGGGTGAGGATGCCGAGCTTGGTCAGCATGGCGGCATGGGCCAGCGAGCCCCTGATATCCTGACGCCACATCTTGCGGTCGAAGCCGATCGAGGCATTTATCTCCTGCATCACCACCGATGGGCCGGCGGCGAAGCGGCCGCCCCATTGTTGATTGGCGTCGGAATTACGCAGGTCCGAATTGTGCAGGTTGGGGGTTTCGCTCACGCGGGACGTCCGGAAATGGAGGTTGAGATGCAGCCCACCACGCGTCGTGCGATCCTGGCCACCACGGCGATCGCCGCGAGCGGGACCCTAGCGGCGGCGGCGCTGTTCCGCAAACCCGCGCCTTCCATTGTGACGATTGCCGCCGCCCAGACGCCACCGTTGCAGCCGCTGGAGGGGTTGCATGCGAGTGAGGCGCCGGCGGCGCCGGCCGAGGCGGTGTTCCTGACCGACGATGGCGCCGAGCGGCGGATCGCGGATTTCGCAGGGCAGGGGGTGGTGGTCAATTTGTGGGCGACCTGGTGCGTGCCCTGCGTCGCCGAGATGCCGGCCTTGCAGAGCATGGCCCGCGCGCTGGCCGGGGAGCGGATCGCGGTGCTGGCGCTGTCGTCCGATCGCGGCGGCGCGCCGGTGGTGCGGAAGTTCTACGCCGAGCACAAGATCGACGCGCTGGCGGTGTGGCTGGACCCGAAGGGGATGGCGGCGCGGGCCTGGGGGGCGCGCGGGCTGCCGACGACGCTGGTGATCGACCGTGTGGGGCGCGAGGTGGCGCGCGCCGAGGGCGCCTTCGAGTGGGGCAGCGCGCCGGCGCTGGCGCGGCTGCGGGCGCTGATCGGCTGAGGTGATCAGAACCGGGTGGTGAGGTCGACCAGCCAGTCCGGCGAGACGCCGACCAGGAACGCCTCCAGCCGATGGTCCCACCCCGTCAGGATCAGCACGGAAACCGCCAGCGCACCGCCACCGAGCAGGGTTTTGCCGCCGCTCCCGGCCTGCATCAGCTTGCCGCGCCAGCGCTTCATCGCCTCGCGCGAGAGGGAGGCGACCACCAGGAGCGGGACAGCGGCGCCAAGCCCGAAGGCGATCATCACCGCGGCCACGGCGGCAAGGTCTTTGCCCTGGGCGGCGAGGGTGGAGGCGGCGCCCAGCGTCGGGCCGACGCAGGGGCTCCAGATCGCGCCGAGCACCAGGCCGACGATGAATTGGCCGCCGAGCCCGGAGGGCGCGATGCGCGCGAGGAAGCGATTGCCGGCATCGCCGATGCCCGACGTCGCCATGGCGAAGCGGGCCTGCAAGGCGCCGCTCAACAACACCAGGCCGAGGCCGGCGAGCAGCACCGCGGAGGCGATGCGGAACACCTCGCCATCGAGGCCGATGGCGAAACCGATGGTCGCCACGAACAGGCCAACCGCCACGAAGGACACCACCAGCCCCGCCGTCAACGCCAGCATGCCCAGGCGATGCGCCGCCGCCGCCGCGCCGAGAACCAATGGCAGCAGCGGCAGCACGCAGGGCGAGAGGGTTGAGAGCAGGCCGGCGAGAAAGCCGAAGCCGATCCCGCCTGCCATGGCTCAGGCGTAGGTTTTGGCGACGAGGGCGTTGATCGAGGCGGCGTCGGTCACGCCGGTCGAGCGGTCACGCTCGGTCTTGCCGTGGAAGGCGATGAGGGTGGACTGCATGCGGACGCCGAAGTTGCGCACGATCTCCTTCTGCGCGTCGAAATCGACCACGAAAATCATCAGGTCCTTGTTCGCCGCCGCCGCCGCGAGGTCGGCGATGATCGGGCGCTGCTTGGCGCAGGTCGGGCACCAGGAGGCATGCACGGCGACCAGGATCGGCTTGCCGGCGGCCTGGGCGGCGGCGAAGGCGGCCTGATCGAACGGCGCCTGGGTGGCGGCGCGCGCGGCGAAGGGAAGGGCGGCGAACAGGGTTGCAGCAAGCAGGGCACGACGGTTCATGGCATCCTCCGGTATGGGTCCGATGACCGTATGACGGTTCAGGCCGGGCGATGTTACACCGGGCGAGCGAATTTTTTCGCCGCGCCGCGCTGCTCGGCTAGCCGCCGGTCGGCGCTCGCGCTAGCGTCCATTCCTGACATCGGAAAGAGGCGGGCGATGAGCGGTAAACTCTCCAACGTGCGGCTGGCCTGGTTCAACGGCGAATTCATGCCGGAACACGAGGTGCGCATCCCCTTCCGCGACTCCTCCTGGCTCTACGGCGACGGCGCCTTCGACATGACGCGCAGCTTCAACGGCAAGCTGTTCAAGGTGAAGGAGCATGTCGACCGGCTCTACAAGTCCCTGAAATACCTCCGCATCGATCCCGGCATCGGCCCGAAGGAGATGATGGATCTCTCCTTCGAGCTGTTCGAGCGCAACAAGCATCTGCTCGGCGAGGGCGAGGATTTCTGGCTGGGCCAGCGCATCTCGCGCGGGGTGCGGGAGGTCGCCGGCGATAATCTCGATCATCACGGCCCCAACGTGGTGCTGGAATGCATGCCGCTGCCGCTGAAGCAGCGGGCGCGCAGCTTCGTCGAGGGCATCAAGGTGCTGGTGCCCTCCACCCGCCGCACGCCGCCCGAGAGCCTGACGCCGCGGGCCAAGACGCATAACTACCTGAATCTGATCGTCGCGAGCCATGAAGTCACCGCGATTGACCCCTCGGCCTGGGCGATCCTGCTCGATACCAACGGCAATCTCTGCGAGGGGCTCGGTTCCAACATCTTCATCGTCAAGGACGGTGAAATCATGACGCCGCGGGCGAAATTCGTGTTGCCCGGCGTCTCCCGCCAGACGGCGATCGACATGGCGGAGGGGCTCGGGATCACCGTCACCGAGGCCGATCTCGATCTCTATGACGCCTATAACGCCGATGAGGTGTTCATCACCTCGACCTCGCTGTGCATCTGCCCGGCGACGCTGATCAACGGCGTGTCGATCGGGCCGGCCGGCCAGGTATGGGGGCCGATCACCAAGAGCATCGCCGATGCCTATGTGAAGTTCGTCGAGTTCGACTTCGTGGCGCAGTACCTGAAGTTCTACGACGCCAACCGGACGGCCAGCGCATTCTGACGGTCCGTCCTGCCACGGCGGCGGACATCCCCGCCGCCTGCGACGTCGCCTCGGCGGCGTATCGCGCGGGGTTCGCCGGGATTCTGGAGCCGGCGGTGCTGGCGGCCCGTGACCCCGCGAGCTTCGCCGCCCGCTTCGCCGAGGTGCTGCCGCGGTTGCGGGTCGCGGAGCGGGACAGCGGGGTGGTCGGGTTTTCGCTGATGACGGAGGGGCATATCGACATGATGTTCGTCGACCCTGCGGCGCATCGCTCGGGCGCCGGGCGGGCGCTGCTGGCGGAGTGCGAGGGGCGGGGGGCGACATCGCTGGAGTGTTTCCGCGACAATACGCGCGCCCGGGCCTTTTATGAGGCGCATCGCTGGCGGCTCGCGCGGGGCTATGCGCGGGACTTCGCGGGACGGACGCATCACTTCGTATTTTACGAAAAGCCGTGATCTCGACGCCCCGGCCCGCGAGGGATATGACCGGGGGAACGAAGTTGATGGAGACCGTGATGTCCGACACCCCAGCCGTGCCCCGCCTTGCCGCCACCGTGCTGTTGCTGCGCGATGGGCCGGGGGGGATGGAGGTGTTCATGGTCAAGCGCAGCCACGCGATTGATTTCGCCTCGGGCGCCCTGGTGTTTCCGGGCGGCCGGGTGGACCCCGAGGACCATGATGCGGCGGCCGATCCCGCGATCTGCCCGCCGATCGAGGGGGTGGACGCGGCCGGGATGGCGCTGCGAGTGGCGGCCATTCGCGAGACCTTCGAGGAATGCGGCGTGCTGCTGGCGCGGCCGGCGGGCTGCCCGGTGATGTATGGCGCGCAGACCCAGGCGGCGATCGCCGAGCGGCATCGCCAGGCCGTGCATAAGAGCGAGCGCACCATGGCGGAAGTGGCGGCCGCCGAGGGGTTCCAACTCGCGTGCGACGCACTGGTGCCGTTCGCGCACTGGATTACGCCCGCGACCATGGCCAAGCGGTTCGACACGCATTTCTTCGCGGTCGCCATGCCCTGGGGGCAGAAGGGGCTGCATGACGGGCACGAGTCGATCGACTCGCTGTGGATCACCCCCCAGGCCGCCCGCGACGGTGCGGCTGAGAAGCGCTTCACCATGGTGTTCGCGACCGACCTCAACCTCGCCAAGCTGGCGCTGCAGACCACCGTGGAGACCGCCTTGCAGGCGGCGTTCGACACGCCGGTGATCACCGTGGAGCCCAAGCCCGAGAAGCTGCCGGATGGCCGGCGCCGGCTGCGTATTCCGCTTGAGGCCGGGTATGGTGGCGAGGTGTTCGACGTCGAACTCCCCGGGGCGATGCCCGACACCGTGCGCCCGCCGGCCTGAGCTCGGCGGCGCGCGCCATGCAGCAGCGCCGCCTGATCCTGGGCTTCGTCGCGCTGGCCATGCTTGCCGGCGGGGGCTGCTGGTGGGCGGGCTGGGCGATGGCCGCTGCTGGCGGATTCAGCCTCGGCGCCCTGCCAATCATCTATATCGTCGGCCGTGACACGCTGCGCACGCTGATCGGCGGTTCGCTCGGCGTCGATATCGTGGCGTTAGTGGCGATCCTCGCCGCGCTGGCCCTGGGCGAGCATTTCACCGCCGCGCTGATCGCCCTGATGGTGGCTGGTGGCGGGGCGCTCGAGGAATTTGCCGAGGCGCGGGCGCGGCGCGAGCTGATGGCGCTGGTGTCGCACATCCCGCGCATCGCCCATCGCCGTGTCGGTGATGCGCTGGAGGATGTCGCGGTCGCCGAGATTGCCGCGGGCGACCGGCTGCTGGTGAAGCCCGGCGAGGTGCTGCCGGTGGATGGGGTGATCGAGGAGGCGGCGGCGAGCCTCGACGAGGCGGCGCTGACCGGCGAGCCGATGCCGGTGGAGCGGGCCGTCGGCGATATCGGACGTTCCGGCACGGTGAATGCCGGAGGGCCGCTCGCGCTCAGGGCCACCGCGACGGCCGAACGCAGCACCTATGCCGCAGTGGTGCGCCTGGTGACCGCGGCCGAGGGCGAGCGGCCGCCGATGGCGCGGCTGGCGGATCGCTGGGCGCTGTGGTTCCTGCCCGCCACGCTGGCCACCGCCGGCGCCGCCTGGTTGCTGGGCGGCGGGCCGGAGCGGGCGCTCGCGGTGCTGGTGGTCGCGACACCGTGTCCGCTGATCCTCGCCGCACCCGTGGCGCTGATCTGCGGGATTTCGCGCGCGGCCCGTCAGGGCGTGGTGGTGAAGGGCGGCGGCGCGCTGGAGCGGCTGGCGCGCGTGCGCACCGCGCTGTTCGACAAGACCGGCACGCTCACCACCGGCACGCCGCGGCTCTCGGCGGTGGAGCCGCTGGGGGATTTCATCGTTGATGACGTGCTGCGCCTCGCCGCGTCGCTGGAGCAGGTCTCAGTGCACGCGGTGGCGAACGCTATTGTGGCCGCGGGGCGGGCGGCCGAGTTGAAGCTGAGCCTGCCGGAGTCGGTTCAGGAAATCCCTGGCGGCGGGCTGTCCGGCATCGTCGAGGGCCGGAGAGTGACGGTGGGCAGCGCCGCGCTGCTGGTGGAGGCGGGTTTCACCCTGCCCGCCACTGGGGCGGCGGCTCGGTTGGCCACCGCCGCGGCTTCGGCCTCCTGGGTCGCGATCGACGGCGCAGTGGCCGGCGCCCTGTTGCTGGCCGACCGCATCCGCCCGGAAGCGCCGCGCGCCATTCGTGAGTTGCGGGCGGCTGGCGTCACACGGCTGGTGATGGTTACCGGCGATCGCGCCGGCTCCGCCGAGGCGGTGGGCGAGGCGTTGGGGCTCGATGCGGTGCATGCCGATCTCACGCCGGAGGGCAAGATTGCATCCGTGCGTGCTGAGCGGCCCTGCCTGATGATCGGCGACGGGATTAACGATGCACCCGCGCTGGCGGCGGCCGATGTTGGCGTCGCCATGGGAGCTAGGGGGGCGGCGGCGGCGGCCGAGGCGGCGGATGTGGTGCTGCTGGTCGATCGCATCGACCGCATCGCCGCGGCGATTGTCACCGCGCGGCGGGCGCGGGGGATCGCGCTGCAATCCATCGCCGTGGGCATGGGGCTCTCCGGCTTGGCCATGGCGGTGGCCGCTTTCGGCTATTTGCCGCCGGTGTGGGGCGCGCTGCTGCAGGAGGCGATCGACGTCGCGGTGATCCTCAACGCGCTGCGTGCTTTGGGCGGCACTCCTGCCGCTCCCCGGTTGCCGGAGGCCGCGGGGGTGCCGCGGGTGCTGGAGGAGCACGGGCAGTTGCGCGCTTTGATGGAGCGGATGCGCCGCACCGCGGACGGCATGCACGCCGATGACGGACCGGCTCTGCATGCCGCCGCCCTGCGCGCCATCGGCGACGCGTTGCACACACTGCTGCTGCCGCACCAGCGCGAGGAGGAGCGCCATACTTTCCCGGTGCTGGCGCGCCGCCTCGGCGGGCATGATCCGCTGGGCGCGATGACGCGCATGCACGAGGAAATCAGCCACCTCGCCGCCCGCTTCTCGGCGCTGGCGGACGGGCTGGATGACGGCCCGGGCTCCGCCGCCGAGGCGCGCGAGCTGCGCCGATTGCTCTACGTGCTCGACGCGGTGATCGCGCTGCATCTGGCGGCCGAGGAGGAATTGCTCGCCCAGGCGGAAGAACTGGGCGGCGTGTAACGTAGCCTTAACGTTGCCGTCACCATGATGGCGCCGTTCACCCCGAGCGCGCGGCGGGCCGCGCGTGGAGCGTCCTTGCATGCGCCAGTCCGCGGCCGCTTTGGCCGATAAGTCCGATCCTCCGATCCTCGACCCCGAGGCGCTTGCCACCGTGCGCGCCGATACCGGGGACGCATTGTTCGCCCATCTCGTCGGCATGTTCGATGCCGAGCAGGCGCGCCGGGTGGCGATGCTGCACGAGGCGCTGGCCGAGGATGATCGCGAGGCGATCGCTTTTCAGGCCCATGTGCTGCGCGGCGCCGGCGCACAGCTTGCCGGGCATCGCCTGGCCGCCATTGCCGCACAATTGGAGCGCGAGGCCCGCGCGGCCGGTCCGCAGCGGCTGACGCGGCTGGTGGGGGAGGTGATCGCGCTCTCCGCCGATACCTTCACCGCCTTGCGTGGGGTGCTGCCGGGGGCCTAATTTGCCGCCCTCGATTCTGGAGGAGAGCAACCCATGTCCCAACGCATGCTTGAAGGAAAAGTCGCCGTCGTCACCGGCGCCGGCGGCGGTATCGGCCGCGAAATCGCGCTGATGATGTCGCAGGAAGGCGCCAAGGTGGTCATCAATGACCTCGGCGTCTCCGTCACCGGCGATGGCGGCTCCGCCACCCCGGCCGAGCAGACCAAGGCGATCATCGAGCAGCGCGGCGGCGAGGCCGTGATCAACACCAATTCGGTGTCCACCTGGAATTCCGCCAAGGGCATCATCGACACCGCGATCGACGCCTTCGGCCGCATCGACATCGTGGTGAACAACGCCGGCATTCTGCGCGACGTGATTTTCCACAAGATGACCGAGGATGACTGGAACAGCGTCATCAACGTGCATCTCTCCGGCAGCTTCTACGTGAGCCGCGCCGCCGCCGAGCATTTCCGCAAGCAGGAAAGCGGCGCCTTCGTGCACATGAGCAGCACCTCGGGCCTGATCGGCAATTTCGGCCAGGCCAACTACGCCGCCGCCAAGCTCGGCATCACCGCGCTGTCGAAGTCCATCGCGCTCGACATGAAGCGCTACAATGTGCGCTCCAACTGCATCGCCCCCTTCGCCTGGAGCCGCATGACCGGCTCCATCCCGGCGGACACCCCGGAGCAGAAGGCGCGCGTTGAGAAGATCAAGCAGATGACGCCGGACAAGAACGCGCCGATGGCGGTCTACCTCGCGTCCGACCTCGCGAAGGACGTCAGCGGCCAGGTGTTCGCCACCCGCAACAACGAGATCTTCCTGATGTCCTCGCCGCGCCCGGTGAAGGGCGTGCATCGCGATGGCGGCTGGAACCCCTGGACGATCGCCGAACACGCCGCCCCCGCGCTGAAGGCGGCTTTCATGCCGCTCGATCGTTCGGGCGAGGTGTTTTCCTGGGATCCGGTTTGAGGGAAGCAAGCGGTTCTTTTTTGAAAAAAAGAACCAAAAAACTTTTTATTCGTTTGCTCGGAGTGGCCCCGGGAAGCACCGAACCAAACGGATAGAAAGTTTTTGCTTCTTTTTTCAAAAAGAAGCGCTTCCTTCACCCTACCTCCGCCAGAAACCCGCGCACCGCCTGCCAAACCTCGGCCTGGCCGCGCGGGTTGCTGTCCGTGCGCAGAGTGGCCGAGCCGTGGGCGCCCTGACGGGGCACGAATTGCCGCTTCAGCGGGCTGCGGGCGGCGGCGATGATCTCCCGCGCGGCGGCCACCTCGCCGGGGTCGTCGGCCGAGGTGACGAAGACCGGGCAGGTCACGCGGGCGGCGGCGTCGCGGACGGAGCGGCCGGCGATGTATTCGCCGGGGGAGAAGGCCAGCAGGGCGGCGATATCGCCGGGGTGGGCGGCGGCGAGGAGAAAAACCAGGGCGGCGGAGTAGCTGCTGCCCCAGACCACGAGCTTGCCGCTTTGCCCCGCCGTCGCCGCCAGCGCGGCCTCGAGATCGGGCAGGGCGGCGAGAAAGCCCGGGTCGCCGCCGGCGCGCGCGGTTTCGTTGGCGCGGCCCCATGCCGGGCCGCCGGAGCGCTGGTCGATGGCCACGCTGTCCCAGCCCAGCGCGGCGAGGTGCGGCGCGATGGGGGCATATTCGCCGCGGTTGGAGCCGGCCATGTGGAACAGCAGGATCGTCCCCAACCGCTTCCCAATGGCGGCGACGCGTTCGCCGTGGACGGTCACGCCATCCCGCGCGGTGAACCGGACGGGCTCGGCGGCGCGGGCCGGCCAGGCGAGGGAAGCGGCGGCGGCGATCAGGGCGCGGCGGCGCATGGCGGTGTCTCCTGCGGGGTGAGGCAATGACCGCCCGGCGACCACGCCGTTACAGCGCCTGGCCGGACGTGGCTTGCCGAGCCCCGCCGATCATGCGATCGGCGGGGCAGGGAGATGGGGCATCATGGGTGACATCGTCGCATTGCTGATCGCCTCCCTCGCCGTCATGGGCTCCCCCGGCCCATCGACGGTGAGTGCCACCGCGATGGGTGCGGCCTATGGCATCGCGCGCTCGCTGCCCTATGTCGGGGGGCTGATTGCCGGCACTTCGACCGTGCTGCTGGCGGTGGCGCTGGGGGTGATCGCGATGATCGCGGGGGTGCCGCAATTGGCGCCGCTGCTGGTTGGTGCGGCCGGACTCTATATCCTGTATCTCGCCTGGCAGATCGCCACCGCGCCGCCGCTGCAGGCGGATGCCGGCACCACGCGGGCGCCCGCTTTTGCTGGCGGGTATTTGCTGGCGGTGGCGAATCCGAAGGCCTGGCTGGCCATTGCTGCGGTGTTCGCCTCCGCCCCCCGGCTCGGCGCCGTGCTGCGGGTGGCGTTGCTGGTGGGGATGATCGTGCTGATCCATGCCGTCTGGCTCGGCCTGGGCGCCGCACTCGCCCGTGTGCTGCGCCAGCCCGTGGCGTCGCGCATCATCAATGTCGGCCTCGCGGTGGCGATGGTGGGGCTGACCGCGGTTGCCCTGATCGGCTGAAGCCGACCCACACCGCTAAATGACATCTTGTGTCATGTATAATTCATTTCAAAATACCGCGCTGCGCGAGTTTGATAGCGGACGTAGATATGGCGGGATGTTCGTTTATGGCAATAAAAACAAAGAATGGACTGCAGCGCGGGACAACTGGATACGCGATCAACTTCTTCCGATCCGATATCTTGGTCAACTTGCAATTCGATCTCAAACGGCTGGAACGGACAGGCGTTGATGAGCCTGTTTGCAAACGGGTTAGGGAGCTCCTCAGCGCACTGGTAAGTGCTGCGTCCGTCGAACCAAAGGCGTCGTTCTGGGGAACTGCGGTTTACAAAGTACTGCGACAGTACGAAGAGGTTTACAAGACTTGGAATGATGTGAAGGGTAGCGACCCAGCGGCGATCGAGGAGCGAGATCGGTTGCTGCGTGAACTGCAGGACATTCGCCACAAAATTGCAAATTCGTGTCGCGCGAACTCGCATAGCCTTTCTGAAGCCCATGACCTGGAGCTGATCGACGCGATCCACGGTGCGCTAGTTGAAACCATCAAGCTCGTCCCAGGCACATTTACAGCTCTAACCAAAAGCGCCGAGAGGTTTTCCAAGCGGGCGATGCTGCACTGAATGAGGAATTTGACAGTGGTGTCCGTAACTGACTGACTTGCGGGCATCGCCTCTGGTGGTTGATGCTGCCACATGACCCTCGCATCCGCCCTCTTCGCCCCCCGCCGCATCGCCCTGATCGGCACCTCGACCGACGCCAGCCGCCTCACCGCGCGCGCCCAGGTCTATCTCCGCCAGCATCGCTTCCCCGGTGAGTTGTTCCCGGTGAACCCGCGCGCCGCCGAGGTGCTGGGCGAAAAGGCCTTCGCCTCGGTGCGGGACATCCCCGGCAAGATCGACTTCGCCTATATCCTGGTCGGTACCGAGCATGTCGAACAGGCCGTGGCCGATTGTGCGGCGCTCGGGATTCCCGTGGCCTGCGTGCTGGCTGATGGGTTCGCGGAAACCGGGCCGGAGGGGCAGGCGCTGCAACGCCGCATCGTGGAGGCTGCACAAGCCGGCGGCATGCGGCTGTTGGGGCCGAATTCCATGGGGGTGATCGACCCGGCGGCGGCCATGGCCTGTTCGGTCAACGCCGCGCTGGCGGCCGAGACGCTGCCTGCCGGGCGGCTGTCCCTGGTGTCGCAATCCGGCTCGGTGATGGGCACCCTGCTGTCCCGTGCGGCGGCGCGAGGCTTCGGTTTCGCGAAAATCGTCGGCACCGGCAACGAGGCCGATCTCACCGCCGGCGAGGTGGCGGATTTGCTGGTGGATGATCCGGAGACGGATGCGATCCTGCTGTTCCTCGAGACCATCCGCGCGCCCGAGCACTTCGAGCGCGCTGCCCGGCGGGCGCATGCGGCGGGCAAGCCGATCGTCGCTTACAAGCTCGGCCGGTCCGAGGAGGGGGCAGCGCTGGCGACCACCCATACCGGCGCCATGACCGGCTCCGACGCGGCGGCGGACGCGTTTTTTCGCGATCTCGGGATTATCCGCGTCGATATGCTGGAGACGCTGCTCGAACTGCCGCCGCTGCTGATCGGCGCGCGGCCGCCGGTGGCGCCGAAGCGCGCCGTGCGTATCGTCACGACCACGGGCGGCGGCGGGGCGATGGTGGTGGACCGGCTCGGCGTGCTCGGCATTGCCACGGCTGGGATGGTGGACACCACGCTGGCCGGCGCCCGCAAGGATACGGTGGCCGCGGCGCTCACCGAGGCGCGCAACGCCGAGGACGCCGACCTTGCCATCGCCGTGGTGGGTTCTTCGGCCCAGTTCCGCCCGCAGGACGCCATCGCCGGGGCGCTGGCGGCCACCGGGCGGAACCCGATCGCCGCTTTCCTGCTGCCGGAGGCCACCGCCTCGCTGAAACTGCTGGCCGAGGCCGGTATCGCCGCCTTCCGCACGCCCGAGGCCTGCGCGGATGCCGTGCGCAGCTATCTCGACTGGCAGGCGCCTGCCGCCCGCCCCGACGCGGGCGATGTGAGCGCCGCCGCCGCACTGCTGCCCGCGCGCGATGAACCCTCC
>CAIPLM010000224.1 GCA_903865895.1 uncultured Rhodospirillales bacterium | reverse complement strand
GTAATCTATCCTCGGTCATCGGGTCCTCGTCGGTTCGGGTTGAAGCTTCGCAACTCCACCTTAGCCACACGATCCGATGGCCACCCCGATCGACACCCTCAAGCCGCTTGAATTTCCACCACCAACGCGGACGCTACCCGCGTCAAGTGTCGCGGTTGTGGCTGATCCGATCCCGACAAGGTCAATCGTAGTGCCGGGAACGAAACCTGACACTGTTCCTCGAAAAGCCGTCGGAGCGCTGATCCGCAGTGTTTCGCCGTAGGCAAGAACGATCGTGGTCGAGTCTAAATAGGAAAAATCATCCGGCGCGATGGTATCAACACCACCACCGCCCATGATGGTATCGGCGCCGGTTCCGACGAGGATCAGGTTGTCACCGCCGCCGGTGTAGATGAGGTCATCACCGTGGCCGCCATAGATTGTGTCGCTTCCTGCCCCGCCGCGGATCGTGTCGCCCCGGCTGCCGGCATGGATCACCTCACCGGCATCATTTCCGAGGATCAGGTTCTTGTTGGTGATCTGCCCCTGGATAGTCCCGGCGCCATCGCCGCTCGGCACGATGAGTTGGGTCAGCGCGGTGAACAAACTGCCGCCATCGCCGATCTTGAGGCTGAGGGTGCCGTCCGGGGCGGCGAAGTAGACGTTGTTGACCGTCACCACTTGCGGCATGCCCGGCAGGGCGATCGGGATGGAGTAGGTCGAGTTCAGGTCTGTCACGTCATAGACGTACCCCAGACCGTCCAGATTTTGCGCCCAGTGGTTCTTGTTGGGGCTCAGCCCCGGAGCAGCAGCAGCAAGAACCGCGTCCGTGCTAATGTTCAAGAGCGTCGCCACGCGCGCGAAGGCATCGGATGATTGGATACGGAACGACCCTGCCGGAACGTCACCTTCCAAGAGGTTCACGTGCTGCCAGAGTTCGAGCGTTCCGCCATCGAGGTCCGCGTGCGTACTGTTGATGAAATAGGGGATACCTGTGATCGTCAGTCCGCCGCTGGTACCATCTTTGAAATATACGCCTTCCCTGTGCTTTCCATCTCGATCGACGAATTGCATGTCGACCGGCGACTGGCCGTAGAACTCGTCCATGATGCTCTTGAGGATGCCGACGTCCTTGTTGAACAGCACCTCATAGGTCAGATCGACCGCCGCCGCTGCGGCGGCGCCGACAAGCAGATCGGCGCCGACCTCCGCGAGAGCCGCCCCAACCAGGTACTCCTCGCTGGTCACGACGATCTGGGCAAATATCGTCGTGATCGACTTGGCGAAGTCCGCGAGGGGCGCCCAGGTTTGGCCATTGTCGAAGCTGGCGTTTCCCTGCCCATCGAGCAGAATATTGAACGTCACCTTACGCAATTCGGTGACAGCCTCGGCAACCCCTCCCTTTGATGCTTCAAGGAAGAACTTCAACTCCTTAGACGAGCCTTTCGGGAGGGGAAGCAGATAGCCGACGAACAGATCACTCATTCCGGCGAGGAATGACTCGCCGATGACCGATAGCCATGGCGATGTTCCGGGCGTGACCAGTGGCGCGGTGTCGAAATTTTAGTAGGCGATCCCAGACTCTACGTCTGCCATCTCAAGTCCCAAATTCGGAATGATCTGCATGCTATCTACGGGGACATGTGCGGTCAACGGTGCTCGTCATATGCGTGGCCGGAGAGCGCGGTGACCCTCTGTTTGCAGCGGCTGTGCCCTTACTTGCACTCATTCATGGCCCCCTCGCGTCTACTTGCACTCATTCATGGCCCCCTCGCGTCGGCATCGCGCCCCCCAATCTCGTGATGGGGGATGAGAAATTTTTCAGGAATTGCAATTTTTGTCTTGATTTATAATAACTCTTACGTTAATTTAACCGCCATGAAGCCGACCGCCCCCTCCCCCGCGCCTCCCAAGGCCGAACCGCACCCCGCGGTTCTGCTCGGGGAAGCCGTGGCCGGGCTGCTGGTGGCATTGTTGGCGCCCTGGGGCCTGTGGCGGTTCATGCCCGGCGGGCGGGCCTTGCACGCCATGCTGACCCAATGGGGGCGGGAGTTCGCCGCCCTTATGGCGCGGATCGCGGCGGGACCGGTGGTGCCTGAGGTGGCGGCGCGGCGGCCTGGGCGTGGGGTGACGCGGCGGATGGCCGGTGAGCGCTCGGAGACCGTGCGGCGTGGCGTGGGCCGGGCGGTGGGCGTGCCGGCGGTGATGGAGCGGCCTGTGGCGCGGCCGGGATTTCCGCCGCCCCCGCGCGTGTTGGGCGGGATTGCGCGGGTTGCGCCGCGCCCGTCGGTGCCGCCGCCGCGGGTTTGGGAGACGTGCGGCCTTTTTGCGGCCGGTTCGGATTTGAAGCCCGCCACGCGATGCCCTGCTCTTTGGAGCGGCGGCAGCGCGTGGGCGCAGGTGTTGGTGATGAACGGCCAGCGGGCCTGCCGGGCCGAGTTGATCTGCTCCCGCCGTCAGCTCCGTTGCCCCCCTTGCCTGTCGCGCGCAACCGCGCCATGCAGGGGGATAAACCGCAAACTCCGGAACGTCCCCATGTCCTTGCCGCCGATCCTGAAGAACCTGCGCATTCCCGTCATCGCGTCGCCGATGTTCATCATCTCCAACCCTGACCTCGTGATCGCCCAGTGCAAGGCGGGCATTGTCGGCTCGTTTCCGGCGCTGAATGCGCGGCCGGCGGAGATGCTGGAGGAGTGGCTGAAGCGGATCACCGGGGAACTGGCCGAGCATACCGCCAAGCATCCGGACCGGCCGGCGGCGCCGTTCGCGGTGAACCAGATCGTGCATCGCTCCAACCCGCGCATCGACCATGATGTGGAGATGTGCGTGAAGTACAAGGTGCCGCTGATCATCACCTCGCTGGGCGCGCGGCCGGATGTGAATGAGGCGATTCATTCCTATGGCGGGATCGTGCTGCATGACATCATCAACAACCTGTTCGCGCGCAAGGCGGTGGAGCGCGGGGCCGACGGGCTGATCGCCGTGGCGGCTGGCGCCGGCGGGCATGCCGGATCGCTGTCGCCCTTCGCGCTGGTGCAGGAAATCCGCGAGTGGTTCGACGGGCCGATCGCACTGTCGGGCGCGATTGCCAATGGCAACGCGGTACTGGCGGCCCAGGCCTGCGGCGCCGATCTCGCCTATATCGGCTCGGCCTTCATCGCCACCGAGGAGGCCAATGCGGATGAGCGCTACAAGCAGATGATCGTCGACAGTGCGGCCGATGACATCGTCTACACCAACCTGATCACCGGCGTGCTCGGCAACTACCTGAAGCCGAGCCTGGAGCGGGCGGGGCTCGATGTGGAGAACCTGCCGACATCGGACAAGTCGGCGATGAATTTTGGCTCCGACAAGCCGAAGGCGTGGAAGGATATCTGGGGCTCCGGCCAGGGGATCGGGGCGGTGAAGAAGGTGGTGCCGGCGGGTGAGTTGGTGGACCGGCTGGCCGCCGAATATGCTGCCGCCCGCGCCCGGGTGCTGGCGGCCTGAGCGCCGCACTGCACTCCGGGCCGCCGGTGTTCTACCGCGTGCCGCCGCTGGCGGGGCGCGGGGCGCCGGTGCCGTGGTGGGCGAAGATCGCGGCGAAGATGGTGTTTTCGCGCGTGCTGCCGAGCTACGAACTGCGCAAGCGGTTAGGTATCGGGGTGCACAGCTTCGCCACCGCGCTCGATGGCAATCGCGCTTTGGTGGAGGCGGATCTCGCCTGGTTCGCCGCGCTGGCGGGGCGTGGACCGGCGAGCCTGCTGGAACTGGGGCCGGGGGATACCATCGCCACCGCGCTGTTCGCGGCGGCGGCCGGGGTGCGGCGGATCTGGCTGATGGATGTGGGCGACCATGCCAGCACGGATATGGCGGCTTATCGGGCGATTGCGGGGCGGATTAGTGGGGATTTCGCGGCTGGGTTGGATTTCAGCGATCGTGCCGCCCTGCTGGCCAGTCTCGGTGCGACCTATCTGACGGGCGGTTTGGCCGATCTGGCGGTGATCCCAGATGGGGCGGTGGAACTCACGCTGTCCTACACGGTGTTGGAGCATGTGCGGCGCGCGGAGTTTGTGCCGCTGCTGGCGGAGCTGCATCGGGTGACCGCCCCGGGGGGCCTTGGGCACCATCTGGTCGATCTGATGGACCATCTCGGTGGCGGGTTGAACAATCTGCGCTGGGGGGATGCGGTGTGGGAGCATCCGGCGGTGGCCGGGAGCGGGTTCTATACCAATCGGATGGACCGGGAAGAGATCACCGCGGCGGCGGAGGCGGTGGGGTTCGAGACCGCGATTCCCTATATTTCGCGCTGGGATGCGCCGCCGGCCGTGAAGTTGCACCGCCAGTTCGCCGGGCGCCCGCCGGATCGCCTGTGCGAGGCGAGCTTCGGGCTGCATCTGCGGCGCGATTGACTTGCCCGGCCCCGCCCAACACTCTCCTGCCACCATAATGAAAGCCAGCCATGAGCACTGATATCTCCGGCCGCGTTGCCCTCGTTACTGGCGCTTCCTCGGGCCTTGGGGAGCGGTTCGCCCGCGTGCTCGCTGGCGATGGCGCCCGGATTGCGATCGCCGCCCGGCGGTTGGATCGGCTGGAGGCTCTGGCTGCCGAGTTGCGGGCGGCGGGGGCGGAGGTGCTGCCGGTGGCGCTCGATGTCACCTCGGTGGCGGCCATTCGCGCGGTGGCGGTGGAGATCGAGCAGCGGATGGGGCCGATCGAGATCCTGGTGAATAATGCCGGGATTTCCCGCCAGGCGCGCATCGATATCATCGAGGAGGATGACTACGACGCGGTGCTGGACACCAACCTCAAGGGCCCGTTCTTCATGGCCCAGGCGGCGGCGAAGCAGATGATCGCGCATAAGATCGCGGGGCGGATCGTCAACATCGCCTCCATCGCCGGGCAACGGGCGATCGGGCAGCTCAGCACCTACGGGATGTCCAAGGCGGGGATGATTCAGATGACGCATCAGATGGCGCGGGAATGGTCGCGCTACGGGATCAACACCAACGCGATCTGCCCGGGCTATATCAGCACCGAGATCAGCGCCGAATATATCACCACCGAGGCCGGGGCGAAGTGGGTGGCCTCGCTGCCGCGCAAGCGGATGGGGGAGCCACGCGATCTGGACTCGGTGCTGCGGCTGCTCTGCGCGGGGGAGGCGGCGCGCTTCCTCAATGGCGCGATCATCAGCGCGGATGACGGTTTTACCTCGCTCTGAGGACGCCGCGGCGCTGAATGCGCGCGGTAATGGGCTATTTGCTGAGGGCCGGCATGCGGAGGCCGCCGAGGCGTATCGTCGGGCGTTGGCGCCGGGGCGGGCGGTGTTGCAGTTCAATCTCGGCAATGCGCTGGACGCCGCCGGCGATGTGATAGCGGCGGAGGGGTGTTTCCGGGCGGCCACCGCGCTGGCGCCTGATCTCGGTGCCGCCCACACCCATCTCGGCAATCTGTTGCGTCGGCTGGATCGGCCAAGCGAGGCGCTGGAGGCCTATCGCCGGGCGCTCTATCTGGCGCCGTTCGATCGGGGGGCGCGCTATAATATCGGCACCGCTTTGCTCGATCTCGGGCGCCCCGCCGAGGCGCTGGCCCATTTCGAGCAGGCGACCGAGGGGGAGGCGCATGTGGCCGCCTTCGCCTCGCGCGCCGAGGCGCTGCTGCGGTTGGGGCACAAGGCGGAGGCGCTTGAGTGGTTCCGAATTGCGCTGCGTCATCGGCCGGATGACCATGCGGCGCGGTTCGGGGAGGGAGTATGCCTGCTCGCCAGGGGGGACTACGCCGCGGGGTGGGAAGGGTTCGAGGCGCGGTTCGCCATGCCGAATGCCCCGCGTCTGCCGCTTGAGGGTCGGCGGCTGACACAAGGGGATCTCGCGGGAATTGCCGGGAAGCACGTGGTGCTGATGGCGGAGCAGGGGTTCGGCGATACCATCCAGTTCTGCCGCTATGCGCCGATGCTGCGGGCGCTTGGCGCGCGCGTGACGCTGCTGGTGCAGCCGTTGTTGGTGCGATTGCTGGACGGGTTGGCCGATGCGGTGATCCCGATCGGCGAGGCCGTCGGGAATGCGGATTTTGTCTGCCCGTTGATGAGCCTGCCCTTTGTGTTCTCCACCACGCTCGACACCATTCCGCCCCCTGCCCCGCTGGTGCGACCGGCGGGCGAGATGGGCACGAAGCGGCGCGTCGGGCTCGCCTGGTCGGGCAATCCCGCGCATGTGATGGACCATCTGCGCTCCATACCGCTGGCCGTTCTGGCGCCGCTGCTGGTGGTGCCGGGCATCGAGTGGCACGCGGTGCAGAACCGGGCAGATCTGCCGCTGCCGGAGGGGCTGCGCTGGCATGGCGAGGCGCTCGCTGATTTCGCCGATACCGCGGCGCTGATCGACGGACTCGATCTGGTGATCACCGTCGATACCTCCATCGCGCATCTCGCCGCGTCGATGGGTCGGCCCACTTGGGTGCTGCTGGCGGCGAATGCGGATTATCGCTGGCTGGAGGATCGCGACGACAGCCCCTGGTATTCCGCCGCCCGTCTGTGGCGGCAGGAGGGTGCGGGCTGGCAAGGCGTGGTCGCGCGCGTGGGCGCGGCGCTGGCGGCGTGGCGATGAGCGGGGATGTCGATGCCCTGGCGCGGGCACTCGCGGCCCAGCCGGAGCGGCCGGAGCTGCGCTTCGATTTAGCCAATGCGCTGCTGGCCGCCGAGCGCCCGGAGGAGGCGGCGGCGCAGTTCCGCTATCTGCTGGAACGCTACCCCGATCATGTCGGCGTGCTCACCAATCTCGGCAATGCGTTGCACACGATGGGGCGCCATGCCGAGGCGCTGGAGCAGTACCGTCGCGCCGTAGCGCTGCGGCCCGAGGTGGCCGGCGCGCTCAACAATGTCGGCAATGTGTTGATGGCGCTGCAGCGACCGGAGGAGGCCGAGCCATATCTGCGCCGTGCCGTGCAGGCGGACCCCAACTACGCCCAGGCCGCCAACAACCTCGGCGGCGCCCTGCTGGCGCTGGATCGCCCGGCCGAGGCGCTGGAGTGGTTTCGCCGCGCGATGGCGCTCGATCCTGATCCGTTCCACGCCACATTCGGCGCCGCGATCGCGCAGCTCACGCTCGGGGATTATCGCGGAGGATGGCGGGACTATGAGGCGCGCTGGCGCGATCCGCGCTTCACCATCGACGTGCCGGATTACACCGCCCCGACCTGGGATGGCGGCGGCGTTCTAACGGGCAAGCGGATGCTGCTGCATTGCGAGCAGGGGCTGGGCGATAGCATCCAGTTCGTCCGCTACGCGCCACTGGTGCGTCAGCGCGGAGCTCATGTGGTGCTGCAGGTGCAGGAGCCGCTCGCCGGCCTCGTCGCGCATCTCGCCGACGAGGTGGTGCCGCAGGGGAAGATCGCGCGCGATGAGCCGGTGCCGGCGCATGATCTGCGCTGCCCGTTGCTCAGCCTGCCGCGCGCCTTCGGCACCAGGTTGGCGACGATCCCCGCGGGTGCGCCCTATCTCGCCGCCGAGCCCGCCCGCATCGCCGCGTGGTGCGACCGCCTTGGGCCCGCGACGAAACGGCGCATCGGCGTCGCCTTCTCCGGCAGCCCCGAGCACCCCGATGACGCGCTGCGCTCCATCCCGGCCGCCCATCTCCTCGCCGCGCTGCCCGACGCCGAGATCCATGTCCTGCAACGCGACATAAGGCCAGCGGATGAAGCGGCACTCGGCCCCGTGCATGTCCACAGCGCCGATCTCACGGATTTTCGCGACACCGCCGCCCTGCTCGCCTGCATGGATCTGGTGGTGAGCGTCGATACCTCGATCGCCCATCTCGCCGGCGCCATGGGGCGCCCGGTATGGATCCTGCTGCAATTCGCCGGCGATTTCCGCTGGCTGCGGGAGCGGACGGATAGCCCGTGGTACCCCTCCGCCCGCCTGTTCCGTCAGCCCCGGGCGCGCGAATGGGAGACGCCGCTGGCCGCGCTTTCGGCCGCCCTCACCACCATCCGCCATCCACAGTGAAGAGCTGGCTCGTGCACATCCGGCTGTCATCGGCGGCCAGCCACAGCACCATGCGCGCCACATCATCCGGCACCAGCATGCGCTTGAGGCACTGGGCGGCGAGCGTCGAGGCCTCGGCCTCCGGGGTGAGCCACAGCGTCTTCTGCCGCTCGGTGAGGATCCAGCCGGGGATGACGCAGTTGACCCGGATATTGTCCGGCCCGAGATCCTTGGCGAAGGAGCGGGTGAGGCCCTCGATGCCGGCCTTCGCCGTGGTGTAGGCGGGCATGCCGCCCATCGCGAGGTGCCAGGAGATCGAGCCGAAATTGATGATCGAGCCGCCGCCGTTCTTCTGCATGAAGGGTGCGGCGGCCTGGATGGCGAAGAACTGGTGGCGCAGATTCACCGCCAGCCGATCCTCCCAATACTCCACCGTCACGGTCTTCCAGTCATGCCGCTCGTCATGCGCGGCGTTGTTGACCAGCACGTTGATGGTGCCGAAGGTCGACGCCGCGAGCGCGATGGCGGCCTGGTAGGCGGGGATGTCCCGGAGGTCGCAGTGGATGAACAGCGGCTTCTTCTGCCCCTTGGCCGCGATCGCCTCGGCCAGCGCCTGGGCGGCGGCGGCCTGGATATCGACGAAGGCGACCTGGGCGCCCTGGGCGGCGAAATGGGCGACGTGGGATGCGCCGATCCCGGTGGCGCCGCCGCTGACGAAAACCACCTTGTCGCGCAGGCTGGGATAATTGGCGTCGTTCGGTTGCATGCTGGCCTCCCTCTTCATGATCCTCAGCGCGTAGCCCGCCGCCGGCGCGGCGTCAAAGCGCTTCACCCGCTTGCGGCTTCGGGCGGTCCTGGCTAGCCTCACCTATTATAATCTTTGCCCCGCCGCCTCGGCGGTTCAACCGGCACAGAACGAGGGAACGGTCGCATGGCCAGGAAAGCAACCACCGCGCAACGCGAAAACCAGCCGCCGCTGCCGGAGGGTTTGACAGCCGAGGAAATGCTGCGGCTCTACGAGCAGATGGTGCTGCTCCGCCGCTTTGAGCAGGCCGCGCAGATCGCCTGCCGCACCGGCGAAACGCCGGGCTTCCTGCATCTCTATATCGGCGAGGAAGCGGTGGCGACCGGCGTCTGCGCCCATCTCACCCCGGCCGACTGGATCACCTCCACCCATCGCGGCCACGGCCATGCGCTCGCCAAGGGAATGGACCCCAAGGCGCTGATGGCCGAGCTCTACGGCAAGGGCGGCGGCATCGTCGGCGGGCGTGGCGGCACGATGCATTTGTACGACCGCTCGGTCGGCCTGTTCGGCACCAACGGTGTGGTCGCCTCCGGGGCGCCGCATGCGCTGGGTGTGGCGATCGGCGCCAAGCATCGCGGCACCGGGGATGTCGGCGTCGCCTTCTTCGGCGATGGCGCCACCAGCCATGGCGGCTTTCACGAGGCGCTCAACATCGCGGGGTTCCTCAAGGCGCCGGTGGTGTTCGTCTGCGAGAACAACCTCTACGCGACGGCGACGCCGCTCAACACCGTCACCAACAACCCGGAGATCGCCAGCCGCGCTGCCGCTTACGGCATCGCCGGGGTGGCGGTGGATGGCAATGACGTGGTGGCGATGTGGACCGCGGTGAAGGAGGCCGTGGAACGCGGCCGCCGTGGCGAAGGGCCGACGCTGATCGAGGCCAAGACCTACCGCACCGTCGGCCATCACGAGGGCGATCCGGTCACGGGCACCTACCGCAGCCAGGAAGAGGTCGATTCCTGGATCGCCCGCTGCCCCGTCACCACCTTCCGCGCCCGCCTCAAGGATGAGTTCGGCATCGCCACCGAATCCGTGCTCGGCGCCATCGAAAAGCGCGTCGATGACGTGGTGCAGGAGAGCGTGGAGTTCGCCCGCGCTTCCGCCGAGCCCGACGGCACCACGGTGTTCCAGCACACCTATGCCGACCCGATGAACCCCGCCATCGCCACCCAGAAGCGCCCGGCGCGGGCGACCAAGGACACCTCCTGGCTCGATGCGGTGCGGGACGGTATCGCCGAGGAAATGCGCAAGGAACGCAATATC
>CAIPLM010000223.1 GCA_903865895.1 uncultured Rhodospirillales bacterium | reverse complement strand
GAATTGAGCGATTGGCTGCCCGGAACCCGAGGACCGGCTAGGGGTACAGAGAATAATTCAATAATTATAATAATACATCGATACACCCCCCTGGACCGCCGGTACGTGTGTGTGGTGGCGCGCGCGCGAAAAATTTGAACTATTGAGGATTCCCCTGCACCCCGCGGCACGCCTGGCTTTGGGCCCCATAGATACCTCCAAGTTGGCGAATACCTCATGCTTGCAGCCTCCGATTGTCTGATCGTTCGGGCGTCGGGGTGGCGACGTAGTAGGTCGTGCTCTTGGTCACGCCGGCCTCGATCTGGGCGATGACGAGGCCGCTTTCGGTGAGGGAGGCCAGGATCTCCTCGCGCTCACGACGGGACAGGAACTGAGTCTTGCGGACGAGTTCCGTTCGCGACAGCCGCCGTCCGGCGCGGATGACCTCAAGCATCTTCTTGTGCCGGGCCTCGGTTTCGTTGTCGGCGACGCGCCGATCGGCCTCCCGAAGCAGGGTGCCGATGCAGTGCTCGACTAGGCGTGCTGCCCAGGCGATGTCTCGGGCCTCGGTGATTGGAGCGGCAGGATTGCGGCTCACCGCGGTCAGCATCGCCAGCTTCGCAGTGTTCTCTGCGTAGCGGCCGAACATGGCGGTGGCGTAGGTGCCTCGATTCGACCTCAGCAGTTCGGTCGCGTCCCGCCGCACCGTCGCCATTACCGCTTCTGCCTCGACGGTGAGCGGCACGGTGTAGGGGATGATCGCAGCGCCGGCCTGCATGCCGGTGGCCAGATTGCCGCCGTGGTCGTGATCTGGATTGCCTGCTGCGATTGCCTGCAAGGCGGCCACGAGTTCGGGAGGTGGCTCCGCGACGGCGGGTGCGTCATTGCGCTCGGGATAGTCATCGTCGGTGAGGAACACCAGGAAGCGAGCCAGCGAGCCGTCCGCCAGCGCTCCGCCCTCCAGGGCTGACCAAAACGGCGCGGGCACGGTGACGCCCCACACGCAGGCGCAGGGCTGCTGGATGGTGGTTCGCGGCTTCTGGTTCTGGTCGGCGTATTCGGAACCGATGTATGGCTCGGCGGCGGAAGTGAAGAGCTTGGTGAGCTCGGTCCAGATCGCCGCCTTGTGGAACGGTGCGCGCGGGTTCAGCACCAGGCGCAAGAATTGACCGAACTCATCGACCTGGAACAGACGCGCGGGGTGCAACTGAAGCGATGTGAGCAGCCCGACCGAGGATGCAAAGTCCTCGCCGCCGAGGTAGCGCTCCAGGCCAGCGGCAAACAGCAAGCGCTTCACGCAACGCCTAGCGTGGTCCTTGCCTCCACCGCTATCGGCGATGCCGATGGCATAGAGGTTGCTGCGCAGGTCGGTAGGGGTGCGGTAGCGGCGGCCGGCGACGGCGCCGATGAGGCACAGCGCCGCACCTAGGGCGAGGAATGGCTGTGGGCTGACCGCGGTGCGGGTGGCGTAATCGATGAACAACCGCAACGCGCCGTCGACATCCAGCAGGTCCGGCGGCACGCGATATGGTATGGACGAAGGCTGTGCTGCCCCTTGCATCGCGGCGATCTTGGCCAGCAGGCCGGCGGCCGGATGTGGTTGCGCCGCCTGTTCGGTCGCGACGGCGTTCAGCGTTACCTCTGGCGGCGGCACCCAGCCCCGTTCGATCGCCATCGCATAGATGCTGCCAGCGCCGATGCTGTGCGGCCGCAGTCGCGACCAGCGGCGCTCGGGCGTGTCGCTGCGGCCGGAGCCGCCCGATTTGCTCGACTGCCGCGACCACGCGCACCAGAGGTCCTTGCCCTCGTCGCCGAGCGCCGCCTTGAGCGCGTTGCCGATGGTGATCCACGAGGTGCCGTCGAGATCAACGTTGGGGATGAACGCCAGCGCCAACTGCACCGCCTCGAGGGTGCCGCGAGGGTCGGACGGGCCCTGCCATGCCGTGCCTGGCGCGGCGTCGCCGATCAGCGTGCGCGGCTTCATCTCCGCGGGGATCATGGAATAGGCCCGATCGAGCCAGGCCAGCACCTGCGCCTCGACCACCACCGGCAGGCCGCTGAGCGGCACGTCGAGCAGGGTGTCCTCGGGCCATTCGTAGGGCCGGCCGGTGCCGGGGTGGATGGCGTGGGCGACGAATTGCTGGCCGCGGGCGAGCACCTCGAGCGGGTGGCGCTTGCGCCCGGCGAAGGGCGTCTCGGCGCGGTAGACGAGCAACCGCTTCGGCGCCTGGCCGATGCGAATGCAGGGCGTGTCGCCCAGCATGGTGGCGGCGAGGTCCGCGAGCGCGATCGCCAATTCGCCGTCGAGGGTGTCGATGTCGAGCGCAACGACGGCGCCGCAGGCGACGCCGACACCGCAGTCGGGCCAATGCCGCCAGATGTCGAGCTCGACGTCCGTGGTCGCCCGGTCGCAGTGCCGCGTCCAGTCGGGATAGGGCTTCCACTCGCCCTGGGTGAACCGGCCCGGCACCTTGCTGCCGGGCATGATCGGGATCACCGCGTAGCCGTTGTCGACCAGCCGGGCACCGTGCTCCGCCATATTCGAGGGTTGGGTCACCCAGGCAGCCCCGTCACTTTGCTGGCAGCGGCATTCACCGCGATCTGCTGCTCGATCAGCGCATCGACGTAGCCGCCGCAGATCACTTCGATGAACGCCGCCCACTCGGCCGGCGACCATGCCGCCATGTCGGTGCGGCCGAGCGCCTCGATGTATTCGCCGGCGCGATCGCCAGCCTGGCGCATGGCGGCGAACTCATGTTCGTTGGGATCGACCATGCGATGTTCCTTCCAGATTTCCAGGCAAACGGGCGAGCAGGTCGGCAGGGTCCAGTGGATGCGCAGCGCGCGGTGGCGCTTGAACCAATCCCAGTGCCGAGCAGTGCGGGTGCAGTTTCGGCATCTCACACGAACCTCGCCGCGGCGATCTCGGTGTACTGGCCAGTTGGTCGCACCTGGATTGCGATCGGGCTGCGCAACGTCGACAGATTCCCCAGTGCCTCATCAACTGTGGCGGGTGGCGGGAGATGGCTGGCGCGCCGGCGCCACCAGCTCACCGCCTTCTCCCGCGGGAAGCCGGTGTGCTCGAAGCAGACCCACTCGCTGTGGCGCGCGAGACCGCATTCGTAGGTGACACGCAACGACGCCGGCTTGCCGGGCTTCTCGTGCCGGGCGTAGGAAATCCCGGTCACGTCGCACCATTCGGCTTGGATCTGAGTGGAGAGCAACGCGTTCGACGCCGCCTGCGGCGCCACCTTCACCACCGGCGG
>CAIPLM010000222.1 GCA_903865895.1 uncultured Rhodospirillales bacterium | reverse complement strand
CTCCTGCGGCAGTACCCGCAATGCGCGGGAGAGGAAGGCGCCATGCTCGGGCAGCGCCACCGCCGCGGCGACCAGGCCGCGCAAGGCGGTGAAGGCCCGCGCATCCAGCTCCTCCGGCGGCATGTTGGCGGCGAGCGTGCGGGCATCGGCCACCAGGCGGGACATCAGGCGCTGGCGGAACCCGTCATCAGCGGAGGCGGCGAAGAAGTCGTAATGGCCGAGCCAGGCGGCGATGCGGGCGCCCGCGACGTCCGGCCGCTGGGCGATCGGGTCGAGCGCGGGCTCGGCGATCCAGTCCGCCACCAACGAGCGGGCACAGAGCCGGGCGCCGTCGGTGCCGAGCGCGCGGAGATCGCGCAGCCACAGGAAGCCATGGGCGAGCACGCGGAGCAGCGGGGGATTGGGCGTGCTGCCGGTCGGCGTCGTGAAGCCGCCTTGGCGCAGCTGGCCGCGCACGCCGCCGGTCTCGATATCGCCGCGCAGCAGGGCAGCGCCGCGCCCGGGGTCCCCGGGCCAGGGGTCGCGCACGGGCTGGGAGGGGGCGTCGGGAATGCGCGCCATGCTGATGCTGGGCAGACGCGCCATTTGCCGGCGGATGCCGCGCAGCAGCTCGCCGGGGCTCGGGGCCTTCATGCCGCCCGCAACCCGGCGATCGCGGCCCCGCGATCCGCGGCGCCAAAAACCGCGGTGCCGGCCACCAGCGTGTCGGCCCCCGCCGCCAGGATGGCCGGCGCGGTGGACGCGGTGACGCCGCCATCGACCTGCAGGCGGATTGCCCGGCCGGAGCCGTCGATCAGGCGCCGGAGGGAGGCGATTTTGTCGAGCTGGCTCATGATGAACTGCTGGCCGCCGAAGCCGGGATTGACCGTCATCACCATGATGATGTCGATCAGGTCGAGCGCCCAGGCGATGGAGTCTATCGGGGTCGCCGGGTTCAGCACCACGCCGGACGTCTTGCCGAGGGCACGGATGGCCTGGAGGGTGCGGTGAAGATGCGGGCCGGATTCCGGGTGCACGCTGATATGGTCGGCCCCCGCCTCGGCGAAGGCGGCGAGGTAGGGGTCGACCGGGGCGATCATCAGATGCACGTCGAACGGCAGGGCGCTGTGCGGCCGGAGCGCCTTGATGATGGCGGGGCCGAAGCTGATATTGGGCACGAAATGCCCGTCCATCACGTCAAGATGCAGCCAGTCCGCCCCGGCGGCCTCGATGGCGGCAACTTCGGCGCCCAACCTGGCGAAATCGGCGGCGAGCAGGCTCGGCGCCACGATTATGTCGCGGGCTGCGGGCGGGCGGCCAGGGTCGATCACGCGTCCGGAGGGCATCATAGGCTTCTAGCCAGTCCGCTCCGTGGCGCACAAGCGAGGGATCAGGCGCGGGTGAAGCGGGCGATGAAAAACCCGTCCATCCCGCCATGCTCGGGCCACATCGCGGGCGTGGTGCGCAGATACCCCTCCGGGGTCAGCGCCTCGGCGATGCCGTCCGCCTCGGCCGGGCTGAAGGGGGCGGGGCGCAGCGGGAGGCGTTTGGCGGCGAGGGCGGCGCGCACCGGGCCCTCGTCGAGTTGCAGCGAGCACACCGCGAAGATCAGCCGCCCGCCCGGCCGCAGCATGGCCGCCGCCGCGGTCAGCAGCGCATCCTGCTGCTTCACGAGATCGATGATGTCGCGCGGGCGCTTCAGATGCGGTACGTCTGGGTGGCGGCGGATGGTGCCGGTGGCGCTGCATGGCGCATCGAGCAGCACGGCATCGAGCGGCGCATCCGGGCGCCACAGGGCGGCGTCCGCCTCGATCGCCTGCACGGCAAGGCCGAGCCGAGCGATGTTTTCCCGCAGGCGGACGATGCGGGCAGGGCTGTTCTCGATCGCGGTCACCTGCGCCCCCGCGGCGGCGAGCTGCGCCGTCTTGCCGCCGGGAGCCGCGCAAAGATCGGCGACCCGCTCGCCCGGCATGGCCGCGAGCAGCAGGGCTGGCAAAGCGGCGGCGGCATCCTGCACCCAGAAATCGCCGGTCTCGAAGCCGGGCAATGCGGTCACCCGGGTGCCGGCCGGGTATCGCCAGGAGCCGGTCGGCAGCCGCACCCCGCCCTCCGGCGCGATGGCGCACGGCTTGAGAGAGAGGTCGAGCGGCGCCTCCAGCATATTGGCGGCGGCGATGGCGCGGGCGTCGCGGCCCCAGGCGGTCCAGAGCCAGGGCGGCGTGTCGAGACGCGGGGAATCGAGCCCCTCCAGCGCCGCCGGCCCCGCATCGGCCACCCGGCGCAGCACGGCATTGATCATCTTGCAGAACGCCGGCAGCCCTTTGGTGCGCGCCAAGGCGACGGCAGTGCCGACGGCGGCATGCGGCGGCGTTTCCAGCAGCAGCAGCCCGGCGGCGCCGATGCGCAGAATGTGCTGCACCCGCGGCGGCGGCGCCTTGGCGAGGAAGGGTTCCAGCACCGCATCCAGCGTGCCGGCCCGACGCAGCACCGCGGCGGCGAGGCGATGGGCGGCCGCGCGGTCACGCGGTTCCAGCGCCGGAAGCGCGGTCAGCGCCTCTTCGAGCGTCCGCCGCCGGTCAAGCACGGCGGCGAGCAGGTCGAAGGCGGCTTCGCGGGTTGGATCTTGCATGCGCTGCCCGGGCTGGGGAGGGGGTGGCGCCATGGCCACCGGGCCGGGCTGTTACAGGGCATCGCCCGGCACCACAAGGCCGCAGCGCGGGAAAGGATTGGTTAGGACCCGAATGGCAATCGTGCGGAAATCATCCGAAGAGGGCACCCCGATGCGCCACGTCCCGATTTCCATCCGCATCCATTTGATGACCCTCGTGGCCGTGCTGGGGATCATCGGCGTGGCCGGCTACGAAATCGCCGGCGGGGTGGCGCGGCTCGAGACCAATCGGCGGGAGCAGTTGCAGCGGGTCGTCGAGAGCGCGGTTGCCATCGCCGCCGGCTACGAGGCGCAGGCCCGCGCCGGCACCATGCCCACCGCCGAGGCCCGCGCCCGGGCCACCGCCGCGATCCGCCACATCCGCTATCGCGGCAATGAATATCTCTGGATCAACGATCTTGCGGCCCGCATCGTCATGCACCCGGTCCGCCCCGAGCTTGACGGCACCGACGGCGCCACCCTGGCCGATCCGAACGGGTTCCGCCTGTTCGTCGCCTTCGCCGAGACGGTGAAGGCGCAGGGCAGCGGGGTGGTCTTCTATCTCTGGCCGCGCCCGGGCAGCGACACGCCGGTAGAGAAGATGTCCTTCGTGCAGGGCTTCGCGCCCTGGGGCTGGGTGATCGGCTCGGGCGTCTATGTCGATGATCTCCGCGCCGAGCAGCGCGGTTTGGTGCTCACCGGCCTCGCCCTCGCCGGCGGCGCCTGCGCGCTGGCCGCGCTGTTCGCCTGGCTGATCGCGCGGGGCATCGTGCGGCCGCTGCATCGCGCCACCGGGGCGACGCGGCGCATCGCGGAAGGCGATTTCGCCGCCCCGATCGGCGATACCGACCGGCGGGACGAAATCGGCCTGCTCGCCCGTGCGCTCGAAACCTTCCGCGCCCAGGGGGTGGCGAAGCTTGCGCTGGAGCAGGCGGCGGCGGCGGAAGCCGCGGCGCGCGAGCGCCGGCGCCAGGCGATGGAGCGCAACACCGCCGAATTCGGCGGCTCGATGGCCGGCGTGATGGGCTCCATCGCCACCGCCGCCGCCGCCATGCGGCAGACCGCGGAGCGCGTGGCCGGCGCCGCGCGGGAGACCGGCACGGCGGTGAGCGCGAATTCGGCCGACGCCATGGGCTGCGCCGAGAGCCTGACGATGGTGGCGGCGGCGGCCGAACAACTGACCAGCAGCGTCGGCGAAATCGCCCGCCGGGTGGGTGAAGCCGCCGCGGCGACCGGGCAGGCGGTGGAAAGCGCCGCCACCACCGAGCGCATGATCCACGGCCTGTCGGGCGAGGCCGAGGAAATCGGCAATGTCGTGCGCATCATCGCCGAGGTCGCCGGGCGCACCAATCTGCTGGCGCTGAACGCCACCATCGAGGCGGCCCGCGCCGGTGAGGCGGGCAAGGGCTTCGCGGTGGTGGCGACCGAGGTGAAGACGCTGGCCAATCAAACGGCCGAGGCGACCGGGGCGATCGCCCGCCAGGTCGACGCGATCCGCGCCGCGGTGGCGCAGGCCGTCGCGGCGGTGCGCCATGTCACCCAGACCATCGGCGACGTCAGCGCAATCTCGACGGCCATCGCCGCCGCGGTCGAGCAGCAATCGGCGGCCACGCAGGAGATTTCGCAACAGGTGCAGACCACCTCCCAGCGCACCCTGGCCACCACCGCCGCCCTCGGCGCGGTGGCGCGGATCGCGGAAACCTCGCAGCAATCGAGCCAGGAGGTGCTGCACGCCGCGGATGACGTCGCCCGGGTGTCACAGGACATCAGGCGCGAGGTGGATGACTTCCTGGCCGCCATGCAGGACGAGCGGGGCAATCGCCGGCGCCATGAGCGGATCGCCTGCGGCGAGGCGGCAGTCTCCCTCACCCTCGCCGATACAACCGCGCGGCCGGGCCGGCTGAGCGACATCTCCTGCGGCGGCGCCGCCATCCTGTGTGACGACCCCTCCGGATTCCCGATCGGTGCCCCCATCACCATCGGCATCGCCGGCCGCCCCGCGATGCGTGGCCGCGTGGCGCGGTCGTTCGATGGCGGCATCGGCGTGGTCTTCATGCAGGACCTCGAAGCGCAAGCTGTCATCGACGCGGCGGTGGGCTCGTTCGAGGCGCTGGGCGGTCTGGCGGCGTAATCCAAAAACCAAACCGGGGCCGCGCGTGGAGCGGTGGTGGAGCTGAGGGGAATCGAACCCCTGACCTCCTCATTGCGAACGAGGCGCTCTCCCAACTGAGCTACAGCCCCGGTCCACGCGGATACGCGGCTCTCGCCGCGTGCGAGGCGGGGGTTTCGCGCAACTGGCCATTCAAGTCAAGCACGGCTTGCCGCCGGCAGCCTTGCCGGCCCATCCTGGCGCCCATAATCCAGCGCAAATTCACCGGGAGGACACGGATGCGCATCGTCGATACCCATTGCCACCTCATTTATCGCGATCGCCTGAGCTATCCCTGGCTCAGCCGCGTGCCGCCGCTGCAGCGCGATTTCACCCTGGCGGAGTACCTGCCCCAGGCCCGCGCGGCGGGGATCACCGATATTCTGCACATGGAGGTCGACGTCGCGGAGGCGGATCTGGAGGCCGAGGCGCGGTTCGCCGCCGGGCTCGGCCAGGGTGTGATCGGCACCATCGCCGGCTGCCGCCCGGAAGCCGCGGGCTTCGCCGCATTCGCCGAGCGCGTCGGCGCCATTCCGGGGGTGAAGGGGTTCCGCCGCATCCTGCACACCCAGCCCGACGATCTCTCCCGCGCGCCGATTTTCGCCGAGAATATCCGCCGCCTCTCCGGCACCGGGCTCACCTTCGATATCTGCGTCTTCCCGCATCAACACCAGATCGCCATCGACCTGGTGCGCGCCTGCCCCGACGTGCAATTCGTGCTGGACCATTGCGGCAACCCCAAGCTCAAAGGCGATGATCTCGCGGTCTGGCGCGCCGGCATCACGGCCGCCGCCGCGCTGCCCAACCTCGCCTGCAAATTCTCCGGCATCGTGACCAACGCCCCCTCCGGCGGATGGACGCTGGATCACCTGCGCCCCGCCGCCGAGCACATCATCGCCAGCTTCGGCTGGAACCGCGTGGTGTGGGGGAGCGACTGGCCGGTGCTGACGCTGAACGGCGATCTCGGCGGCTGGCTCGCCGCCGCCCGCGCCCTGCTGGCCGATGCCAGCGCCGATGAGCAGGCCGCGGTGTTCGGAGGCAATGCGCTACGGATTTATCGGCTCGGCTGACCGGAGAAGACCCGCCCCCGATTGCGCAGGACCGGCAAAGACGCCACCATCCCCGCCTGATCATTCGGGGGAGTTCGATCATGCGCAGATTACTGCTGGCCCTTCCCGTGCTGGCGCTCACCGCCGGCGCGGCCTTCGCCCAGCCGAAGGACACGCTTGTCGTTGACATGCCCGGCGACGTCGCGACCATGGACCCGCATCTCCAGTGGGATACCGAGAGCTACACAGTCTACCGCAACATCTTCGACAATCTCGTCACGCGGGACGTCTCCGGCAAAATCGTGCCGCAGGTCGCCACCGCGTGGAAATACACCGATGACAAGACCATCGTGTTCGACCTGCGGAGCGACATCACCTTCCAGGACGGCAGCAAGCTGACCCCGGAGGACGTGGCGTTCAGCATCCGCCGCATCATCAACCCCGACTTCAAGAGCCCCCAGCTCAGCCAGTTCGACCAGATCGCGACCGCCGAGGTCACCGGCCCGGCGCAGGTCACGCTGAAGACCAAGACCACCTACCCCGCACTGATGGCGCAGCTGGTGAAGCTCTCGATCGTGCCCAAGGCCTATGTCGAGAAACTCGGCGACCAGAAATTCAACCAGGAGCCGATGGGCAGCGGCCCCTACCGCTTACGCACCTGGCAGCGCGGCGTGCAATCCACGCTCGACGCGGTGGACACCTACTGGCGCGGCAAGCCGCCCTTCAAGACCGTCACCTTCCGCGCCGTGCCCGATATCCCCACCCGCCTGGCGGACCTGCGCACCGGCCGCGCCGACATTACCTACGGCCTGAGCCCGGATGACGCCGAGGCGATGAAGACGGAGAAGGCGCTTCAGCTCCTCACCGTGCCGACCGAGCGCATCGCCTATCTCTTCGTCAACCCCACCGCGACGCCGACCAAGGACAAGCGGGTGCGCCAGGCCATCGCCATGGCGATCGACCGCGACAGCATCATCTCCGCCCTCCAGCAGGGCTATGCCAAGCCGGTCAACATCGTGCTGACCCCCGCCAATTTCGGCTACATCGCCGACATCCCGGGCTGGCCGCACGACCCCGCCAAGGCGCGCGCGCTGATCAAGGCGGCCGGCGCGGAGGGCGCCGCCATCAAGCTCATCACCTCCCCCGCCTATGACCGCCGGCTCAACGAGGCGGTGCAGCAGATGCTCGGCGATGTCGGCCTCAAGGTCGAGATTTCGATGACCGATCAGCCGACCTTCCTCAAGCGCCGCCAGGGCACACCCGAGGAAGCCGAGGCGCTCAGCCAGGGCCGCTGGTCCTGCGCCTGCCAGGACGCCGACGGGGTGATCTTCCCGCTGTTCCGCTCCGGCTCCATTTGGTCCAAAATGAGCAACCCGGCCTTCGACGCCGAGGTGGACGCCGCCCGCGTCACCCTCGACGAGAACCTCCGCCTCGCCCATTACCGCAAGGCCTTCGAAATCCTGCGCGAGGAGGTGCCGGGCGTCGGCCTGTTCCAGGGCGTGGCGATCTACCTCGCCCGCAAGGAACTGAAGTGGACGCCGACGGCCAATGAGGCGTTTTTCGTGACGGAGATGAAGTGGCAGTAGGAAGGGGTTCTTTTTTGGAAAAAAGAACCAAAAAACTTTTATCCAATTGCGGCGTGCCCTCCCGGGAGAGCGCG
>CAIPLM010000221.1 GCA_903865895.1 uncultured Rhodospirillales bacterium | reverse complement strand
TGCCCACCCGCGGCCGCGGCGAGGAAGGTGACGACCCCGGCGATCTCCACGCCGGGGGCGAGATTAGCCGGGTCGAGCCCGGCCATGCGCAACCCGGCGTCGCAGGCGATCAGCCGCACGCCGAGCTCACCCGCCGCCGCGCGCAGCTCCTCCAACCCGGCGACGCCCTGCGTGCGAATCACGGCGTCTCGCCCAGCCTCCTCAAGGCTGCTCCAGTCCGCCAGCAAGGCACGGCAGCCTTGGTTTGTGGCGAACAGCGTGACGTCACGGCCGACCGCTGCGGCCCCGGTGGCGAGCACGAAAGCGTAATGCGCGCGCTCGTGGCTGCCGGAGATCAGCAGGATACCGAGCGGGTCAGACGGCACAGGCCGGCCCGTCGGTGGCGCCATGGGCGGAGAGGTCATGGATGCTTGGTTCGGCACCGCAGGAGGCGCAATGCGGATCGGCACGCAGGCGGATGGTGCGGAATTTGGTCGCCAGCGCATCCCAGATCAGCAGCCGGCCGGCCAGCGTCTCGCCGATGCCGAGGATCTCCTTCAGCACCTCGGTGGCCTGCAGCGTGCCCATCACCCCGGTGACGGCGCCGAGCACGCCGGCCTCCGAGCAGGTCGGCACCATGCCGGGGGGAGGGGGCTCGGGGTAGAGGCAGCGATAGCAGGGGAAATGCCCGCCTTCGGTTTCCACATGCGGCTTGAAGACGGCGAGTTGCCCCTCGAAGCGCAGCACGGCGGCGGAGACCAGCGTCTTCTTCGCCAGCACGCAAGCATCCGAGATCAAGAAGCGGGTGGGGAAGTTGTCGGTGCCGTCGCAGATGATGTCGTAACGGGCGAAGAGATCGAGGATGTTGTCGCGATCGAGGCGGAACGGATAGGTCTCGACGGTGACGTTGGGGTTGATCGCCCGAGCGCTGGCCGCGGCCGTTTCCACCTTGGGGCGGCCGATACCGTCCGTGCTGTGGGCGATCTGGCGCTGGAGGTTGGAGATGTCGACCTCGTCGTCATCCACCAGCCCGATCCGCCCCACCCCGGCGGCGGCGAGGTAGAGCAGCAGCGGCGAGCCGAGCCCTCCGGCGCCGATGATCAGCACCGAGGCATCGCGCAGCATCGCCTGGCCGGTACCGCCGACATCCTCCAGCAGGATATGGCGGGAGTAGCGGCGGATTTCGTCGTCGGAGAAATCGAGGTTCATGGCACGGCCTCATATGGGCGCTTGGGTGGCGTTGCCACAGGGGGCTCAGCCCGCCTTGCGTTCCAACTCGATGAAAATGCTCGGCACCAGGGCGGCGTTTTCGCGCACGGTGAAGAGATGGGTGCCCGGCTTACGGCCAGTTCGGAGTTCCGACACCGGCACGCCGGCAGCAGCTAGCCGGGCGTGATCGGCCACCAGAGTGGGGCTGCGCCAGGCGAGACCGTTGAAGCGATTCGGCTGATCGGAGGCTTCCTCTCCCGCCGGCTGCACGACTTCCACCACCAGATCGCCGCAGCGGAAGAACAGGAAGCGGGTGTTCCAGTTTGTGCGATCGAGCCGCAGGTCGAGCCCAAGCCGTGCACCGAACAAGGCGAGGGCCCGGTCCGGGCTGTGGGTGCGGATCACCACATGGTCGATCCCGACACCGGGGCCGGAGGGCATCGCCGGCCGCTCCACCAGCAGCAGCTTGGTGCCGAAGGTCACGGTACCATCGAGCACCACGGCACGCGTCTCGCTGCCATTCTCCGCCGTCCAGCCGACCACCTCGCCACAGGGCAGGCCGCGGCGGGTGAGCAAAGCGCGGGCGGCGTCGAGATCGGGCACCGCGAATCCGGCGGCGGCCTGGGCGGCACTGCCGTCGGCGGGTGCCGGCTCAAGGCCCAGCGGATTGCCGGGCTGCTGGGCGATCAGCAGGATCGTCGTATTGGCGAGGCGGAACGCCACCGCGTCCATACTTGCAACCGCACCAACGCGATCCGGCCCGCGGCCAAGCACGGCCGCGAGCTTCGCCGCGGCGGCTTGCAGATCGGTGGTGGTGAGGAGGAGGTGGTCGAGGGCGTGGATCACCCCGCCCTCACCGTCCGCCCAGCGCCCAGGCCAAGACGCCCTTCTGCGCGTGCAGCCGGTTTTCCGCCTCGTCGAACACCACGCTCTGCGGCCCGTCGATCACCTCGGCGGTCATTTCCTCGCCGCGATGGGCGGGGAGGCAGTGCATGAAGATCGCGTCCTTCGCCGCCTTCGCCATCAGCGCGCTGGTCACCTGATAGGGCATCAGCAGATTATGGCGGTTGGAGGCGGGATCGTCGGACATGCTGACCCAGGTATCCGTCACCACGCAGGCGGCGCCGGCGACGGCGGCCTCGGGGTCGGTGGTGAGTTGCACATCGGCGCCCTGCGCCTTGGCCCAGGCAATCAGCTCGGCCGCCGGCGACAGCTCAGCCGGCGTGGCCAGCCGCAGCGTGAAGCCGAAGCGCACCGCGCTCTCGATCCAGGAACGCGCGACGTTGTTGCCATCACCCACCCAGGCGACCACCTGGCCGGCGATCGGTCCCTGATGCTCCTCGAAGGTCATCACATCCGCCATCAGCTGGCAGGGATGGCTCTCGGCGGTGAGGCCGTTGATCACGGGGATGGTGGCGTTCTCCGCCATCTCGTGCAGTTTGGCGGGATTATCGGTGCGATACATCACCGCATCCACGTAGCGCGACAGCACGCGCGCCGTGTCGGCCACCGTCTCCCCGCGATCGAGCTGCGTGGCGCTGCCCGACAGCATCACCACATCGCCGCCGAGTTGGCGGATGCCCACCTCGAAGCTCACGCGGGTGCGCGTGCTGGGCTTCTCGAAAATCAGCGCCACCGTCTTGCCGGCGAGCGGCTTGGCGGTGTCGGCGCCGCGCTTCATGCGGGCGGCATGGTCGAGCATGGCACGCAGGGTCGCGCTGTCATGGTCACGGATGTCGAGGAAGTGGCGGGGAGCAACGCGCTCCCCGCTTTCCTCAACCCGCCGCAGTGCGGCAGGGCTCACGGCAGCACGCTCATTGCGCGGCCGCTTTCGCCGCCGCGGCCACCTTCTGCGAGGCACGGCGCAGCATGGCGAGCGCCTCGGTGATGTCAGCATCGGTGACGACCAGCGGCGGGGCGACACGCAGGGTGTTCTCGCCGGCGGTGATTACCATCAGCCCCTCGGCCTCGGCCGCCGCCTGCACGGTGCCCACCGGGCCGACGCATTTCAGGCCCTGCAACAGGCCGGAGCCGCGGTGATCCTCATAGACACTCGGGAAGTCCCGCGTGAGGGCCGCGAGGCCGTCCCACAGCATTTGCCCCTTGCGGGTCACTTCGGCGAGGAAGCCGGGCGCCAGGATCACGTCCAGCACCGCGTTGCCGGCGGCGCAGGCGAGCGGGTTGCCGCCATAGGTGGTGCCGTGGGTGCCCGGCGTGAGGTTCTTGGCCGCACGCTCCACCGCCAGCACGGCGCCGAGCGGGAAGCCGCCGCCGATACCCTTGGCGGCCGCCACCACGTCCGGCTTGATGCCGGCCCACTCATGGGCGAACAGCTTGCCGGTGCGGCCCATGCCGGACTGCACTTCGTCCATGCCCAGCAGGATGCCGAACTCGTCGCAGGTCGCGCGCAGGTCCTTGAGGAACTGGATATGCGCCGGGCGCACGCCGCCCTCGCCCTGCAGCGGCTCGACGATGATGCCGGCAGTGCCGGCCCCGATCTTGTCGCGCACGGCGTTGAGGTTGTTGAACGGCACCTGGTCGAACCCCTCGGCCGGCGGGCCGAAGCCTTCGAGATACTTGGCATTCCCCGTGGCGGCGAGCGCGCCGAGGGTGCGGCCGTGGAAGGCGCCCTCGAAGGTGATCAGGCGATAGCGCTCGGGCTTGCCCTCATTGAACATCGTCTTGCGCATCATCTTGATCATGCCCTCGTTCGCTTCCGCGCCCGAGTTGCAGAACAGGACGGAGTCAGCGAACGAGTTCGCCACCAGCCGCTCGGCGAGCTTCTCGGCCTGCGGAATCCGGTACAGGTTCGAGACGTGCATCACCTTGGAAGCCTGGTCGGCAATCGCCTCGGCCAGATGCTTATTGCCATGGCCGAGCGAGGCAGTGGCGATGCCGCTGCCGAAATCGAGGAATCGTCGGCCGTCCGTCGTCCACAGCCAGGCGCCCTCGCCCCGCTCGAAAGCAAGGTTGGCACGGTTGTAGTTCGGCGTAAGGGCGGGAATCATGCGATGGTCCTCGATCGGCCCCATTCGGGGCGTTTGTTCCCCCGGGGCTGATCCTGGCTGCGCACGATGCACGGCAGGTTCCGGAGGAAGCGGAAACAATGGTACGGCAGGCGCCCGCGAGTCAAACCGGGTTGGCGCCGTGCATGGCGGCATTGCGCGGGCCTAGCGCGGTCTTCCGGGGCTCAGGCCCGCATGGCATCTATGGGCGATGGCGGATTCCCCCCCCGACGAGGCACGGCTGCACGAGGCCGCCCTCACCCACATCGCCCGCTACGCAACAACGCGGGCCGGCCTGCTGCGGGTGCTTGACCGGCGGATCGACCGCTGGGCCCGTGCCGCCGAGGAGCCGGACATGGCCGCCATCGCCGCCTCCCGCCGCGCCGCCCGCGCCGTGGTCGAGCGCCTCACGGCCCTCGGCGCGGTGAATGACGCCGCCTTCGCCGAAAGCCGCGCCCGCTCCCTCACCCGCGCCGGCAAGTCCCGCCAGGCCATCGCCGCCCATCTCGCCAGCCGCGGCGTCGCCGCCGAAACCACCCGCGAGGCCACCGCGCGCGATGCTGAAACCGACCTTGCCGCCGCCCTCGCCTGGGCCAAGCGCCGCCGCATCGGCCCATTCCGTTCGGCCGAAGCCGATGCCGACGCCCGCCGCAAGGAACTCGGCGTCCTCGCCCGCGCTGGCTTCGATCGCGAAGTGGCCCTCCGAGCCCTTTCCTGCCCGCCCGATGAGGCCGAAGCCCGGGTGATCGGGCTCAAACGCACGTGACAAACCCCGCCCCGGTCGTCTTCACTCGCCACGGCATAATGCGCGGGGCCAAGGCGGCGATCCCTCTCATCATCGGGCTGATCCCCTTCGGCGTCGTCACCGGCGTCGCCTCCCAGGCGGCCGGCCTCTCCTTGCTCGAGGCCGTGGTGATGAGCGCCACCGTGTTCGGCGGCGCCGCCCAGCTCCTCGTGCTCGGCACCTGGTCGCTCCCCGCCCCCATCCTCGCCGCCACCCTCGCGGCCCTCACCGTGAACCTCCGCCTCGTCCTCATGGGCCCCCTCCTCGCGCCCTGGTACGACCGCCTGCACGGCTGGCGCGTCTGGGGCAGCCTGTTCCTCCTGGTGGACCAGAACTGGGCCCTCGCGCTGCGCGAGCTCAACCGCGGTGGCCGCGATGCCGGCTACATGTTCGGCAGCGGCGTGGTGATGTGGCTCCAATGGGTCATCCTCACCGGCGTCGGCCACCAGCTCGGCACCGTGCTGAGCCTGCCGAAAGGCCACCCCCTCTTCTTCTGCGGCCTCGCCGTCTTCGTCTCCATGCTCGCCGGCATGTGGCGCGGCCGGATCGACATCCTGCCCTGGATTGTCGCCGCCGCTGTCGCGGTCAGCGTATCCCTCCTGCTGCCCGGCACCTTCTGGTTCATCATCGCCGGCGCGCTGGCCGGCAGCCTCACCGGCGCCATCCGGGACACGCTGAAATCATGAGCATGGACCCCGCCACCCTGCTCGCCATCATCGGCATGGCGTTGGCCACCTACGCCTGCCGCGCCGGCGGCTACTGGCTGTTCCGCCAAATCACCCCCACCCCCTTCATCCGCAGCGTGCTCGGCTATATCCCAGGCACGCTGTTCGTCAGCTTCGTCATCCCCAGCCTGGTCACCGGCGGCCTGCAACCCACGGTCGGCGCGGCGGCGACGCTGCTTACCATGATCCTCACCCGTACGCTGGGCCTGGCGATGCTCGCGGGCACCGCGGCTGCCTGGGCAGTTTATGCGGTGAAGCAAGCGGTTCTTTTTTGAAAAAAAGAACCAATCCTCCCTTCACTTGAGGATTCGGAAAAGTGCTGGGTCTCTGACTCTGAAGTTGTCTGTGATGTTGTCACAGAGCGTGGCCCAGTTTTGCTGGACGGTGTGGCGCAGGAAGGTGAGGACCTCGACGCGGAAGGCTGCGAAGGATCTGGAACACCGGTTATGGGTGATGGCCCTGTGCATCGCCC
>CAIPLM010000220.1 GCA_903865895.1 uncultured Rhodospirillales bacterium | reverse complement strand
TGGTAGAGGTCGATCCAATCGGTCTTGAGGCGCTTCAGGCTCGCCTCGACGGCGGACATGATGTAGCGGCGCGAGGCGCCCTTCATGTCATCGCTGTCGCCCATCGGCATGCAGAACTTGGTCGCCAGCACGATGTCCTTGCGGCGATCGCCCATCACCTGGCCCATGCAGGTCTCAGAGCCGCCGCGCTCGCCATAGACGTCGGCGGTGTCGAACAGGGTGATCCCGAGGTCGAACGCCTTATGGATCACCGCGCGGGTCTGCTCGAGGTTGATGCGGGCGCCGAAGTTGTTGCAGCCGAGGCCAATGGCCGAAACGCGCAGGCCGGATTTTCCGAGATTGCGGATTTCCATGACGTGACTCCCTGGGGGATGGTGATGGTGGAGTGTCGCCGCAATCGGCCCGGCGGTCAAAGCGCGCTGCGACGCCCCAGCATTGCCGCGAGCACGCCCCGCCCGGCGGCGTGATGGCGCAGTGCCAACCCGGCATGGCCGATCGCCAGCACCACGAGCCCAATCGCCAGCACCCGATGCAGCGTGACCAACACTCCGAACAGCGCCGCGTCGCGACCCAATACCACCGGCAGTGGCAACAGGCCGAGGAAGAGAGTCGGAATACGCAGGGGCGCCGTATCGGCGGTGAGATAACCGAGCAACGGCACCGCGAGCAGTAAGATATAAAGTACCGCGTGTCCGGCCGCCGCCAGAGCATCTTCACGCGGCGGTAAATCCGTCGCTCGCCGCCCCAGCCGGGCGCGCAGCATCAACCGCGCCACGACCGCGAGCAGCGCCAGCAGTCCGATCGACTTATGCGCCTGGTAGAGCCAGAACTTCAGTGCCATCTGGCGGAACGGCACGGACGTCATCACCCACGCCAGCGCGAACCCTGCCGCCACCAGCCCGGCGGTCGCCCAATGCAGCCAGCGCTGCGCCGGATGCCACTCAACCGCCATTCACAGCCGCTCCGAACCGAATCCGCATGCTGATCCGCAGGCGCACCACGTCCTCGATGAAGCTGCGATCGGCCACCATGCCGAAATCCCCTCGCGATATTTCGCCGCTGGCCACCACATCGGCGACCTCGCTGCCCGATCCATCGGCATGGCGGTCGAGAATCGCGATCTCCATCGCCTGCTCGCGGGTGATGCCGCGGATGCGGAGTTGGCCGCGCAGATGGAAATGCGTGTCGTCCCGCCGCTCCACCGATGTCGCGCCGAAGCTGATGGCGGGATGCTGTGTCACGTCGAAATAGTCCGGCGCCTTCAGCATGCTCGCTGCCTCAGGCACGGCGATGGCAACCGACGCAGCGTCGATCGTCACCTCGACGCGTGTGTCCTCCAGCCGCGCCGGATCGATCGTCAGCCGCCCGCTGAACCGCTCGAAGCCACCCTCGGAGGTGAACAGTCCGAAATGGCCAACATTGAAGCCGATCGTGCCGTGCCGTTGGTCGAACGCGTAGAGCCCGGGCGCGGCCCGCGCGGTGCCGGCGGTCATCAGGAGAACGGCCAGGAATATCAAACGCGCCATGCTGCCCTCGCCGATACAAGCACAGGAGATGGGGAGGCGATGCCCGGGGGCAACCGGCGGCGCGGATTACAACCGCGCAGGCTGCGCCAGACTGGCGATCTCGTTGAGTAGCTTGCGCTTCATCGCCTCGCCAAAGCTACGGAAATCATGGATTTCCAGCACGAAGGTGCCGATGCCGCCGGTGACGTTCTCGCGGTAGTAGTTGGTCAACCCGCCCGGCGGCTGGGTATGGGCGAGGTTCCAGGCGATCGGGTTGTCGTTGATGATCGACAGGCCGTTGATGGTCACGCCGGCCTCCACCGCTTCGTCCCGCGCCGCGACGACGTCCCGCCCGTGGTTGTTGGTGCCGTCGCCGCAGACGTCGATTACCCGCCTTTGCGCGTCAAATCCGGCGCGGGCGAGTTCCTTCATCGCATGGTCGATGCCGCCGCTGATCGAGGTGCGGCCCCAGTAGCTGCGCGGCGCGGCACGCAGCCGGGCGACAAACGCCTCGGCGGAGGCCAAGTCGGCGATCACGGTCCAATCCACCACCGTGCGCACCTCACCGGCCCCAGCGAACTCGACATAGGTGACCGCGATGCGCCCAACGGCGCCGCCCTTGATCGCTGTCACCACGTCGCGATCGGTGAAGGCGCTCCCGTAGCCCTGCTTCATCAGCGCGAATTCGCCGTCATGCACGCTGCGCGACACGTCGGTGACCAGCACCAGCGCGACGTCGACGGAGTCGCCGGCAGCCCGCGCGGTTCCGGGGTTCGCGACCCCCAGAACGGCTGACGCCCACAGGACGAAGACGGCAAACACCCAGCGCATGGGCGGATGCTCATCCAATTCGCTGGCAGAACGCAAGCACAATCCTCGGGGCGCTTGACCATCCCCGGTATCCCACCGAGGATCGTGCAAGGGGACAGCGGAGACCGCCCGATGGACTACACCCAGATCGCCGTCGAGGACGTCGGCGCGGTGCGCAAATTGCTGCACAACCGCCCGGAGATGCGCAACGCCGAGAGCTCGGTGCTGCTCGATGAGCTTGACCACGCCTTGGGCGCCGCGGTGGCGGATCCGGCGGTGCGGGTGATCGTGATCGGCGGCGTCGGCGCGCATTTCTCCGCCGGGCATGACCTCAAGGAAGGCCAGGCGCGGCGGCAGGAATTCACCGTCGAGGAGCGCTACGCATATGAGGAGCGGCGCTATCTCGATTATTCGCTGCGCATATGGGACTGCCCGAAGCCGACCATCGCGATGGTGCAGGGCGCCTGCATCGCCGGCGGCTTCATGGTGGCGAATATGTGCGACATGATTGTCGCCTCGGAGGACGCCTTCTTCGCTGATCCCGTCGTGCGCACCATGGCGGCCGCGGCGGTCGAGGTGCTGGTGCATCCCTGGGTGATGGGGCTGCGGGCGGCCAAGGAGTTTCTGTTCACCGGCAAGCGGATGTCCGCCGCCGAGGCCTATCGCATCGGCATGATCAACCGCCTCGTCCCGCGGGAAGAGCTGGAGGTGGCGACCATGGCGCTGGCCAATGAGATCGCCCAGGCGCCGCCCTTCGCCATCAAGCTGACCAAGCGCTCGCTGAACCGCGCGGCGGACATGCAGGGCTTCCGCAGCTCGGTGATGGCGCATTTCGACACCCACCAGCTCGCCCATGTCAGCGAGGAGTTCAAGGCCGGCCGCGTCGCCGGGCTTGCCGCCGCCATCGCCCGAAACAAGGCCGGAACCACCGAATGACCCCCGTTCTCCTGGACTGCGACCCCGGCCACGACGATGCGGTGGCGATGATCTACGCCGCCCATCACATGAACCTGGTGGGCGTCACCACCGTGTTCGGCAATCAGTCCATCGACCTGGTGACCAACAACGCCCTTGGCCTGCGTCAGCTCATGCAGCGCGATTTTCCGGTGGCCAAAGGCGCCGGCAAGCCGCTGGTGGGCGAGCGGATCGAGGCCGGGGTGGTGCACGGCAAGACCGGGCTCGATGGTGCCGAACTGCCCACGCCCGATCGCGGGGCGGAGGATATGCACGCCGTCGAGCTGATCCTGCGCACCGCCCGCGCCCATCGCGGCGAGCTGGTGCTGGCCGCGACCGGCGCGCTCACCAATGTCGCGCTCGCGCTCTCGGTCGAGCCGAAGCTCCGGGAGTGGCTGCGCGGCATCACCATCATGGGTGGCTCCACCGGCTCCGGCAACGTCACCCAATGCGCGGAATTCAACATCTACGCCGACCCCGAGGCGGCGGATGCGGTGCTGATGGCCGGCGTCGAGACCTGGCTGGTCGGGCTTGACGTCACCCGCCGGGTCGGCGTCGGCGCTGCCGATATCGCCCGGCTGCGTCAGGGTGGCCGCCTCGCCCGCACCATGGGCGACCTGCTGGACTTTTTCCTACAATCCCTCAAGCGCGTGCAGGGCATCGACACCGCCTCGCTGCACGACCCCTGTGCGCTGGTGCCGTTCATCGACCCCAGCCTGATGGAATACCGCCATACCGGCGTGCGGGTGGAGCTCGCCGGTGGGCTGACCCGGGGCATGACGGTCGCCGAACTGCGCCGCCTCGGCAATGTGCCGCTCGGCTACATGCGCCCCTCGCCGCCCGCCAATGTCCATCTCGCGCGCGAACCCTCGCCGCGCCTGTTGCCGCACATCGTGCAGGCAATGCTCGACTTCGACGCGACACTGACCTGACGGAGACGCACCATGGCCCGCAAACTCATTCTCGACGTCGATACCGGCACCGATGACGCTGTCGCCATCATGCTGGCGGCGCTGCACCCCGATCTGGAGTTGGTCGGCGTCACCACGGTGAACGGCAATGTCGAGGTGCAGTACTGCACCGACAACTCGCTGCGCACGCTCGATTTCATCGGGCGTGGCGACATTCCGGTGTTCGAGGGGCTCAACCGCCCGCTCACCCGGCCGGATTTCCCCATTCCGCGCGCCATCAAGAAAAGCACGGGGGTGCACGGGCTCGAGCTGCCGCTGCCGGCGCCGACCAGCGTGAAGCAGAGCAAGGCGGCGGTGGAGTTCCTTATCGAGACCTACCGCGCCGCGACCGAGGAGATCGTGCTGGTCCCCACCGGCCCGCTCTCCAACATCGCCGCCGCCATCGCGCTCTATCCTAAGTTCGTCGACCTGGTGCCGGAGGTGGTGCTGATGGGCGGCGCGCATCACCATGGCAACGTGACGCCGTCCGCCGAGTTCAACATCTGGGCCGATCCGGATGCCTCGGCCTCCGTCTTCGCTGCGGGGTTCCGCAAGCTGGTCTGCGTCCCGCTCGATGCCACGCATGAGGCGCTGGTCTCGCTCGCCGATACCGCGGCGATGGAGGCGCTCGGCACGCCGGCCGGCATCGCCGCATCGCGCTTCATCTCGCGGCGCATCCACGCCTATGACGCCAACCAGCCGATGGCCGAGCGCGGCGCCGCCCCGGTGCATGACGCGCTCTGCATCGCCTATCTCGTCGATCCCAGCGTGATCACCACAGATTTCCGCCATGTCGCGGTGGAGACGATGGGGCCGCTGACCATGGGGCGCACGGTGGTGGACACGAATTTCCGCGGCGAAAATCCGCCGAATTGCCACTTCGCATTTCACGCCGATCGCGGCAAATTTAACGCCATGATGCTCGAGACCTTCGCCCGCACCGCCTGAACCCAGGAAAGGACGCCAGATGCTTCGCTTCGCGACCGCCCTTCTCGCCACCGCGCTTTTTGCGGCCCCGGCCCTCGCCGGTGACCGCAGTGCCCCAACCGCGGATTGTCCGCAGGGCGTGCTGACGCTCTCCGTGCTGAAGCCGCTCAACAACCCGCCCACCCCCGCGATGATCTCGGCCTGGGAGAGCGGCAATAAGTGCATCAAGATCGCACTGAACGAGGTGCCGTTCGGCCAGCTCGCCGACAAGATCAGCGTGCTTGCGGCCGCCACCAATCCGCCCGACCTGCTGATGTTTGACGGGCCGAACACGCAGACCTACGCCGCCGCCGGTATACTGCTCCCGCTCGACAAGTATTTCCCGGCCGGGCTCAAGGACGACATCGTCGCCCCCACGCTGGCCGAACACACCTATGAGGGCAAGATCTACTCGCCCGGCACTCAGCAGGCCTCGCTCGCGCTCTACTACAACGCCGACATGCTCGCCCCCCTCGGCATCACCCCGCCGAAGGACCTCGACAAGGCCTGGACCTGGGCGCAGGCGATCGAGGCGATGAAGAAGTGCCAGAAGGGCGAAGGTGACAACGTCTCGGTTTGGGGCCTGGCGCCCAGCCGCTTCGGCAACGCCACCCCCGGATTCGTCTTCCGGGACTTCCTGTTCGTGCGCACTTTCGGTGACCCGAAGGCGCCGCCGGAATCCTCGCTCTACAAGACCTATTGGGGCATCTCGCCGGACGGCAAAACCGCGCAGGGCTGGTTGAACACCCCCGAAGCCGTCGAAGGCGCCAAGCTGTTCGCCGATCTGTTCAACGTCCACAAGATCACGCCCAAGGCCGGCATTCCCAACGCCTTCCAGGACAAAAAGGCCTGCTTCACCATCGACGTCTCGTATTTTGCCGCCGGCCTGGTGAATAACGACCCCGGATTCAAATGGGGCGTCACCCCGCTGCCCTACGTCCGCACTCCCGTGGTGCACACCGGCAGCCTGACCCTCGGCGTTACCGCCAAATCGACCAACCCCGACGAGGCTGCCAAGTTCGTGATCGACGTCAGCACGGGCAAGATCGCCGAGGATTACAACCGTGCCGCTCGCGCCTTGCCGGCCATGAAGTCCATCGGCGCACGCATCGAATGGCTCAAGGAGTACCCGTTGAACATCTTCCAGGAGGAAGTCGAGAAGTGGGGCCACCCGCGGCCGCCGTCGGCGCATTTTGCTCAGTACGACAAGATCGTTAGCGACGCGCTGCGTGACATCGCCTACGGCGCCGATGCGAAGACGCGCCTCGATGCCGCGGCGCGGGCGGTGCAGCCGCTGCTGGCGCGGTAAGGGAGGGCGTTCTTTTTTGAAAAAAAGAACCAAAAAACTTTCTCTCCATTGGCGCTACTGCTCGGCACCAATGGAGAGAAGTGCCACGCCTTTGCGATGACACGCGCACTGCGTCACTGGGCCGCCGTTATCGCCTTCGTCGGCCCTTTCCTCTTCATGCTGCTGATGTTCCAGTACGTCCCGGTGGCGCGGATGCTGTGGGACAGCCTGTGGGATTTCGCCCTCCTCAACCCCGATAAGCGGACCTTCGTGGGATTGGGCAATTACCTCGATCTCTTCGATGACCCGGATCGCCGGCAGGCCTTTCTCGTCACCTTCGGGTTCGCCGCCGGCGTGGTGCTCACGGTCATCCCCGTTTCCTTCCTGGTTGCCGTCTACCTCAACGGCACTCTGCCCGCCCGCGCCATCGTTCGCGCCGTCGTCTTCCTCCCCGTCGTCACCTCGGCGGTCGTCATCGCCACCATGTGGACCTTCCTGCTCGATCCGAATAACGGCCTGATCAACGGCGCCCTCGTGATCCTCGGCCTGCCCAAATTGGCCTTCCTCACCAGTAAGGCGCAGGCCTTGCCATCGGTCATCGGCATGATGCTCTGGCAGCAAACCGGCTTCGCCACCGTCCTCTTCCTCTCCGGACTGCAAGGCATCCCGCGTGACCTCGAGGATGCCGCGCGCGTCGATGGCTGCTCGGCGCTACAGCGGCTACGCCACGTCGTCATCCCGCTGCTGAGCCGCACCACCGTGTTCATCGTGGTGATCATGACCGTCTTTTCGCTTCAGGCCTTCGCCCCCGCGCTGATCATGACCAGCGGCGGACCCGAGGGGACCACCAACTTCGTGGCGTTCGATATCTACCAGCTCGCATTCAGCCTGCAGCAACCCGGCCTCGCCTCTGCGGTCTCCGCGGTCTTCATGGCCGTCGTCATGGGCATCAGCCTGGTGCAGATGCGCCTGCTGCGTACACGGTGGACGTATTGAAGCGCATCCTCCCCCTGCTCGGCGCCGCGGTGATCCTGGTGGTGATCCTCACCATCTTCCTCGGGCCCTATGCGTGGATCGTCGCGTCCTCCTTCAAGCCGCAATTCGCGATCTTCCGTGATCTCAACCCGATCTCCTGGGGCACCTTCATCCCCGCCAACCCCACGATCGAGAACTTCATTCACCTGTTCGCTAACCGTGGCGTCGGCCGTGCGCTGATCAACTCGGCGATCGTCTCCTCCTGCCAGGTGCTCGGTACCCTGTTCCTCTGCTCGATGGCCGCCTACGGGCTCACCCGCATCCGCTTCAAAGGCGCCGGCATCGTCTTCGGCATCGTGCTGATGACGTTCCTTCTGCCGATCGAAAGCCTGATGGTTCCGCTGTTCATGCACGTCAGCAAGCTCGGCATGCAGGATACGCTGGTCGGCGTCTTCATCCCATGGATCGCCAGCCCCTTTGGCCTCTTCATGCTGCGCCAGGCCTTCGAAGATCTCCCTCGTGAGCTCGACGAAGCCGCCACCATCGATGGCGCCGGCCACTGGCGCATCTTCTGGAGCATCGTGCTCCCCAACGTGCGCACCACGCTCGCGACCCTGGCGCTCGTGACCTTCCTGTTCTCCTGGAACGCCTTCCTCTGGCCGCTGGTCATCATCCAGTCGCCCAAGAACCAACTCATCCAACTCGCCATCGCGCAATCGGTTGCGATCGGCCAGCTCCCCAACTGGGGTGAAACCTTCGCCGGCGCGACTATCGCCACCATCCCACTGATCGTGCTGTTCCTCTTCCTGCAACGCTACTTTGTCCGCGGCATCGCCCTCACGGGTGTGAAGGGCTGAAACCGGCGGGCGTTGGTCGGAGCGGTTCGGAAGGAAGGCGAGGGGCGCCGCCCCTCTACCCCGCTGGGGCCTGAGGCGCCAGACCCCCATCCGTTAAGTGGGTTCTGAAAGAGAGAGGAGGCCTACTCGATGGTTGCTACCAAGCAGTAGGCCCCCTCTCTCTTTCAGAACCTATCCCTCGATGCATGAGGTCCAGGTGCTCGGCACCTGGCGGGGGTTGAGGGGGCAGCGCCCCCTCACCTTTCTTCCGGAAAGTACCCCACCAGCGCCGCCGGTATCGGCTTTCGCGCCCGCGAGGGCGTTACTGCAGGAGCGATTTGCGGGCGGAGACGAATTCTTCGACGCCGGCGACGAGGGTGTCGAAGTCTTTGTCGGTCAACGGCAAAGAGAGGGCGATGAGGTCGCGTTTGGGCATGATGAAGATGCCGTGGGCGACGAGGTCGAAGAACATAAGTTCGCGCACCTTGGCGTTGCCGCGGGCGGCGTCTTGCGGAGAGGTAATGGGCCCGCGCATGGCGTGGGGCGCCATCATGGAGCCGATGCCGGTGAATTGCAGCGCGACGCCGGCTTTTTCGCAGACGGCGTTGAGCCGGTTGCGGAGGGCGTCACCGTGGGCGTTGAGCGTCACGGCGGCTTCCTTGGTGTAGACCTTGGAGAGCCCGGCGATGCCGGCGGAGAGTGTGAAGACGTTGTTGTTGTAGGTGCCGGAATGCGGCAGCGCATCACCACGGCGCGGGTCGAAGCGGTCGAGGAATTCGGCCTTGCCGCCGAAGGCGCCGGCCGAGAAGCCGCCGCCGATGTATTTGCCGAGCGAGGTGAGGTCCGGGATGATGCCGTGCTTCTGCTGCAGGCCGCCCGGCGAGAGACGCGAGGTCATCACCTCGTCGAAAATCAGGACGATGCCGTGCTTCTTGGTCCGCTCGCGCAGCATGGCGAGGAATTCGACCGAGGCCGGGATGCAGCCGCCGCCGCCGATCATCGGCTCGAGGATGAGGCAGGCGATGCGCTCGGCATTGGCGTCGATCATCGCGGCGGTGCCGTCGATGTCGTTATAGGTGGCCACCACGGTTTCGTAGGGCACGTTGATCGGGTTGCTCTGGGCGGCGAAGGTGAGGAAGCCGCCATGGTAGCAGCCCTGGAAGCCCATCACCGCCGGCCTTCCGGTGATGACGCGGGCGAGTTGGATGTTGAACATATTGGCTTCGGTGCCGGAATTCACGAAGCGAACGCGCTCGATCGAGGGGAAGCGATCGATGATGAGCTGCGCCTGCACCGCTTCCAGCGAGGTAACGCCGGAGAGGTTCCAGCCGAGCGCCAGGCGGTCATCGATGGCGGCGCGGATGACGGGGTGGCTGTGGCCGTAGATGCCGGCGGTGGCCTCGCCGAGGAAATCGACGTAGGAGTGCCCGTCCTCGTCCCATAGCCGGGCGCCCTCGCCGCGGCGGAACATCAGGGGGTAGGGGTCGAAATAAACGCCCGAGCGGGTATTGCCGCCAGGCATGGTCGGCAGCGCCTTCTGGAACAGCGCCCCGCTATTGGGGTTCGCCTTGGCGAAATTCGCCTTCGCTTCGTCGAGGGCCTGCGATACGTCGGCGTTCGGCGCCACATTCACGTTCATCGACCTGAGCTCCTTGGAACAGACGGCCGAAGACTAGGCCGAACGCGGCGCCGGCGGAAGACGGGGGATCAGTCGAAGCTGAGCGCCGCCGTTAAATCGCCGGTGGCCGGACGCAGACCGGGCAGGGTGTCGAGCTTGAAGCGGCGGATGATCAGCTTGAGGATCGAGGCGGTGTCGTAGCCGGTGTGATCCACGTGGCCTTTGCGCGCGAAGGGCGAGATCACCAGCGCGGGGATGCGGGTGCCGGGGCCCCAGCGGTCGCGCCAGCCAGCGCCTTCGGGCAGGGCGGCATGGTCCCAGAAGCCGCCGTTTTCGTCGTAGGTGACGATGACGACGGTATCGGCCCACAGCTTTGGGTTGTTGCGCAGCCGGTCAAGCAGGTCGGCGATGTGGGTATCACCGCGCACCAGGTCGGTATAGGAGGGGTGCTGGGTGTAGATGCCGGCCGGCTTGTAGAAGGCGACCGGCGGCAGCGTGCCGTCATCAATGGCGGCGATCAGATCCTCGCCGTCGCGCAAATGCCGGGCGCGCTCGGCGGTGCCGGGGGCCCAGCGGGCGTAATAGTTGAAGGGCTGATGATGCGGCTGGAAGTTCAGCGCGCCATCCTTGCCGGTGTAGATTACCCGGCGCTCCGCCAACGGGCGCGGTGCATCGGTGCTGGCGGCGCGATAGCCGCCGGCGTACCAGGCCCAGTCAAGCCCGCGATCGCTCATCAGGTCACCGATGGTGCGCGCGGTTTGCGGCGGCAGCGGCGGACCCATCACCTTGTTGACCACGCTATCGACCAACGCGGGATTCCCGCCCGGTGGGGGGGCGATCCCGCTGGGCTGGTAGGGCGGCTGAGTGGTGTTCACCGCGTAGCCATCCGGCGTGACCTGCGTGTTGGAGGCAACGCGCACCGGCCCCATTGTCGCCGAGGGAGATTCGGCGGTCTTGCTCATCCGCCCGTCGGCATCGAGCTTGGCGGTGATCTCGGCTGGCGCGTTGGCGAAGGCGGGGGCGCAGGCGCAGATGAGGTACTGGTGGTTGAGGAATGAGCCGCCATAGGCGCCCATGAAGAAGTTGTCGGCGAGGGTGAATTCCTTGGCCCACTGCCACAGCCGCATTTTGCTGCCATCGACATAGCCCATCGACCAGCCGCCGACGTTGGACATGGCGGCGAACATGTTGTTCCGCCCGCCATTGATCTGCTCGGCATTGTGATAAAAGGCGTGGATCGGGCTCGGCAACAGGTCCGACAGTTTCGCGTTGATCGGGTCGGCGTCGATGCGGAACGGGCCGTTGGGTAGCTTGGGGAAGCGCGCATCAGGTCCGTTGCCGCGCCACACCGTGAGGAATGGCAGCGGCTTCCCGTCATGGTCGAGCTGGGTTTTTTGCTCGGCGGTGGCGTTGGCGATGCCGTTGGCGCCGGGGAAATTGCCATAGAGGTGATCGAAGCTGCGGTTTTCCGCGTAGATCACCAGGATATGGCCGATTTTCGCCAGTTGGTGATCCGTCGCTTCGGCCCTGGCCGGGGTGACAAAGCAAGACGCGATCAGCGTAAGGAGCAATCCGATGGCACGGGTCATGTGGTTTCCTATTGCCGAGTTCAGGATGCCGCGCGTGCCATCTGTTGCTCAACCGACCGCACGATCACATCGGATAATCGAAACTCCGCATCGCCCGCCCGCAGGTCACGCGGAAGTGCTCCTTTTCCTCGTCGGACCACGTTGTGTCAGCCAGCGTCAACCGCTTGGACCAATCATGTGAGGAGCTCTTCTCCGTGCGGTTGTTCACGAAGAAGTTAGCGATCTCCTCCGCCTTTTCTGGCCGCCCGACATGTTCGCCAATCCGCTTACCGACTTCGGCTGGCGAATTCGTCAACTCGTGCTGGTCGATCACCAGTGCCTGTGGCACCCACTCCATCACCTTGGTCGTCGCGTTCATGCACGCCGTCCAGGACTTACAGGCATCATCAAAGGTGGCGCCAAACTTGATCTGGAACGACTGGACCACCTCAATCCCCGTCCGCTTGATGACGATGAAGCGGGCGTCCGGAAACGTCTCCAGCACCAGCGGTGTTGCCAGCATTGGTTCGGCACCCGGCGTCTTATCGACGAAGCTGTCGGACTTGTAGGCCCGCGCGTAAAGCTCGCGGATTTCCTCGATCATTCGCGTCTTGAACGCGCGTGCCGACAACTCCCGTGCCAGCGCTCCGCGCTTCTCCGTAAAGCCCTTCGTGTATTTGAAATATTGGTGGATGAGGCGCTGGTAGATGGTGAAGACGTGCCCCTCGCCCCGCCCGGGCAACCCCAGCACCTTGCGCGCCGCGTTCTGACTGATCGACGTGCCCGACCGTGCGGGACCATAGATGAACAACTTCAAAGGCTCGGACATGAACTACCTCGAGATGCGACGGTTCTATTAGCCCACCACCGCAACCGGCCGCAACGACGCCAGCGAGGGGTAGATCCGTCCCCGGAGCCACCCCTCATTTGCTCAGAAGATCTCGAACAGCCCCGCAGCCCCCATGCCGCCGCCGACGCACATCGTCACCACGCCGTATTTGGCGCCGCGCCGCTTGCCCTCGATCAGCACGTGGCCGGTCATCCGCGCGCCGGACATGCCATAGGGATGCCCGACCGAAATCGCGCCGCCCGAGACGTTCAGCAGCTCGTTGGGGATGTCCAGCGTGTCGCGACAATAGAGCACCTGGCTGGCGAAGGCCTCGTTCAGCTCCCAGATGCCGATGTCCTCGATCTTGAGCCCGTGCTGCTTCAGCAGCTTCGGCACCGCGAAGACCGGGCCGATGCCCATCTCTCCGGGATCGCAGCCGGCCACCGCCATGCCGCGATAGGCGCCGAGCGGCTTGTGGCCGCGGCGCTCCGCCTCCTTGGCCTCCATCAGCACCACCGCGGAGGCGCCGTCGGAGAGCTGCGAGGCGTTGCCGGCGGTGATGAACTTGCCCTCGGCGATGCGCATGCCGTTCTTGAACACCGGCTGGAGCTTCTGCAGGTCCCCCAGCACGGTCTGCGGGCGATTGCCCTCATCGAGCGAGAGAGTGATTTCGCGCGGGCTCGCCACCCCGGTCGCCTTGTCCACCACCTGCATGATGGTGGTCATCGGGGCAATTTCGGCGGCGTGGCGGCCTTCAGCCTGGGCCTGGCCGGTGCGCTGCTGGGATTGCAGGGCGTAGGCGTCCTGCGCCTCGCGGCTGACGCCATAGCGTTCGGCGACGATCTCGGCGGTCTCCAGCATGCTCATGTAGAGCGCCGGCGCCATCTCCATCAGCTTGGGGTCCTGGGTGCGGAAGCGGTTCATCTTGTCGTTCTGCACCAGCGAGATCGACTCGACGCCGCCGCCGACGGTGATGTTCATGCCGTCGAAGATGATCTCCTTGGCCGCCGTGGCGATCGCCATCAGGCCCGACGCGCATTGCCGGTCCATCGACATCCCCGCCACCGTCTGCGGCAGACCGGCGCGCAGCGCCGCCTGGCGGCCGACGTTGGAGCCGGTGGAGCCCTGCTGCAAGGCGCAGCCCATGATGACATCCTCGATCTCGGCCGGATCGATGCCGGCGCGGCTCACCGCATTGGCGATGGCGTGGCCGCCGAGGGCCTGGGCCTGGGTGTCATTGAAGGCGCCGCGATAGGCCTTGCCGATCGGGGTGCGGGCGGTTGAGACGATGACGGCTTCGCGCATGGTGTTCTTTCCAGATTGGTTGGGCGTTCCCCGGCAGCAGATTAGCCGGGGCGTGGGCGGTTGTCACATGTGGAAGGAAGGAAGGGCTTCTTTTTGAAAAAAGAAGCAAAAACTTTCTATCCGTTTGATCCACACTCTCGTGGGAGAATGTGGATCAAATAGAAGTAAGTTTTTTGGTTCTTTTTTCAAAAAAGAACCGCTTCCTTGTCTTATGTCCGCCTCACATTCCAAGGATAAGACGCCGAACCGTCCAATATCCCCGTGATATCATTGCGCCGTACGGTGAACACGCCGTACTGCCCGAGCGGCACCAGCGGCGGGTCCTCGAACAGCACGCGCTGGAACCTGGTGAACAGATCGCGTGACGAGCCCTCCGCCGGGCTGTCGAGCCATTGCTGGGTCAGCGCCTCGATCTCCGGCTTGTCGTACCAACCGGTCCAGCCCTTCGCCCCCTGGCCGCGGACGTACATGTTGAGCGCCGGGTTGATCATCGAGACCTTGGAGCCGGAGGTGTGGAACATGCTCCAGCCGCCCTTCTCCACCGGCTCGCGGCTGGTGATGCGCTGGATCATGGTGCCCCAGTCCATCGGCTGGAAATCGACGTTCATGCCCAGCCGCTTCAGCAAATCGGCCATTACCGTGCCGAAAGCGCCGAGCTGCGGGTAGTCCACCGGCGCGATCACCACCGTGCGCTCGCCGTTATAGCCGGACTCGGCGACCAGCTTGCGGGCAGCGGCGATCGGCAGCGCCGGCATGTCGGCCTGGCCGATCTCGTCGGAATCGGGGATGCCGCAGGGGATCATCGCCCGGCAGGTGCGCCACACCTCCTGGTCGTCGCCGAAGCCGGCGCGCATGAAATCCTCCTGGTTCACCGCGGCGAGCACCGCGCGGCGCAGCTTCTTGTTGTTGAACGGCGCCTGGGTGAGGTTGAAGCGGGCGATGCCGTACCAGTTGTACGGGTCCTTCGCCTGCACGGTGATGCCCTTGGCCTTGCGCAGCAGCTCATGCAGATCGGCCGGGGTATATTCCCACCAATCCATCTCGCCGGACTGCATGGCATTCGCCGCCGTCGCCGAATCCGGCATGGTGTACCAGGTCACGCGCTCGAAATGCGCGATCTTGCCGCCCGCGGTGCGCTCGGCCTTCTCGGCGCGCGGCACGTATTTGTCGAAGCGCGCATAGGCGGCCCGGCTGCCGGCGTTGAACTCGTCGGGCAGGAAGCGATACGGCCCGCTGCCCGTCGCGTCCTTCACCGCCGTATAGGCGTCCGTAGTGGCCAGGCGCTCGGGCATCACGAAACAGGCCAGCGCGCCGACGCGGGAGAGCGCCACCAGCAAATGCGGGAAGGGCTTTTTCAGCTTGAAGCGGAAAGATCTGTCATCCGGCGCATCAATCCCCTCCAGCACCTCGCCGACGAGTTGCCCGAAGGAATCCCGCCGCGCCCAGCGCTTGATCGAGGCCACGCAATCCCGCGCCAGCACCGGCGTGCCGTCATGGAACCACAGCCCGTCCCGCAGTGTGAACCGCCACTCCCGCCCATCGTCCGACACGGTATGCCCGGCCACCATCTGCGGGCGGGGCGTCAAATCCTGCCCAATGCCATACAGCGTGTCATACACATGATACGCATGGTTCAGTGTCACCAGGGACGCCGTCCAGATCGGGTCCAGCACCGTCAGCCCCACGGCGCTGATGAAGCGCAGCTCACGCGGATCGCGCTTTTGCGCCCGCGCCGTCCCGATCACCGGCACGGCAGCCGCCCCCGCGAGCATGGCGCGGCGATTGAGTGTCGTCATGGTTTCCTCCGTTCCGCCGGCCTCTAGGGGCTGGCTTTGGCGGCAGCATGCACCCCCGTCCCGGAGGCGGCAATCAGGGAAAGCCCCAGGTGGAGCTCCAAGGAGGGTCTTCTTTTTGTGAACAAAAAGAAGCAAAAAAACTTTGTCCGGCTGGCGGCTGGGGCGCCGGGCAGCCTCCGTACATGCATCAGCATCGCCGCGCGAGAGGTCACCCCCGGCAGCGCCAACGCGACAGAACGGCCGCCGCTACATCGCTTCTCCTCCAGGCGCACCGCCACCGCCGGCATGGCGCCGGCCAGCCGCACGAGCGGCGTCGGGTGGATAGACCGCCGCGCCG
>CAIPLM010000219.1 GCA_903865895.1 uncultured Rhodospirillales bacterium | reverse complement strand
CCGGCCGAAATCGGGGCGTTTCCACCCCGCGCTGCTGTTCCGCCCCGCTTCCATCGCGGTGATCGGCGCCGAGACGGTGGCCGGCGCCCAGGTGGCCGCCAATCTGGCGGCGGGCGGATTCGCCGGGCCGATCCATGCGATCGCGAGCGGCGGGATCGGCGATTTGCCGGCCGCGCCGGACCTCGCCCTGATTTGCACGGGGGAGGACGAGGTGTCTGGCGCCATTCGCGCCCTTGCCGCGAAGGGAACGCGGGCGGGCGTGGTGCTGGGCGCCGGGGGCGGGCTGCGGGCGCTGGCGCTCGAGACCGGGTTGCGCACGCTGGGTTGCGGCTCCTTCGGCATCGCGGTGCCGGCGATTGGGCTCAATGCGACGCGTGCGCATCTCGCGCCTCCGGCCGGGCGGGTCGCTCTGGTGTCGCAATCCGGCGGGCTGTGCCGGGCGGTGATCGACTGGGCGGGGCCGAACGGCATCGGCTTCAGCCATATCATCGGCATCGGCGCCAATGACGATATCGGCTTCGCCATGGTGCTGGATTGGCTGAGCCGGGATTCCGGCACTGGCGCGATTCTGCTCGATATCCGGCACATCAAGGATGCGCGCGCGTTCCTCTCCGCCGCCCGCGCCGCCGCGAAGCTGCGCCCGGTGGTGGCGCTCGCCGCGGGGGGGCGGATCGGCGACCCCGATGGGGATGGGGATGCCGCCTTCACCGCGGCGCTGCGGCGCTGCGGCGTGTTGTGCGTCGATAGCCTGGAGGATCTGCTGGCGGCGGCCGAGACGCTCACCCGCGCGCGTCCGGCCCGGGGCGAGACGCTGGCGATCGTCAGCAACGCCAGCGGTCCGGCCCGCCTCGCCGCCGATGCCACGCTGCGGGATGGGCTGGCGCTGGCCGCGCTCGCGCCCGAGACGCGCGAGATCATGCGGCTGCGGCTGCCCGACGCCTTCTTGCCCGGCGAGGGGGATATCGTGCATGCCGAGGCGATCGCGCTCGCCGATGCGGCCGCTTTGCTGGCCGGGGCGCGGGAGGTCGGCGGCGTGCTGGCCGTGCTCACGCCCACCGGCGCATCGGATGCGGCGGCGGTCGCGGCCATCGCGGCGGCGAAGCTGCGGGTGCCGTTGCTCGCCTGCGTGATGGGCGAGACCACCGGCGCCGCGCATCGCCAGGCGCTCGCCAGCGCCGGGGTGCCGGTGTTCGCCACCCCCTCGCTCGCCGTGCGCGGCTTCCGCCATCTGGTGCAGGACCGCCGCAACCGCGCCGCCGCCCAGGAATTGCCGCCGAGCACGGTGCTCGACCTCGCGCCCGACCGCGCCGCCGTCGCTCGCCTGTTCGCCGCCGCCCGTGCCGCCGGGCGTGCGACGCTGGCGCAGGACGAGGCGCTCGCCGTGCTGGCGGCCTATGGGCTGCCGATCGTGCCCTCACGCGCCGCCGCCGATCGCGCGGCCGCCGTCGCGGCGGCGGAGGCGCTCGGCTATCCCGTCGTGCTGAAGCGCCGCCGCGCCGAACGGCCGGACCCCGCGACCCGCAGCGGCATCGCGCTCGATCTGAGGGACGCGGCGCAGTTGCAGGATGCCGTCACCATGCTGGAACGCCGGGCCACCACGCGCGGCGGCGAGGCCGGGTTCCTGGTGCAGCGCCAGGCCGGCCGCGCCCGCGAACTGCGGATCCAAGCGGGCGAGGATGCGCTGTTCGGCCCCGTGCTCCGCTTCGGCCAGGGCGGCACCGCGGCCGATGCGCTGCATGACGTGGCAGTGGACCTGCCGCCGCTGAACCTCCCCCTCGCCCGCGGCATGATCGCCCGCACCCGCGCCGCCGCCCTGCTCGGCGACCTCCACGACCAGAAGGCCGCCGATCTCGAAGCGGTGGCCGGCGCCCTGGTGCGGGTGAGCCAGTTGCTGGTGGATTTCCCGGAGATCGCGGAGATCGACGTCAACCCCCTCTTCGCCAGCCCCGAGGGCGTGATGGCGGCCGATGCCTGGATCAGCCTGCGCCCCCCCGGCGCGATCGCCCGCCTCGCCATTCCGCCCTATCCGGAGGAGTTGGTGGCGCGCTTCGAGGGGCGCACCGGGCCGTTGCTGATCCGCCCCATCCGCCCGGAGGACGCCGAGGCCCACGCCGCCTTCTTCGCCCGCCTACCGCCGGAGGACGTGCGCTACCGCTTCTTCTCCGCGCTCCGCGAACTCTCGCCCGAGCTCACCGCCCGCCTCACCCAGGTGGATTACGAACGCGAGATGGCCTTCGTCGCCGTGCGCGAACCCACCGGCGAGACCGTCGGCGTCGCCCGGCTGGTGCATGAAT
>CAIPLM010000218.1 GCA_903865895.1 uncultured Rhodospirillales bacterium | reverse complement strand
GGTACACGGGCAGCCGTGGCGGTTGGTAGCCGGGCAGCACGCGCACCAGCCTGCCATCCGCGAGGTCCTCCACCAGTTCGAGGTCCGGCAGGAGGGCGATGCCGTAGCCGGCGATTGCCGCCCTGTAGAGCGCCTCCACGACGTTTGCCGAGAGCGGGCTGGTGATCGGCACGTCCACCGGGCCGCGCGGGCCGGTGAAATGCCAGACCTCATTGCGCGAGGAAGTGTGCAGCAGGCAGATATGCTCGGCCAAATCCTCCGGCCGTTCCGGCATGCCGCGGCGGTTGATGTAGGAGGGCGCGGCCACCGGCAACCAGCCGACCTCGCCGATCTGGCGCACCACGAGCGAACTGTCATCGAGTGGGCGGAAGCGGGCGGCGATGTCGAGGCGGCTGGCCACCATGTCGGTCGTCTCATCGCTCATCACCAGCTCGATGGAGAGGCCGGGATGGCGCGACAGCAGCTCGGGCAAATGCCCGGCGAGGTAGTTGCCGAACCCCACAGGCGAGCCAAAGCGCACCAGGCCGACCGGCGCGGTGCGATGGCTGCCGAGCGCGACCTCCATCTCTTCGGCCACCTGCAGCATGTGCCGGGCATGGGCCAGCAGGTCCTCGCCATCGGGGGTGAGGCTGAGGCGGCGCGTGGTGCGGTGGAGCAGGCGAACGCCGAAATGGGCCTCGAGATCGGCGATGCGGCGGGTGATGGCGGATTGGCTGGCGTTCTCCTGGCGTGCGACGGCGGAGAAAGAGCGGGTCTCGGTCACGGCGACAAAGCTGCGGAGATTGGCGATCAAGTCCATGATTTCACCGATTTGAGCATCAATGAATTGCATCTTATCCGGATTATCAGTTCGTGTGGGGGTAATTAGATATGCGCCATCGACACCGGACATGACCGGCCCACCGAGACCCAACCAGACCCGTTGATCGGGCCGACCCAAGATGATGGAGACTATGATGAAGAAGATCCTGCTCGCGACCGTGTTCCTTGGCCTCGCCGCCGCCCCGCTGCTGGCGACCAGCAACAGCTTCCGCGCCGAACTGGCCTCGGTTGACACGTTCCGCGCCGATGTCGCCTCGAACAATGTCTACCGCGCCGAGCTGGCCTCGGCCGACACGTTCCGCGCCGATGTCGCCTCGAACAATGTCTACCGCGCCGAGCTGGCCTCGGCTGGGACGTTCCGCGCCGATGTCGCCTCGAACGATGTCTATCGGGCCGAACTGGCCTCGGCTGGGACGTTCCGCGCCGATGTCGCCTCGAACTACACCTACCGTGCCGAACTGGCCTCGGCTGAGACGTTCCGCGCTGACGTTGCCTCGAACGACACCTACCGGGCCGAGCTGGCCTCGGCCGAGACGTTCCGCGCTGACGTCGCCTAATCCGCGCGGCCCGCGGGCCCTGCTGACCGCCGGCCGGAGCAATCCGGCCGGTTGTTCGTGTTCGCACCTGTCGACAAAGCGGACCGACGGTCCCATATCGGCGGAATGGCCAGGGATGGCCGCCCGGCGCCGTGCCGGGCGATGCAATGGAGCAGGACCGATGGAGTTCGATATCGTCATCGCCGGCGGCGGGCCGGCCGGGCTCAGCTTCGCCACCGCGCTGTCCGGCAGCGGTCTGCGCGTCGCGGTGGTCGAACGACAAGCCGAGGCCGATCTGGCGGACCCTGCCTTCGATGGGCGTGAAATCGCGCTCACCTACCGCTCCGTCGCCACGCTGCGGGCGCTTGGCGCCTGGGACCACATCCCGGAGGAGCACGTTTCGGCCATGCGCGAGGCGCATGTGCTGAATGGCGGTTCCACCTACACGATGAGTTTCGACCCCGGCCGCCGCAAGGGTGAGCCGCTCGGCTATCTCGTCGCCAATCATTTGATCCGCCGCGCCGTCTACACCACCGCGCGCGCCGCGCCGGACGTCACGCTGATTGCCGGTGTCGCCGTGAGCGGGGTGACAACCTCGGCCGAGGGCGGCGAAGTGCGCCTCGCCGATGGGCGCGTGCTCACCGCCCGGCTGGTGGTGGCGGCCGATACGCGCTTCTCGGAGCTGCGACGCCGCCAGGGCATTCCGGCGCGGATGCAGGATTTCGGCCGGGTGATGATGGTGTGCCGCGTTTCCCACGAACTGCCGCATGACCACGTCGCCACCGAATGGTTCGACTATGGCCAGACCATCGCCATGCTGCCGATCAACGGCGATGCCTCCTCCTTCGTGCTCACCCTCCCGGCCCGCGAGATGGATGCGGTGATGGCGATGGGTGAGGACGAATTCTCCGGCGATGCGACGCGCCGCTACCGCGGCCGGCTCGGTGAGATGCGGCTCATCAGCACCCGCCACGCCTATCCGCTGGTGACGGTCTATGCCGAGCGCTTCGTCGGCACGCGGTTCGCCCTGATGGGCGACGCCGCGGTGGGGATGCACCCGGTCACCGCGCATGGGTTCAATTTCGGCCTGCGTGGCGCCGATTCGCTGGCCCAGCTGGTGCGGGCGGCGGCGGGGAAGGGGGCGGATATCGGCGCCGATTCCCTGCTGCGTGGGTATGAGCGGGACCACCGGCTGGCCACCTTCCCGACCTACGCCGCCACCAACGCCACCGCCCGGCTCTACGCCGATGAGCGGATGCCGGCCCGGGTGGCGCGCGATGCGGTGTTGCGGATCGGCAATTTGCTGCCGCCATTCAAGCGGATGATCAGCGCTCGGCTGATGGAGGCCGGGCGCCCGCGCCTGGCCTAAGCCGGTTCGGCCGACCCAGCCGGTTCACCCGGGCTGGGTTGCCTGCTTGCGCATCGCATCGATCAGTGCCTGCACGTCGTTGTTGTTGCGCGACAGGAAGGCCGAGTAGTCGCTGCGCTGGGTGAGGCGCATGCTGGTGCCCTCGGCGATCACGTCGATGATCCGCGGCGCCCCGCCGGCGGCGCTCACCACCCAGTCCACCCGGTTGGGCGCGTTGTTCGGCCGATTGACCACGCTGCCGACCAGCACATCCTCCTCGCGCGCCTGGCCCTTGCCGACGGTCATGGTGACGCCCTGATAGTCGCCGACCTTGCTGGTGATGTTTTTCACCAGCACGGCGCGGAACAGCTCGCCATAGGCCTTGAGCTGGTCCGGGCTTGCGGTCCGCCAGAACCGCCCGAGGCAGAACCGCGCCACCGCCTGGATATCGACGTCGCGGTCGATCAGCTTCTCCAGCGCCGCCTGCTTTTCGGTCGCGCTGCCGGCGCCGTTGACCACGCCAATCAGCTCGCGGCCGAGCTTATCGACCAGCGCCTGGGCGGTATCAACCGCATCGGCGCGCGCGGGGCCGGCACGCAGCAGCAGGGCGGCGGGCGTGAGCAGGAGAAGGCGGCGGTGCAGCATGGCGTTCATACCGGTTCGAGGAGGACGGCAGGAGATATGGACGATCACGGTGTCTTTTTCACGGCCTGCGGTGTTACATCGTTGCGCGCATCGTCGATCTGCTTGGTGCGGTATTGGCGGGCAAGGCTGCGAATGGTCGCATAAGGGTCGAGCGCCTGGGCCTTCACCTTGTCGAAATCGTCCAGCACCATCGCGCGCGCATCGACGGCGGAGAGCGCGGTGCGGCCGTAGCGCAGATTGCGTACCGTGTTGCCATGGCCGACCCAGCCCCAGGGGTCGAGCACGAAGGAGTCCATCCCGAAGCCCACCGCATCGCGCGGATTGGTCGGGCCAAGCACAGGCAGGAAGAGGAACACCCCGTCGCCCACGCCCCAGACCGCCAACGTCATGCCGAAATCGGCGGGATGGTCCGGGATGCCTCGCTCGGCGGCGACGTCGATCAGTCCGCCGATGCCGAGGGTGGTGTTGAGCAGGAAGCGGCTCATCGTATCGCCGGCCCGGCGGGAATTACCCTGCATCAGGTCATTGGCGAGGGTGACGGGCGTGCCCAGGTTATTCAGCACGTTATGCACCCCTGTGCGCACCGGGCTCGGCAATACGGCGCGATAGCCAAGCGCGATCGGGCGCAGGATCACCGTATCGAGCGCGTCATTCACCGCGTAGAACACCCGGTTGGTGGGCTCCAGCGGGTCGTTCGTCTCCTTGTATTCGGCCACCGCATCCGGGTCATCGGCGGGCGGCGGCATGGCGCAGCCGCCGAGCGCGAGGCAGAGCGCGGCGAGGGCGGTGGCGAGCGGGCGGACGGACAGGCGCATCGGTACCCTCAACCAAGAGATTCTGCCGCGAACCGGCACGAGCGCAATGTCATACGGCGCAAGGGCGGGGTCGGGGAAGCGGGTTTGGTCTGACATCTCGTTCATGTCGGCATGCATACGGCAGTAGGCCACCTCCAGATGAATCAAATCTTGCTCACCCATGCATTTCGGCATGCAAAACGAGGCTTGCAACCGCGGCGCAGAGAGGCACATTAGCGCCATGAACAGCTCATCTCCTGCCCGCGCCACCTTGTCCCGCTGGCTGACCGGCACCCGCATCGGCCCGCTTCCGGTGCGCAGCGCCGAGCATCCGCCGCCGCTGCTCTCCTTCGAGTTCATGCCGCCCAAGACGGATGCGATGGAAACGCAGCTCTGGCACTGCATCGACCGGCTGGCCCCGCTGGCCCCGCGCTTTGTCTCGGTCACCTACGGCGCCGGCGGCTCCACCCAGGCGCGCACCCACGCCACCGTCAGCCGCATTGCCCGCGAGACCAGCCTCACCCCCGCCGCGCATTTGACCTGCGTGGGCGCTTCCCGGGGCGAGATCGACGACATCGCCCGCGGCTATTGGGATGCCGGGGTGCGCCACATCGTCGCCCTGCGGGGGGACGTGCCGGGCGGCGGCGGCTATGCGCCGCACCCCGACGGCTACGCCTATGCGGCGGATCTGGTGGCCGGGCTCGCCAAGGTGGCGCCCTTCGAGATCTCGGTGGCCGCCTATCCTGACGTGCATCCCGCCGCCCGCAGCCCGCTGGCGGATATCGAGAACCTCAAGCGCAAGCTCGATGCCGGGGCGACACGGGCGATCACCAACTACTTCTTCGAGACCGAGACCTTCCTGCGCTTCCTCGATCTCTGCCTCGCCGCCGGCATCACCGCGCCGATCGTGCCGGGCATCCTGCCGGTGACCAATTTCGCCCAGGCCAAGCGCTTCTCCGAACTCTCCGGCGTCAGCCTGCCGTCCTGGCTCGGCCATATGTTCGAGGGCACCGACGAGGACCCCGATCTGCGCCGCATGATCGCGGCGATCGTGGCGGCCGAGCAGGTGCGGCTGCTGCAGGCCAACGGGATCGACGAGTTCCACATCTACACGCTGAACCGCCCGGAACTCACCCACGCCCTCGCCCATATCCTCGGCGTGCGCAGCCAGGCCTCACCCCCGGCGGGGTAGTGCCGGAGTGTCGTGGCGGCGGAACAGGAAGCGCCGGGCGAGGTCCGTGTAGCCGCGATAGACCAGCCCGCCATTGGCGCCGAGCAGCGCCGCGCGATGCGCCTGATACCAGCCGGGCAGGCGGTACCAGGGAATGCCCGGCGCCGTGTGGTGCGCGGCATGCAGGTTGTTGAACAGGAACAGCGGGCCCAGCAGCCACGCACCCTCCACCACCGCCGTGCGCCGCGCCGGATCGGCGGCGGCGCGGTGCTCGGCGAAGGAGCGGATCAGCAGGATGGCTGTGCCCGGCAGCACCATGCCGAACACGTAGTACCCGAGCCCGATCCCGCAGACCGGCCCAAGCCAGATCAGCACCGGGATGCACAGCGCCACATGCCCCACCCAGATCCGCCGGCTTTCCGCGGAGTGGCGCAGCAGCGCCGCTTCCGAGACCAGGAAACTGCCGATCGACCAGAACGGCCCGATCAGCATCCTGCCGGCGAGCGTCATCTGCGCGTTCAGCAACGCCCGGCGTAGCGCCCCGAACCCGGCCCAGGCCGCTGGGGTGACGTAGCGCGACTCGGGGTCCTCCAGCGGGTCGGTCAGCAGCTCATTGCGGTGATGGAGGAGGTGGGTGTCGCGATAGATCGGGTAGGGCAGCCAGAGCGCGAGCGGCACGCTGGCCAGCGCATCATTGATCGCCTTGATCCGTGTGGGATGGCCATGGATCAGCTCATGCTGCAGCGAGCTGTGCCAGGCGATCAGAATGGCGCCGGCCGGGCAGGCGATCCACCACGGCAGCGCCGCCGCGTGCCAGGTCAGCGCCAGCCAGGCGGCGTAGATGAAGGCCGTGAGGGCGATGGTCGGCCATTCCAGTCGGGTCATGCATCCTGCTCGCTCTCGCGCCGGCGATGCGGGGTTCCGGCCGGCGTCGGGCGAGCATAGTCTGCGGCAAAACCAGGAGGAACCGCACATGATCGAAAATCCGCCGCAACTCACCATCCATCGCGGCCATCACCGCCCCAGCCAGGCCCTGCTCGATGCCTTCCGTGGCGCCCAGACCTCGCACCTCGCGGATGCCATGGAGGGGCGCGGCGCGGTGGATTGGCGGATCAAGCCGCTCGACCCCGCCAATGCCAGTTTCGTCGGCCCGGCGCTGACGGCGCATTCCTACCCCGCCGATATCGTCGGCATGATCGGCTCGGCGCTCGAGGCGCAGGCGGGCGACGTCATCATGTGCGCGAACGACAGCTATACCGGCACGGCGGTGATCGGCGATCTCGCGGCTGGGATGATGCGCAACAAGGGCGTGGTCGCCTTCGTCACCGATGGGCTGGCGCGTGACAAAGCGGG
>CAIPLM010000217.1 GCA_903865895.1 uncultured Rhodospirillales bacterium | reverse complement strand
CCGCCACCGCCGCCACCGGCCCCGCCCGCGGCGCCGCCGCTGCCGGTCACGCCCGCGCTGCCGCCCTGCAGGATGCCCGTAACCCCCGGGGCCCCCGCGGCGCCGCCAGCGGCGAGCTTGCCGATACCGCCGCCGCCACCCGATCCGCTCGCAGTGCCGGCACCGCCGGCACCGCCGAGCCCGCCGCCGCCCGCGGCATTGGTGCCCGAACTGCCGATGCCGCCCGCCCCGCCGGCCGCCGAATCACCGGTGAAGTTGACGCCACTCAACGCAACCGTCGCGCCCGATGCGACGAACAGGCCGCCGCCGAGACCCGCGCCACCACCGCCCGCGAAGCCTTGCGCGCTGTTGCCGCCAGTGCCGCCGGTCGCGTTGGCGTTGGCGATGGTGAGGTTCTGTACCGTCACCGAGCCGGAATTGACAAACAGGCCACGCGCCACCCCGGCGCCGTCGAGCGTCTCGTTGTTCCCGACGATGGTCAGCGTATCGCCGCTGGCCAGGTTAATCGCCAGCGCATCGGTGCTGAGCGTCACCTTGTTGCCGGGCAGGCCGAGTGTGAAGACGATTTTGTAGGCCGTGTTGATCGCGCTATCGATGCCGCCGAGGTCGATCGCCTGGATCGCGGCGTTGAGGTCGGCCTGGTTGGCGACGGTATAGGTCAGGCGCTGGCCGGATACCGCGACGCCACCGCTGGGATCGGTGTCCACGGCGAAGGTGCCGTTGGGGATGCCGGTCATGTTGACGGAATAGGATTTGGGGCCGGAGACGACCGTCATCGTTCCGTTGAGGAAGGTCGCAGTGGGTGTGCCGGTGAAGCCCAGTACGTTGCTGGCGATGTCGATGGTGTCGCCGGGTCGGAAACCGGTGATGATGTTGTTCGGTTTTGTGGTTGAATCCAGGCGCAGGGTGCCGGCGCCATTGAAGGCGATGCGGCCCGTGCCGGCCGAGGTGGCGAGCCCAAGTTCGAGAGTGGAGGCCGCGCTGATGGTGGAGCCACCGGTAAAGGTGTTGTCACCCGTCAGCTTCGTCAGGCCGCCGCCCGCCACGAACACGGAGCCGACACCACTGAAGATGGTGTTGTCGACGGTCTGGCCGGGCAGCACGGGGCCGCGCGGCGGATTGACCTTCACGGCCGAGCCGGTGGTGTCGGCGATGCGGTCGTTGATCGTGGCAGCGAAATTCGGCGACGGGCTGAAGGTGATCGACTGGTTGCCCTGAATGAAAATACCGGCGCCGATGCCCTGGCCGGCGGCGCCGTTGCCGAGGAAGCCGAGGAGGCCGGCGCCGCCGAGGCCACCGGTCACGGTTCCACCGGACTCATTGCCGGCGCCAAAAATCAGGGTGCCGCCCTGCTGCACGAAGACCGCGCCGCCGATGCCGCCACCGCCACCGCCGCCCTGGGCGCCGAGCCCGTTGCCGGAGAACCCGCCGCCGAACCCGGCACTGGCACCGGTTTTGACCCCCCCGCCACCGGCGCCGCCGCCAAAGCCACCCGCGCCGCCCACACCGAGCGTGAGGTCCGAACCGCCGCCGCCGCCGCCGCCGCCGAATCCGCCCGCCCCGCCGAAGCCCAGTGAATTGCCGCCACCGCCGCCGCCAAACCCGCCCATGGCGATACCGTCGGGGGTGACATAGGCGCCCACACCGCCGCCGCCGCCCGTGCCAGGCATCGGGCCATTGCCACCGCCACCGCCATTGATTCCCCCGGCGAAAGAACCCAATGCCGGTGAACCAGCGCTGCCACTGGCCGCCCCCGGCAGGATGCCCTTGCCGCCGGCCTGCTGGTAGGAGCCGCCTGTGGCGGTTCTGCCGACGCCACCGCCACCGCCGGGAAGCCAGGGGGACGAGGTGCCGCCGAAGCCGATCGGGTTGGGCGTGTAGGTGGTGCCGCCGCCGGCGCCGCCCATGCCGCCGCCGCCGCCATAGCCGCCGCCGCCGGCCACCTGGCCGCCGGCCCCGCCGATCGCCTTAGTCGTGCCGAAATTAACGCTGTTCAACGTCACCGAGGCGCCGGTCGTCACCGTTACCCCGTTCTCGACGTTCAGGCCTGCCACGAACAACCCGCCGCCGAGGCCTGCACCGCCGCCGCCGGCATAGGCGCCGGGCGCACCGCTGCCGCCTCTGGCGACGGTGTTCTGTACTGTGAGGCTGTTGAAGACGACGCTGCCCGAGAAGACCGTTAGGCCGCGATAGCTGCTGCCACCATCGATGGTGAAGCCGGCGCCGTTGACGACCAGCGATCCGCCGGCACCTAGCACAATGCCTTCAAGGTCGGCCGTCAGGGCAATTGCCCCGGTAAGCGTGATGGTATTTGCGAGGGTGCTGCCGGCGATCAGATCGAGGTCCGCATTCAACTGCGTCGGCGAGTTGACCGTAAAATTCGTTCCCGACATCGTATCCAGTCCCTTCGCCCATGCGTCGATAGGCCGCGGCACCCGACGCTATGCAAGCATGCGCGCGGAGACGGCAGATGTTTGCGACCCAACTTATTTAGGATTAGCCATCTGTTGTCATATGATTTCAAGTGTACGGATGTGAAAAAGGCAATCCTGGGGTAAATTGGTAGCAACCCGTTCCCGTGGCGGTTGAATCCAGTACCGTCCACCTGCGTCGGCCAGCCGAACTTCAAGCCGGGCGCCCGATGCGGCAACCACCAGACCGTCGCCATCCGTCCAGCGCAGCGACGGCTCCACATCATGCCAGCCCTTGGCGAGGCGCGGGTCACTGAGCGGCAACGGCTGTCCGTCGAGCCGGAGCCCGGCGATAGCGACCCCGAGCCGCCGGTGGTCGCCCGAACGCGCGTCGTGTTCGGCGGGAATATGGACGCGACTGACGAGCCGGATGCCGGTGTGGTGCCGGCGCTGGCTTAGCAGTGCATCGGAGGTCTCCACGTAGCCGCATTCAATCGCCCGCGCCCGCAGCGCCGTGTGGGCGGTCACCTTCGGCCAACCGGAACAGACCAGCGGCAGGCATCCGCGTTGCTGCCATATCGAACGGGAGAAATTGGGATGCAGCGCGATTGCCGCGCCATTGCCCTCGAAAGCCGCTCGGTTGCCGGTATCGAGATAAGTTTCGGCGGCCATGCCCTCGGCCAGCACGCAATCATGCTGCGCGGTCTCGATGTGCCAATAGACGATTTCGCGAAGCATCTCCTGCACAATGCTCGCTCCGTTCACCAGGTAGCGGACAGGAACCAGCACGTCGCCAATCCGTACGGCGTGATCGGGCGAGAGCAGGAGGTCCCGTGCTGGCACCCCTGCAGCGATCGCCCCCGCGCGCACCCGCACCGGTGCCACATCCCAGGGGCGGGCATGGCGCAGCGGGGCGAGGCGGCGTCTTCCGGTCCATATCACTTCGACCAGGCCGCCAAAGGCCGAGTGCACCCGTTCTCCCGGTTGTATCGTCTCGATCGGCCTGTCGCCGGATTCCGTGGCGATCCTGGTTCCCGCAGCATAACAGGCTGCGGTGAGGAGCAAATCAGACCCGGCGGTGACGGCGGCGGGCGCGACATCCAGATGCAAGGTGGTGGAGAGGGCGCCGGATGTGGCGGTGAAGATATGGGTATCCGCGCTGTAGCTGACCGTCGAGTCGGCATAACCCGGCAGCAGAATCGTCCCACTACCGAGATCGATCGTGCCGGGACCGCCCACCGCGTCGGACAGTGTCAACGTGGCGCCGGCGGCGATCGCGACATCCGTCTGCATGAACATCCCGGCGCCGATCGCCGAGCCGTAGGTGCCGGGGAAGGGCGACCCACCGCTGGGGACAGGCGATCCTCCTCCGGCCACGTTGTTTCCGGCGATGGTGCCGGTCCCAAGCGTCAGCGTGCCGCCGGCCTCCACGAAAATCCCACCGCCTGCACCGAGGCCGCCACCACCGCCGATATAGCTGCTGTTCCCGGCACCGTAGCCGCCTAAGCCGCTGAACGTGAACCCATACACGGCCGCGCCGGCACCTCCGCCGCCACCAAAGCCCCCCGCTCCGCCGAAGCCTCCGGGAGTACCGTCGCCGAGCGGATAGGCCGCACCGCCGCCGCCGCCGCCGAACCCCCCTGCGCCGCCGGTTGCTCCGGGGGCCGAGGTGCCCCCGCCGCCGCCGCCAAAGCCGCCGGGCTGGCCGGGCGCCCCGCCATAGCTGCCGCCCCCGCCGCCGTCGCTGTAACTGCTGCTGGAATGGCTGCCAGAGACGCCGTTGGCCAGCATCCCGCCGCCACCACCGCTGGCCTGGCCACCATAGCTCAGGGTATAGCCGGCACCGCTGCCGCCGATCGCCTGATTGCTGAAGAACGACACGCTGGACAGGGCCGCGCTGGCGCCCGCGGCTACGAACAGCCCGCCGCCAAGCCCGGCGCCCCCCCCGCCGCCCGACGCATAGAAGCCGAGGCCCTGACCCCCATCGCCGCCCTTGGCCACAGTGCTGCTGATCGTGAGTGATTGCAGGCTCAGTGTGCCCGCCGAGAGAAACAGGCCGCGATAGATATCGCCGCCGAAAACCGTGTGGCCGGCGCCCAGAATGTAGAGTTGCGCACCAGGGGCGAGGTTGATCGCCAACATATCCCCGGCGAGAATGATGTCGGCACCGAGCGTGATCGTATAGGTCCCACCGGCCTCCGACAGATCGCCGCCGAAATCGATGCTGGCGATATCGTTCGACAACTGTACAGCGGACGTGACGACGAAATTCGATCCCATGGCACCTCTATGTCGGCTTGACCGGTTCCAGCCGCATCCCTATCACGGCTCCACAAAGATACAACAAATTCGGGGAGTTCATCGATGTCTGACGCCATCCGTCCGTCCGCGCGCCAGCCGCGCCATACCCGACGCCAGGTGATGCAGGGCGCGCTCGCCGGTGCCGGTGCGCTGGCCATGCCGGCGATCTCCTATGGCCAGACCGGCGCTATCAAGATCGGCGTGCCCACCATCCTCTCTGGCCGCGTCGCCATCCTCGGCGTCTCCTCGGTCGGCGCGCTGCGCTCGATCTTCGACAAGGTGAACGCCGCCGGTGGCATCGAGGGCCGCAAGATCGAACTCGTGGTGCGCGATTCCAAGGGCGCGCCCCAGGAAGCCGCCAAGGTCACCCGCGATCTCGTCAACAATGACGGCTGCCACATCATCATCGACGGTGAGGCCTCCTCCGGCTCCTTCGCCGTGCAGGAGGTGATCCGCGATCTCGGCGTGCTCTGCATCCACACCAATTCCGAGACCTCGTCCCTGACCGCCGACCCCAAGCTCCACGTGCCGACATCCTTCCGCACCGCCCGCCAGGGCATCCATGACGCGATCGGCGGCGGGCGCTACGCCGCTGACGTGGCGCGCGCCAAGGGCCTGAAGCGCTGGCTCACCTGCTCGCCGGACTATGCCTATGGCCGCGACAACACCGCGCAGTTCATGGAATACGCCCAGTATTTCGAGCCCTCGATCAAGGTGGTCGAGGAAGCCTGGCCGAAGCTGTTCCAGCCCGACTACACCGAGGTTGTCACCAAGGTGCTGAACGCCAATGCGGATGCGATGTATTCCGCGCTGTGGGGCGGCGATCTCGTGGCTTTCATCGACCAGGCCAACCTCTACGGCCTGTTCGACAAGATGCAGAGCTTCCTGGTCAATCTCGGCGACTACGGCATCGTCGACGAGGTGAAGCAGTTCCCGCAGGGCGTCTATTCCGGCGGCCGCTACAACCGCACCATCCCGCCCACGCCGGAGAACGAGGCCTGGTACCAGTCCTACGTCGCGCTCAACAAATCCAAGCCGACCAACTGGAGCTGGGAGAACGCGGTGGCGGCCGAACTGCTGGTCGCCGCGCTGAAGGACACCAAGGGCGACACCAATGGCCGTAAGCTCGCCGAGGCGATCAAGGGCCGCACGCTGAAGTCGATCTTCGGCGCCAAAGGCACCGTGACCATGCGCGCCGAGGACCACACGCTGGTCGACTACATCATCGGCTTCGGCGTCTCCTCGCAAAAGGAGCCCTACATCAACAACTTCGTCACCGCCGATTGGGGCCAGATCGCTGAGCTCGAGAAGCAGTGGAAGAAAAAGCAGGGCTACGTCTGACGCCACCCTGAACGGACGCCGCCATGGATCCCGAAGCCTTGATGCGCTGCCTCGGCGGTGCCTCCTGCATCGTCACGCAGATGACCAGCGGGCTCATCATGGGCATGCTGCTATTCCTCATCGCCTCCGGGCTGACGCTGATTTTCGGCGTGCTCAACATTACCAACTTCGCCCATGGCACGCTTTACATGTTGGGCGCCTATATCTCGCTCAGCATCTACCGCCTGACCGGCAACTACCTGCTGGCGGTGGCCGGCGCGGCGCTGGCGACGGGGCTGATCGGGGTCGCCTTCGAGCGCTACCTGATGAGCCGCGTCTATGGCTCCAACGTGCTGATGCAGTTGCTCGTCTGCTACGCGGTGGTGCTGATCGCCGATGACGCGGTGAAGATGATCTGGGGCCCGGCGGTGTTGTCGATGGGCATGCCGGCGGAGTTCCGCGTGCGGCCCTGGCGCATCATGGGCGGCGTGGTGCCGCCATTCTACGCCTTCCTGATCGGCGCTTCGGCGGTGATCGGGCTCGGGCTTTGGGCGGTGATCGCGCTGACCCGCTTTGGCAAGATCGTCCGCGCCGCCGCCGTCAACGCGCCGATGGTGGCCGCCCTCGGCCTGCCGGTGAACCGCTATTTCGCGCTCGTCTTCGGCCTCGGCGCCCTGCTGGCCGGTGCTGCCGGCGGGCTCGCGGCCCCGGTGCGCTCGCTCACCCCGGGCATGGGGTTCTCGGTGCTGATCGAGAGCTTCATCGTCACCGTGATCGGCGGCATGGGCTCGATCGGCGGGGCGCTGGCCGCCGCCGTGCTGCTCGGTCTCACCCGCTCCTTCGGCTCGCTCGGCTTCCCGCTGTTCGTCGATGGGGTGATGTTCCTCATCATGACCCTGGTGCTGATCTTCAAGCCCTCCGGCCTGTTCGGGAAGCCCGCGCGATGAGCCTGCGGTGGGACCTGCTGGTCGCGCTGGCGGCGCTGGTGGCGCTTGCGGCCCTGCCGGTGCTCGGGGTGTCCTCGGCGCTCAGGGATTTCCTGATGTTCGGCATGGCCTATGCCCTGCTCTCCATGTCGCTGAACCTGCTGATCGGCACCACCGGGCTGGTTTCCTTCGGGCACGCGATGTTCTTCTCGCTCGGCGCCTATGCCTTCGGGCTCGCCATGCAGTCCGGCCGCTTCTCCATCCCCGTCGCCTTCCTCTTCGCGGTCGGGCTGACGGCGGTGGTGGCGGCGGTGATCGGCGCGATCTGCGTGCGGCTGAACGAGATCTATTTCGCCTTCCTCACGCTCGCCATCCAGATGCTGCTCTACAATCTGGTGCTCGCCTGGGTGCCGCTGACCGGCGGCGATCAGGGGCTGATGGGCGGCATTCCCCGCCCGCGCTTCTGGGGGATCGACCTCGCCGACCGCACCCAGCTCTACTGGTTCTGCGCCGTCTGCTTCGTCGCCTGCCTCACTTTGCTCCGCCAGGTCACGGTCTCGCCCTTCGGCGCCACCCTGCGCCTGATCCGCGACAACGCGACCCGGGCCGAATTCCTCGGTATCGACGTCTTCCGCGCCAAGCTGGTGGCCTTCGTGATCGCCGCCTCGATCGCCGGGATCGGCGGCATCCTGCTCGCGCTGTTCGTCTCCGGCGCCTACCCGAATTTCGGCTTCTGGACCACCTCGGGCGAGGCGATCTTCATGATCATGATGGGCGGCTCGCACGTCTTCCTCGGCCCGGTGCTGGGCACGGTGATGCTGCGAGTGCTGAACGACCTCACGGTGGCCTATACCGAACACACCGATATGGTCCTTGGCATCGTTATCCTGCTGTTCGTGTTCGGCTTCCGCAAAGGCGTGCTCGACATCATCGCCGAACGCATCTCGGACCGCCGGCAGGCGGCGCTGCGGAAGGGCTGAGCCATGCTGCGGCTGGAAAACCTGCGCAAATCCTTCGGCGGCGTCGCGGCGACCAACGACGTGACGCTCGACTTCCCGGCCGGCTCGCTCACCGCGGTGATCGGCCCGAACGGCGCGGGCAAGACCACGCTGTTCAATCTCATCACCGGCCGCTTCCGCCCCGATGGCGGGCGCATCCTGCTGGAGGGCACCGATCTCGCCGGCCGTTCGCCCGGTGCCATCGTGCGCGCCGGCATCGGCCGCGCCTTCCAGGTGGCGAGCCTGTTCCCGACGTTAACGGTGCGTGCCGCCATCGCCGCCGCGGTGCAGGCGCATGAGGGCCGCGCCATGCGCCTGCGTGGCCGCTTCCCGGAGGCCGCCGGTCATGCCCGCACCGACCGGGTGATCGACATGCTCCGCCTCGGCCGCGCCGCCGATGTGATCTCGGCCAATCTCAGCCATGGCGATCAGAAGCTGCTCGACATCGGGCTTGCCTTGGCGCTGGAGCCGAAAGTGCTGCTGCTCGACGAGCCGACCGCCGGCATGGGGCCGGAGGAGCGCTGGCAGATGATGGAGACGGTGCAGCTGCTGTGGCGCGAGGGCGGGCTGACCCTGGTGTTCATCGAGCACGACATGGATATCGTCTTCAAGGTGGCGCAGACCATCCGCGTGCTGTCCTACGGCGCGGTGCTCGCCGAGGGCGACGCCGCGGCAATTCGCGCCAATCCCGCGGTGATCGAGGCCTATCTCGGCAAATCCGCCGAGCGCCACGGGGCGGCGGCATGAGCGCCCTGCTGGCGGTCGATGGGCTCGACGTGTTCTACGGCGCGAGCCAGATCCTGTTCGGCGTCACATTCGAGCTGCATGAGGGCCAATCCCTCGCCCTGCTCGGCCGCAACGGCGCCGGCAAATCCACCACTATGAAGGCGATCATCGGCCTCGCCCCGCCGCGCCGTGGCAGCGTTGCACTCCGCGGCGCCCGGCTCGCCGGCAGCCCGGACCGCATCGCCCGTGCCGGCATCGGCTTCGTGCCGGAGGATCGCCAGGTGTTCCCCGAGCACAGCGTTGAGGACAATCTCCTGATCGGCGCCAAACCCGGCGCCGATGGGCGGCGGGACTGGACGCTGGCGCGGGTCTGGCAGGTCTTCCCCATCCTCGCCCGCATGAAGGGGCGCATGGCCGGGCGGCTCTCCGGTGGCGAGCAGCAGATGCTCACCATCGCCCGCACCCTGATGGGCAACCCCGACATCCTGCTGCTCGACGAGCCCTCCGAGGGGCTGGCGCCGGTGATTGTGGAGCGCATCGGCGAACTGGTACGAGAACTGCGCGACATGGGCACCACGCTGATCGTCGCCGAGCAGAACCTGCATTTCTGCCTCGACATCGCCTCCCACGCGGTGGTGATCGACAAGGGCGCGGTGGTCTACACCGGCACCATCGATGCGCTGCGCGCCGACGAAGCGGTGATGCGCAAATACCTCGCGGTCTGATCGCCGCCCTCCCAGTAGACCGCGCCGAAATCCTGCGTCTCAACCGTGACCGATGATGCGGCGACCCTAGCCTCGCCCGCCGTCCAGCGCAGGCCGTCCTCCGGCGGATACCAGCCGGCGCCGAGGCGGGGATCGTCGAGCGGAGCTTCCTGCCCGTCGATGCGGATCGCGGTGACGGCGATGCCGAGCGGGCGATGGTCGTCGCTCCCGGGCAGCACTTCGGCGGGCACGAAGCGGCGGCTCAGCAGCCGCACGACGCCCTGCTCCTCTACCACGCGCAGCGCGGCATCGGCGCCGAGCCGGTAGCCGAGCGCTTCTGCCTGCACCGCCAGGGTGGCGCGCACCAGTGCCACCGCCTCGCCGCTGGTGACCAGCTTCGCGTAGCCATGCGCTTCCCACGCGGCGCGCGCGAACTCGGGCGGCAGTAGCGGCGCGGCGACTGAATGCTCGAAGGCGGCGCGGTTACCGGTGTCGAGATAGGTCTCGGCCGGCAACCCCTCCGCCAGCACCACGTCATGACGCTCGAGCTCCACGTGCCAGTACGTCACCTCCTCCCATTCCTCCTGCACCACGGTGGCGCCGTTGCAGAGATAGCGGATGGGGATCAGCACGCCCTCGACGAACACCGCATGGTCGGGCGATAGCACGAGGTCCCGCGCCGGCAGGCCGGGTCCGAAGGCGCCGTGCCGCACCCGGATCGGGCTGACATCCCAGGGGCGCGGATGTGCGGAGGGGTTCAGCCGCCGCCGCCCGGTCCAGACCACCCGACCAATGCCGCCATCGGCGGTGTGGACCTCCTCGCCCGGGCTGAGCGTCTCGATCGGCCGCGCGCCCTCCGGGGTCGCGAGGCGGGTGCCCTCCGCGTAGCAGGCGGTGATGGCGATGCCGCTGGTGGTCAGCGCGAGGTCGAACCCGGAAATACCGAGGTTGAAATCGAAGGCGCGATAGCTGCCACCATCGGTGCGGGCGAGAATGAAATGCCCGTCGAGCGTGCCCGTGGAGCTGAACACGTCGAGCGTATTGCCCGTCAACACCGCCGAGGCGCCGATATCGGCCGCACCGGTGAACAGCAGAGTGGAACCATCGGCGAAATCCAGCAGCGTACCGCTATCGCCGGGCTTGCCCAGCACCAACGCGCTATTGGTGGCGAGGAAGCTGACTGTTCCGAGTGTGGCGCTTTGCAGCACGTCGAGCGTGCCGCCCTCCAGCGTGATGATGGCCTTTGATGTGAGGGCGGTGTCGACGACGAAGCTGCTTGCCGCGCCGATATGCACCGAAGCCCTGGCGGTAAATGCCAGGCCCCCCGCCGGGCTGCTCCACGTCGCGGCGGCGGCGAGTGGGGCGGCGCCGATGTCGAGCGTTCCGTCTATTTGGGTGGTGGAGCCGATGCCGAGCTGCACGATTGCTCCGGCACCGAGTTGCAGGGCGCCCTCGGCCCCCACCGCGAGATCGACACTGCCCGTTGAGAGCATCCGCCCCCCGCTGCCGAGCACCAGCGTCGCCGGATCGAGCGTCACCGCGGCCCCGAGCATGAGGGTGCCGTCGACCGAGAGAGTGCCCGAGCCGCTGATGGTGCCGGCGAGCGTGTTGTGCCGCCCGGGCTCAGTGGTGACGGTGCCGGCCAGCACGACGCCGTTCAGCGTGCAGGAGGCGAGCGACACGCTGCCGCTGATGGCGCCGCCGATCACCGTCGCGCCGGTCAGCGCCAGCCCGCCGAGGCTCGAGAGGGGCAGCACGGCGCCGGCGTTGTCGAGCGTGCCGCTGAAGACAAGCTGGCCGTTGAACAGTGGGTTGAAGCCGCTGTCCTGGTTGGTCAGCAGGGCGAGCAGGGTGCCGGTGTCGGTTGCGCCCTGATCGGTCAGCGTGCCGGTGGCATCCACGATGACCGGTAGCGGCTGGGTGAGGCTGGAAAGGACCAGGGTGGCGGAAGGCAGCAGGGTGGCGTTGTTGCGCACCTCGATGGTGCCCACTGGCGCGATCGCCCCGCCCAGCGCGCCATCCACCACCAGAGCCGTACCGCCACTCGCCACCGTGAGACCGCCGGTAAGCCGCGCGGGGTTGGCGGCATTCGGGGCTACGGTGTTCTGTCCCAGTTGCAGCATTCCGCCGGCCGCCACCGTAGCGCTGGCCGCGAGGCTCGCGCCCTCAGGCAGGATGACCACGGGGGTCTGCCCCGCCAGCCCACCGATCGTCAGGCGCGTCGCTGGCAACCCGGTCGGCAGGATGGCGGTGCCGGTGTTGCGCACGAACAGCGCGTCACCCGCCGCCACCGCGAGAATGGAGGTCGCGGTGGCCACGGTGCCGAAGGGCACGAAGCCACCAAGGGCTGGGCTGTAATCGAGATTGGCCACCGCAATGCCACCATCGCAAAACTACGGTCAGCCTCGACAGCCCGGCGCCGCGCCGTCAAGCTCTGGGCGGCGTGAGTGACTGTGGTTGACGCGTTATTAGCGGTTTCCCATGCGGGCGTATGCGTTCGCTCAGCCGCGCATGATGTCCGCGAGGTCGAACAGCGGGTTGCGGAACAGGCTTGTGGAATAGCGGTTGAGCGACAGCGGAATGGTCGGCCAGGCCGCCTGATCCGGCCCGAAGCGGGCGGCGATCAGCCCGTCGCCAGAGAAGCTCTCCTGCACGTCATGCTCAGCGAACACCAGCCCGCCGCACTGCTCGATCACCGCCATGCAGCGCTGATGGGTGAGGGGGTCACCGGAGATCGAGTGGTGGTGGGTGGAGACGATCACGGTGCGGATGCGCCCGGCCTTCAGCAGCCCAGCGCAGCTCGTCAGCACGTCATATTCCGCCCCTTGCGCGTCACAGTGCAGCAGTTCGAGCGTGGCGAAGCCGGATTCGGCGAGTAGGTCGGGCACGCTGCGGCGGGGGATGGCGATCTCGTATCCGGAGTCGAGCGGGAAGCGCACCAAAGGCGCCGAGGTGGCACCGACGAAGCCGTCGATAAAGCGCGGTGCCGTGCCGTTGCGTGCCGCATTCGCCTCGCCCAGCGCCCGCCGCTCCGGGTCCGGCTCCAAAGCGAGGGCCTCGCGGCCGGGATGTCCTCGGAGGAACCACAGCGTGTAGAAACTCCACCAGGCGCCAAGCTCGATCATCGTCGCATCGGCGGGCATGCGCGCCATCACCTCGTGGAAGACGCGCTCCTCCTGCGGCTCGTGGTGGCCCTGGCAGCGGTTTATCAGTTCGGTCATCCAGGCGCCGCAATAACCGTCCGCCAGCATGCGCAGGCCGTTATGCATCACCTGTACCTGGGCGCCGTCCGCATCGGTGATCACCGCGCCGGCCCCGGCCACCTTCGGCAATATGTCGCAATCCCGACAGCGGGTCGCGAGCTCAATCCGCTCGTCAACCGATAGCGCCGGGGGGGTGCTGAAGTGAGGAAGGCGCGCGACTGTCGGTGGGCGCAGGGTGGTGCGGACTAGGCGTTTCAGGCTGCGAAACATCGTAGGGCTCCGGATGTCGCCGCGGGCCGGTGCGGCGGGGCCGGTATACCGAAGCCGGCCGCGCTTGGGCAGGTCAGGCCGCGAGATCGGCAACCACGCGGGCCGCCGCTGCCGCGGCGCGTGCCACCGTCGATATATCGACGGCATGGGGCAGGCGGTCCTGCGGAAGGTGAAACAGCGCGTTGCCGCCGACCAGCGTGATGTAGCGGCCCCCGGCGCGGTGGATGTCCCGCGTCTCGCCATTGGGCATCGCGGCGCTGGCGGCGTGGCGGAGCGCGACTCCTGAGAGCGCCGCAGCCATGCGGCCACGCAAGTCGTCATTTCCCGAGACCACCGACAGCGCCCCCCCGGCCGCGCCGATATTGGCGCCGAAATGCACGAATTCGGCGGAAGCCAGCCAACCAGGGCGGCGGTCGATAAAAGCGTCGAGCCCGATATGGCCGAGCTCATGGCCGGAATTGGCGGTGAACACCACATCGCGCCCCGGCGTGGTGCCGATCAGCGCGCGCAGGCATTCGAGCCAGCATACCAGCCCGCCGCCGCGCTCGGCGGTTGAGACATACCAGGAGGAGCGCGGCGTCATCACCACCAGCGGCGGGCGCGCTGGGTCGCGGCCCTTGAGTGTGACGACGACATTGTCAGCCTCCGCCCGGCTACGCGTGCTGCGGGTGACGACCCGTAGCGCTGCCCCGCGGCCGATCGCCCCGTACAGCAGCTCCTTGTGTTCGCTGGCCATTTGCAGCACCGCGGGGCCATGCGGCCGGGTGAAACTCTCGGCGTTGAGCAACGCCAACCCCGGCGCGCCCCCCTCGGTGATCAGCACCAGCGCCGTATGCGGCCCCTCGCGTCGCAGGCGCTGGAAGTCCGGAGCGTAGATGCGCAGCGGCGAGACGACGCCGACTCCGATCAGCCCCTCGCCCTTGCCGATCTCGCTGGCCAGAGCTTGCACCCGCCCATCCCGCGTATCCGGGGCATCGAACATCGAAACGCCGGGATAGCGCGTGCCCTCGATCTCGACGAAGGCGGCCACCGGGTCATATCGGTCGAGCGCGAATGACTCGGTTGCGACACTGGCGCCGAGGGCGCGTGCGGCGGTCGTCAGCCACGCCGCACCCTGGCGGTCCCCGGCGGTCGCGGTGCGATGCAGGTCATGCCCATCCCAGGCCGCGAGCCATTCGGCGGTACGGCTGGCCCCATCGTCCGCCACGGCGGCGCCAGCCATCATGGCGCCAATTCCGGCCAGTGCCGCCCTGCGTTCGATGTGTCGAGCCATGAGGGGTATCCGCTGAAATTGCTCAGCTTTCGAGCTCGCTGTCCCAATAGAGATAGTCCCGCCAGCTCTGATGCAGGTAGTTGGGCGGGAAGGCGCGCCCGTTTTCCTGCAATTCCCAGGTGGAGGGCTGCCGCGGCGTCATGCGCGGGAACATGTGGCACTCCCGTGGCAGCCGGCTGCCCTTGGCCAGGTTGCAGGCACCACAGGCGGTGACGACGTTCTCCCAGGTGGTGCGCCCGCCCCGGCAGCGCGGGATCACATGGTCGAAGGTGAGGTCCGGCGCGGGCTGGCGATGGCCGCAGTACTGGCAGGAGAAAGCGTCGCGCAGGAACACGTTGAAGCGGGTGAAGGCCGGGCGCCGCGCGGTCGGGATGTAGTCCTTGAGCGCGATCACACTGGGCAGCCGCATCGACATGCTGGGCGAGCGCACCTCGTGCTCGTATTCGTTGAGCACCGAGACCCGATCGAGGAACACCGCCTTCACCGCGTCCTGCCAGGACCAGACGGAGAGCGGAAAATAGGAGAGCGGCCTGAAGTCGGCATTCAGGACCAGGGCCGGGAAGTGGTGTCCGCCGTCGGGCAAGAGCCGCTCCTTGTCGGGCGACACGCGCATCATCGGGGTTTGTCACAAAGCCAACCCGTCAGAAAGCGAGCGTCACCGTGAACCTTAACGGACTATCGCAAAGCCCCCTCCGCGCCGCAAGCGGAGTTGGCGGGGATTCATCGAGGCGTCATGTCCGCCGGACGGGGCGGGCAGATCGATACCCCTCTGCTTCCGCTCAGTGGCGGGATATACCGGCGTGATGAGGCCCACGACCCGTTTCGCCCCAAGCCCGACCGGGCATCTGCACCTCGGCCATGCCCATGCCGCCATGTTCGCCTGGCGGCTTGCCCGGGCCGGGGGCGGTCGTTTCCTGCTGCGCCTCGAAGACATCGATCCCGGGCGCTGCCGCCCCGAATACGCCGCTTCCATCGCCGAGGACCTTACCTGGCTCGGGCTGGACTGGGATGGGCCCATTCGGGTTCAGTCGGCACATTTGCCGGACTATGCCGCCGTGCTCGCAGACCTGTCCCGCCGCGGTCTGGTCTATCCATGCTTCTGCACCCGCGCCGATATCGCGCGCGAGGCCGCCGGCTCGGCGCACGCCCCGCATGGCCCAGATGGGACCCCGCTCTACCCCGGCACCTGCCGGCACCTCCCGCACGAGCGGCGAAATGCCCTGTATGCCGCTGGAACGTCGCATGCTTGGCGCCTCGATATGGCTGCGGCCTGTGCGGCCACCGGTCCGCTGAGCTTTCACGAACGCGACGAAGGCCGCCTGAACTGCGACCCGGCCGGCTTCGGCGATATCATTCTGGCCCGCAAGGACGCCCCCGCGAGCTACCACCTCTGCGTGACGCATGACGATGCCCTGCAAGGCGTCGATTTGGTAACGCGGGCAGACGACCTCAAGCCCGCAACCGCTGTTCAGCGTCTGCTCCAGGCGCTGATGGGCTGGCCAGAACCCGAATACGCCCATCACCGCCTGTTACTCGGCCCGGATGGGCGCCGCCTCGCCAAGCGCGACCATGCGGCCACGCTGCGCGATCTGCGGGAGCGCGGCACCAGCCCCGCCGAGGCACGGGCGATGGCCGGCTGCCCCGACTAACTCAGAACGCCTGCATCCGCGCCTCGCGAATGGCGTTGAAGCCGAGCAGCGCCTCGATGGCGAGACAGGCCTCCAGCACTGCGCGCTCGGCGTATTTCGGGCCCACCACCTGCAAGCCGACCGGCAATCCCCCCGCGGTCAATCCGCAGGGGATGGACGCGGCGGGATGGCCGGTGAGGTTGAACGGCAGCGTATACGGCACCCCATCATGCCAGCGGTCATAGCCCTGGGCGTTGTATTCCGCATCAGCCGAGGGGGCGGCATGCGGCGTGGTCGGGGTCACCAGCAGATCGTACTCCCGGAAGGCAACCGCGAGTTCCCGGTGCAGCCGTGCACGCTCCTTCTCACCGGCGAGCACCGGCTCCACCAACGCGTTGAGCCCTCGCTCGGCCACCGCGACGTAGCCGGGGTCGATCAGGTCCCATTGCTCGCGGGGATAGGTGTTGAGCCGCACCCCGAAGCTCGCCTCCCAGAACGCCTCGAAGGCCGGGCGCAGGCGCATGATCACCGGGCCGACTTCCTCCACCGCGGCGCCCGCGGCGGCGATCCGCCCGAGCGCGGCCTCTACCACAGGGCGCACCTCCTCATCAGGCTCGGCGCCGCCGAGATGCGGCGCATAGGCCAGCCGCAACCCGCCGATCCGAGGCCCGAGCCCGTCGAGCCAGCCATCGACGGGCGGCGGCATGGCATACCAGTCGCGGTCATCCGGCTGTGCCATCACCGCGAGCGCCACCGCTGCATCAACCACATTGCGGGTCAGCGGACCGCCGGAGACAACGGTGGCGAAGAACCCCTCCAGCGGCGAATGCGGCACCCGGCCGAAATTCGGCTTGAGGCCGAACACCCCTGAAAACGACGCGGGGATGCGGATTGACCCGCCGCCATCATTGCCGAAGGCGATGGTGCCCACCCCAGCCGCCAGCGCCGCCGCCGCACCACCGGAGGAGCCGCCGGGCGAATGATCCGTGTTCCACGGGTTGCGCGTGCGCGCCCCGCGCAGGCGGCTGTCGGTAATCCCCTTCCAGCCGAATTCCGGCGTCGTCGTCTTTCCCAGGAACACCGCCCCCGCCTCGCGCAGCCGCGCCACCACCGGCGCATCCGCCTCCGCGGGGGCATCGGACGAAAGCAGGGAGCCATTACGGGTGGGGTGGCCGGCGACGTCGACATTGTCCTTGATCGTCATCGGCACGCCATCGAGCGGCGAGAGCGGCCGCCCCGCCCGCCAGCGCGCATCCGCCGCCGTCGCCATCGCCCGTGCCCCTTCGGCATCGATGATCTGGAACGCCGCCAGCCGCGGCTCCACCTCGGCAATGCGGGCCAGATGCAACTCCGCGAGCGCGCCTGGCGTGAGATCGCCATTGCGGAAACGGCCGGTTACCTCGGCAATCGACAGAAAGAGTGTGGGGTCGGCCATGGCGGGGCTCCGGTTGTCCTGCCGCAACTCTGTGCCCGCGGCGCCGGAATGGGAAGGGCAGGGCGATTTGCCGAACCGCCGCCGCTGCCCGATACTTCGCCACCCCCCCCGCCGGAGAGCGCCATGAGCATCGAACTCTATACGTGGAACACCCCCAACGGCCGCAAAATCAGCGCCGCCCTGGAGGAGATGGGCCTGCCCTACAACGTGCACCCCGTGAACATCTCCAAGGACGAGCAGTTCGCGCCGGCCTTCCTGAAGATCAGCCCGAACAATAAGATCCCCGCCATCATCGACCCCGATGGCCCCGGCGGCCAGCCGATCAGCATCTTCGAATCGGGCGCCATCCTGATTTATCTCGGCCAGAAGACCGGAAAATTCTGGCCGTCCGACATCCGTGCCCAGGTGCCGGTGCTGGAATGGCTGATGTGGCAGATGGCCGGCTTCGGTCCGATGCCCGGCCAGGTGCACCACTTCATCGCGCTGGAAAACGAAGCGGACCGTCGCTACGGCCTCGCCCGCTACATGAAGGAAACCCGCCGCCTCTATGCGGTGGCCGACCGCCGCCTCGCGGATGTGGAGTTCTTCGCCGGTGATCTCTCGATCGCCGATTTCGCCATCCTCGGCTGGGCCTGGCGCCACACCCGACACCAGGTGGATCTCGCGGATTTCCCCAACGTGAAGCGCTGGTACGAATCCATGATGGCCCGCCCGGCCACCAAGCGCGGCTTCGAGGTCTCGCTCGGTTGACCCGCTCAGGCACTGCCCCGTCACATCATTTGACGGGGCGGCCCTGACCCCGTAGAAGCACTTTTGCAAACGTCGTGTCTCTCCCGGCGGAGGGGTGGCCGAGCGGCTGAAGGCGGCGGTTTGCTAAACCGTTGTACACTGTAAAGGTGTACCGTGGGTTCGAATCCCATCCCCTCCGCCAATTTCGCAACGATACTGGAAATCTCTGAAACCCCCGAAATACTGCCAATTTTGAGGCAGTTTGGTGCCCCAAATGGTGCCCCAAATCGTGGTCTCAGATGAACACAACGGCATACCTCAAAAGCATGCGAAGCCCGGGGTATACCAGTATTGTCGGACGATCCCGACTGGTCGTGTCCCCGCTGGTGGTGTAGGCGGCGACTGACTGGCCTGCCGGAGCGACCGCCACGAGTCTGGCGTAGGCAGGCCAGTCAGTGGCCATCGCGATGGCCGTGGGTCCGGCATTGACGTACCTGTTCGACTGGCTGAGCTCTACTGAGCTCACCTTGCCAATGAAGCGCGAGCATGCAGCCTGGTTCATGCAATTCCAGAGTTACCGGTCCTGTCGTGAGGTCGCGCTGCTCCTGCTCGCCGCCGAGCCGGATCTCGCCGGGGGCTCGGGCTCCGAGATCAGCTCCTTCATCATCGCCGGGACCGAGGTGACCGAACGCGCCGAACTG
>CAIPLM010000216.1 GCA_903865895.1 uncultured Rhodospirillales bacterium | reverse complement strand
GGAACGCTCGAGTTCGCCGGCCGCTCGATCGTCGGCCGCACCACGTCGGACATCGCGCTGTCGGGCATCGCGCGCACCTTCCAGAACGTGCAGCTGTTCGGCGAAATGACGGCGCTGCAGAACGTGATGGTCGGCCTGCACCACAGCTTCGCGAGCAACCTCGTCGACGTGGCGCTGCACCTGCCTCGCTACACGCGCGAAGACGCTCATGCGACGACGCGCGCGCTGGGCCTGCTGCAATTCGTCGGCCTCGTCGATCTGGCGCAGGAGGAAGCGCGCAACCTGCCCTACGGTAAGCAGCGCCTGCTCGAGATCGCCCGCGCGCTGGCGCTCGACCCCAAACTGCTGCTGCTCGACGAGCCGGCCGCGGGGCTCACGGCGCCGGACATCAAGGAGCTGATCGACATCATCCGCAAAATCCGTGACCACGGGATCACCCTGATCCTGATCGAGCATCACATGGACGTGGTGATGACCCTGTCGGACACCGTGACCGTGCTGGATTTCGGCCAGAAAATCGCCGAGGGGCGGCCGGCGGAGGTGCAGTCCGATCCCAAGGTGATCGCCGCCTATCTCGGCGGCAGCCACGCCGAAGCGGCCTGAGGGGAGACGGGACATGCTCAAGGTCGAAAATCTGGTTGCGGGCTATGGCAAGGTGCAGGTGCTGCAGGAGGTCTCGCTGCACGTGCCGGAGGGGCAGCTGGTGACGCTGATCGGCTCCAATGGCGCCGGCAAGACCACCACACTGCGCGCGGTCTCCGGCATGATCGCGCCGCAGGGCGGGCGGATCACACTGAACGGGGCGGACATCACCGGCCTCGCGCCGCACGCCATCGCCGGGCGCGGCATGGCCCATTCGCCCGAGGGGCGGCGCGTATTCCCGACCCTGCCGGTGGCCGATAACCTGCTGCTCGGCGCCTTCACCCGCGTCACTGGGCGGCGGCCGAAGGGCGATGTGCAGGCCGACCTCGACCGCATGTACGGCCTATTCCCCCGTCTTGCCGAACGCCGCGCCCAGCTCGCCGGCACGCTATCGGGCGGCGAGCAGCAGATGCTGGCAATGGCCCGGGCCCTGATGCTGAACCCGCTGGTGCTGCTGCTCGATGAGCCGTCGATGGGCCTTGCGCCACGGCTGGTGGAGGAAGTGTTCGCGATCATCGCCCGGCTGAAGGCGGAGCGGGTGACGATGCTGCTCGTCGAGCAGTTCGCCGCTGCCGCCTTGGAGGTTGCGGACTTCGGCTACGTGCTGGAAAACGGCCGTGTCACCGCCTCGGGCCCCGCGACCGCCCTTCGCGACGACCCTGCCGTGCGCGCTGCGTATCTCGGAGCCGCACACTGAGGCTTGCAACCGGCGCGCGGCGCTTGTAGTTAGCCCTGCCCCGGCGCTGCACTAGCTCAGTGGTAGAGCACTCCCTTGGTAAGGGAGAGGTCGACAGTTCAATCCTGTCGTGCAGCACCAGGGACTTAGCCCCATTTCAGGCGGCGGTTATCGGTGCCAGTGTGCCCGTTAATGCATCGGCCGCCCGGCGCAGATAATCGGGGCTGTGCTTGGCATAGACCTTCTCCACCATTGCGAGACTGTTCCCCAGGAAACGGGCGATTTCCTGCAATGGGATGCCGGCGATCGCCATCCAGGTGGCGGCCGTGT
>CAIPLM010000215.1 GCA_903865895.1 uncultured Rhodospirillales bacterium | reverse complement strand
GAAACATGGAAGACTTCCTGAAAACGGCGGGCGGCGTGCTTGGCACGGTCGCGCCGCTCCTCGCCCGCGCCCTCGGCGGCCCGCTCGCCGGCACCGCCGTCGGCCTGGTCTGCAACGCCCTTGGCCTGGCCCCCGAGACCCAGCCGGACCAGGTGAGCCAGGCCGTGGCAAACGCCACGCCGGAGCAGCTGCTGGCGCTCAAGAACGCCGACAATGCGTTTAAGGCGCATATGGCCGATCTGCAGCTTGAGCCGGATCGGCTCGATGCAGCCGATCGCGCCAGCTCGCGCATGATGCGCGGCGAGGCCCTCAAGGCCGGCAACGTCACGGCGGATCAGCTCGCCTGGGTCAACATCCTCAGCTTCCTGATCATCGCGATGCTGGTGCTGATCGGCTGCTACTTCGCGCTGCGCGGCGACCTCAAGATCACCCCGGAAAACCAGGGGATCTGGATGGCCGTCGCCGGCCTGATCGGCGCCATCGTCGGCTACTTCGCCAGCAACGCGCAGCAGGTGAATGGCTTCTTCTTCGGCAGCAGCACCGGCAGCCGCCAGAACGCCGACACCATCGGCTCGACCATGCATTCGGCCATCACCGGCCTGGTGCAGCAGCAGGGAGGGGCGCCGCCGCGCCCTTTGGCCCGATGAGCGCCGACATCTCGATCGGCGCCGAGGGCGAAGCCTTCATCATCGCCGAGGAAGTCACCGACGAGCTGGTCTACCGGCACACCCTGTCCGCGCCGACCTGGCCCGACGGCGCCTCCGGCGTCACCATCGGCATCGGCTATGACGTCGGCACCGTCACCGAGGCCCAGTTCCGCGCGGACTGGGAGGCCCTGCTGCCGCCGGCCTGGACCACGCGGCTCGCCAAGTGCTGCGGCGTCCAGGGCGACAAAGCCAAGCCCCTGGCAGCTGCCCTGCGCGATATCTCGATCGACTACAGCGCGGCCATCCTGGTGTTCCGCGGCCGATCGATCCCCCAGGTGGCTGCACAGCTCTGCCGCGCCATCCCCGGCGCCGCCCTGCTGCCGCGGCCCGCACGCGCATCGCTGGTATCTCTGGTCTACAATCGCGGCTGCAGCTTCCACGTGCAGGACGATCGCCACCGCGAGATGCGCGCGATCGCCGCCGCCATCAACGATGGCCACCTCGATGCGGTGCCCCGCCAGATCCGCGCCATGAAGCGGTTGTGGGTCACAAACCCGGACGCGCTGGAGAAGGACTGGCAGCCACTCCCCGGCATGGCCGGCCTGCTCGGCCGCCGCGACCGCGAGGCGGACATGTTCGCCGCCGCGATCGTCGCCCCCCAGGCGGCACCGGAGCCCACGCCAGCACCCGCCACGCCGGCGGCGCCGGCACCTTCGCCGAGCTGCTGATCTCGTCACCAGGTGCGCGGCGGGATCTGTTCAGCTTGGGGTGACCATATCGCGCACCCACCGAAAAGGCCGCCAGGGGAAACCCCGGCGGCCTTCGTCGTTTCAGCAACCGTGCAAACCAGCCGCCGCGGCCGTGGCCTGGGTAGAGCCGCGCGGCACAAGCCGCACCGGCCGCCCGCATCGCGCCGCCACAATCCCTAGCATCGCCGCCTGCGCGCCGACGCATGGCCAGCCGCGCCCTTGCGCCTCATGGTCATCGGTCGCGAAACCAAGCTCGATCTCGCCCGCGTCCGGGTGCGCCGCGATCACCGCCAGCGCCTCCTCCGCCGCATGCTCAATCCGAGCATAGAGCGCCCGCAGCTCGGCAATCACTCCAGGCCGAGGACTTGCCCGCCCGGCCATCCACGATTTGATCGTGTTGATGCTGACCCCCAACACGTCAGCGGCCTCTCGCTGAGAGAGGCCGCACCGGTCGATCAGCAGGGCTGCGGTGGTGGTCACCGGACAGCCAGCGTGTGGCAATCGAAAAAATCAACCCGATCGGCGCCGAACGCCACCGCACGCTTGATGGCCGCGCGGCGGCTCTTGAAAACGATCACCTCATGATCCGTCGCTCGGCGGAATGGCTCGTCTTGAAGGTCGCCGCTGAATGAAGGGTAGGCCTTGATGCTCTCGGCTTGCAGGGTAGTTTCACGAAACAGCCGAGCGCGAGGTATGGCGGAAGCGTCGCGGAACAGGTGCAGGGTGAACATCAGACCGCTTCCACTTCCGGGGTTGCGCCGGCCTTGAGCCAGTCGATCATGCTGCTGGCATCGCGGCAGGTAATGCGGCTTTTGTCGCTGGCGATATCAACGCCGGCAAAATCGACCCAAGCGTGGGTGGCGTTGCGAAACCCGGCTTTGCGGGCCAGAAAACTGATAAAAGAGGCTTGCTTGTCGGTCATCTCGGCTTCTCCGATTTCCAGCGGGCCATCCCGCCGTCCATGCATGCGATAATACACTTAAAGTGTATCTCGTCAAGCGGAAATCGTCATAGCGAGTCCGGCCCACTGGGCCCGGAAATGCCAACATGGTGAGCGAAAATGTTTAATCCTGGCACCCGCTCCCCGCAGTTTTCCGCCGTCTGCGTGGGGACGCAGGATTTTGGTAAGGGAGAGGTCGACAGTTCAATCCTGTCGTGCAGCACCAGGGACTTACCCCATTTCAGGCTGCGGTTATCGGTGCCAGTGTGCCCCTTAATGCATCGGCCGCCCGGCGCAGATAATCGGGGCTGTGCTTGGCATAGACCTTCTCCACCATTGCGAGACTGTTCCCCAGGAAACGGGCGATTTCCTGCAATGGGATGCCGGCGATCGCCATCCAGGTGGCGGCCGTGT
>CAIPLM010000214.1 GCA_903865895.1 uncultured Rhodospirillales bacterium | reverse complement strand
GGCGTACCTCCTCGCGGCGGTGAAAGCTTCGCGCGGGCGGCGGTTTCGCACAACAGCAGGGGGGCTGAGATGCAGGAGATCGGGCGTGTGGCCGAGGTCTGGCGCTATCCGGTGAAATCCATGGCCGGCGAGGTGGTGGATGCCGGGTTTCTCGGTTTTGCCGGGGTGTATGGCGACCGGGCCTATGCGTTCCGCAAGCAGGGCGGCCATGCCGGGTTTCCGTTCATGACTGCGCGCGAGCAGGCGGCGATGCTGCTGATGCGGCCGCGGTTTTGCGATCCGGCGGCCATGGCGGCGCCGCCCGATCTCGCCGCCGCCGCCCGCCTCGGGCCAGGCATTACGCCGCTTTACGCGCCGGAAGCGGCCTATGCGCTGGATGTGGAGATGCCGGAGGGCGAGACGCTCGCCATCGACTCCCCTGCCCTCGCCGCCCGGCTCGGCGCCGTGCTGCTGCCGCGCTCCGAGCGGGGGCTGACGGATTGCCGGCCCTTGTCGCTGATTTCGCTCGCCACCATCGCGCAACTTTCCGCCGAGACCGGGCGGGTGCTCGATCTCCGGCGGTTCCGGCAGAACCTCTATCTTGACCTCGACGGCGGCGGGTTCGCCGAGGAGGCGCTGATCGGCCAGCGCATCCGCCTCGGTGGCAAAGCCGAGGCGATACTGCTGGAGGCCGACCCGCGCTGCAAAATGATCACGCTCGACCCCGATACCGCCGAGGCGGACCCGGCGATACTGCGGCATGTCGCGCGCGACCACGGGGGAAATGCCGGGGTCTACGCCGCGGTGCTGGTGGAGGGCATGGTGCGGCCGGGAGACCCCGTCAGTCTTCTCTAACTGGTTAGGGTGTGAGGCTCACTCCCTGCAGTCGCATGATGCCGTCCGGCATGGTCTGGAAGCCTTTCAGCCCGGCGACGTGGCCGATGATGTAGCGGGGGCTCCAGAGGTAGATGATCGGCAGGTCCTGGCTCTCTTGCGCCCAGACCTGGGCGTAGAGCGCGCGGCGGGCCGCGAGGTCGGTGGTTTCGCGGGCCTGGTCGAGCAGGGCGTCGACCTTGGGGTTGGCGTATTGCGCGGTGTTGAGCGCGGCGCCGCTGTGCAGGAAGGACCAGACGTTGCTATCGGGGTCGAGCAGGCCGGACCAGCCGATGAAGAAGGCCTGATAGTCGCCCTTCTGAGAGGCGGCCAGCGTGGTGCCGAAATCCATCACCACCGGTTGGATGGCGATGCCGGCCTCGGCGGCCATGGACTGCACGACCTCGCCGACCTGCACGCCCTGCGGCGAATTGGGGATCATCAGCTTCACAACGTAGGGCGTCTTCACCCCGGCTTCGGCCAGCAGCGCGCGGGCCTTGGCGACATCACGCGCCGGCGGCTTGTGGGTGGCGACGTGGAGGGGATGGGCGGGGGAGACTGGCTGGGCGTTGGGGGTGTATTGGCCGGCGAAGACCACCTGGATCACCGCCTCACGATCGATCGAGAGGGACAGCGCCTGGCGCACCCGAGCGTCGCGGCCGAGCGGGGTATCGGCGGCTTGGTTGTTGCCAATGTTGATGGTGAGGCCGGTGTAGCCGAGGCTGCTGGCGGTGGAGAGCTTGAGCTTGGGGTTCTTCGCCACCGTCTCGGCGTCGGTTGGCACGATATCGGCGATTTCGACGGCGCCGGCCTGGAGATTGGCCAGACGCACGGAGCTGTCGATCATCGGGCGATAGATCACCCGGTCGAAATGGATGTTCCCCTTGTCCCAATAGTCGGCGAAGCGGTCGAGCGTGATGTGGTCCTGCGCGACGCGCTCGGTGAATTTGAAGGGGCCGGCGCAGACCGGGCGGAGGCCGAAATCCTTGCCGGCGGCCTCGGCCGCTTTGGGCGAGATCATCATGCCGGAGCGGTCAGTGAGTTGGGCGAGCCAGGCGGCGTTGGGCTGTTTCAGGACGACGCGCACCGTCAGCGGATCGACCACCTCGATGCGGTCGGCGGCGGCGAGCTCGTTGCGGCGGAAGCTGCCGGGGAAGGTGAGGTGCCGATCCAGCGTGTATTTCACCGCGGCCGCATCCATTTTCTCGCCGTCGTGGAAGAGCACGCCGGGGCGGAGATGCAGGATGATGGTCTTGCTGTCGGGATATTCCCAGGAGGTGGCGAGGCGGGGCACCATGTTCAGCTGGGCATCGAGATCGACCAGCTTGTCGCAGATGCCGGTCATCACGTTGGTGCCGACGAAGGTGCGCGACAGCGTGGGGTCGAGGATGTCGGGGTCGTTGTTCATGCCGATGCGCAGCGTTTGGGCATCGGCGGTGGCGGTAAAGGCAAGGGCGAAGGCGGCGGGAAGCAGACGGCGCATGTCATCGGTCTCCGGTGGGGAGGGCGGGGCCCGGCGTTGCGGGCGGCATCGATAGGGCGCGTGTGCGGCGTGGTATTAAGCGGGCCGAGGGGCCGCCGGCGTCAAGGGGCGATCATTGCCCTGCGGGGAAACACTATGCGGGTGGCGCCACCCTCCCCCGACCCCTCCCGCAAACGCGGGAGGGGGGAGGTTCTGCCTAGGCCGGCTGGGCCAGCGGGGCGGCGCCGCGTGGCGGGCGCAGGGTGAGCGCGATGAGCACCGCGCCCCAGCCGATGCCGAAGGAGCCGATATAGAGCCAGCCATAGCTCGCGAACTGATCGTAGATCAGGCCGCCCGCCAGCGGGCCGATGGACATGCCGAGATTGGCCACCAGGCTGCCGGCGCCCATGATGCCGCCCATGAGTTGGGGCGGGAAATTCTCGCGGATCAGCACCGCGTAGAGCGGCATCACCCCGCCATAGGCCATGCCGAACACGATGGCGACGGCATAGAACTCGGCGATGTGGCTGGTGAAGAAATAGGTGCCGGCGGCGGTGGCCTGCACCATCAGCCCGACCACCAGCGCCCGCTTGGCGCCGTAGCGATCGCCGGCGAGGCCGAACACCAGGCGCCCGAGCAGGCCGGCGAGGCCCTCGACGCTATAAATCGTCACTGCCGCCAAGGGCGCGATGCCGCAGGTGATGGCGTAGCTGACGGTGTGGAAAATCGGGCCGGCATGGGTGGCGCAGCAGCAGAACCAGGTGAGGGCGATCACCGCGAAGATCGGCGTGCGGAGCACCTGGAGCGTGGTCATCCCGGCACCCGCGGCGGCTGGCCCGCCCCGGGCAGTGGCGGGCGCGCGACGCACCAGGAGCGCCGCCGGGATCATCGTCGCCCAGGCCAGGACGCCGACGCCGAGCAGCGCGGTTTGCCAATCCCATTCGGAGACCAGCCAGCGCGCGAAGGGCGAGACGGTCATCGGCGCCACCGCCATGCCGGCCGAAACCAGGGAGACGGCGAGGCTGCGCTGGCGGTCAAACCACAGCACGACGGTTGCCATCAGCGGCGAGAAAATCGCCGCCGTGCCGATGCCGACGAGGAGGCCGTAGACGATCTGGAATTCCAGCAGCGAGGTGGCGCGGCTCGCCAGCGCGGTGCCGAGGCCGAGCATCACGCTGCCGATCAGCAGCACCGGGCGGGGGCCGATACGGTCCGACAAGGCGCCCCAGAGGAAGGAGGCGGGCGCCATGGCGAGGAAGTTGATGGTCATCGCGCTGGAAATCCCCGCGCGGGACCAGCCGGTGGCGGCGGCCATGGGGTCGAGGAAGACGGCGAGGGAGAACATCGTGCCGGCTGACATGCAGCCGAGCAGGGCGCCTAGGGCGACGATGATCCAGCGGTAGCGCTCCGTCATCGTGCCCCCCTCGCCTTTTCGGCCTATGCGGCGAGATAGTCCGCGAAATAATCGGCTGACGTCAATCTTTTCGCGGTGAACCCCATGCGGTGGGCTTCGGCGGCGAAGGCGTCGATCTCATGGGCGCAGGCGTCGTAGCCGACGGGGTGGAAGTCCGTCCCCATGGCGGCGATGGTTTTCTCCAACTCCTCCTCGAGCCAGGGGGTGGCGTAGGGGAAGCCGCGGATGGAGGCGACGAACATCGCCTCGGCGGCGGCGAAGGCGTCGGTGAGGGATTTGGCGATCCAGGGGTTGGCCTCGAACAGCGCGCGGCGGACGACGATGAGGTGCTGCGGCGGGAAGCAGCGCGTTGCGGCGAAATACCCCTCCTCGACCGGGCGGAACTCGGGGAAGAGCCGGGCGATCGGGCCATTCGTGGGGTGGTAGCGCTCGGGGCGCGGGGGCGAGAGGATGGCATCGAGTTCGCCCTCGATCAGCATGGTCGAGAGCGAATGGTCGGCGGGGGCGTTGAAGACGCCATCGGGGAGTTTCTGGTCGAAGGGGGCGGACCAGGGGGCGTCGATATTGCCGATCCACCAGGTGAAGCTCTCGGGCGGCGCGCCGAGATGGCGCAGGAGGTGGCGGTACCAGATGCTGCCGGAGGCGGTGTAGCTATAGGAGCCGACGCGGGCGCCCTTGAGATCGGCGGCGGAGCGGATCGGACCGCCCTTGCGGACGTAGATGTCGCGCGCGGTGAAGTTGCGCAGCGGGAAGATGGGCAGGCCGACGTTCATGCGGTCACCGCGATCGACCGCGTAGAGATGCTGGGCGCAGGACCATTCGCCGCCGTCCACATCGGGCGAGCGGGCGGCGAGGCTGAGGGCATTGGCGCGCTTGGGCCAGGAGCCGCTGTCACCGAGGGCCATGGTTAGGTCGATCCCTTCCGGCTTCACCGCGCCGGTGGCGAGGGGCATGACGCGGGCATAGTCGGCGCAGGCGAGGGTGATTTTGAGATTGGCCATGGGCTGGTCCTCGTGGGGCGGGGGATGGGCAGGATTGACCAGGGCGGCGGTGAGGGCAAGGCGGGGCGGTTTGGCGGAGTGGATATTTTTCCATGGGAGGAAATTTCGCTTGACTGCGTGCATAAGTTGCTCGTATGTTCCTTTCCAACTTTTGGAGTGACCGAAGACCTATGAGCCTGCCGCCTGCCCTGCTGACCGCGCCCACACCCGGCATCGCCGCTCTGATCGGCGAGATGCTGGGCGCGCTGCTGTACGCGGTGTTCGGTTGGATGCGGCGGAACGGCGCGGGTACTCGGGCGGCGGCGCTAGAGGGAACGCTGGCCGCGGTGTTGGAGGCGGAAGCCGCCATTTCGTTTGAGGTGGAGCCGTATGTGGAGTGGGTGGCGGTGCCGGCGCCGTGGCGCAATGGGCGGTTGCTGCCTGCGCGGCATCGGCGGGCGCTGAGTTTGCCGCTGCCCTGGCGTTTTGTGCCGGCCTGGGTGGTGGGGCGGGGGCCGCCTTGGGCGGGATTCAGGTTTGGAGCGTGGGGAACCGGCATGGCCTGAGGGCGGTGCGCGGGGGTTTTGGCGTGGTTGTTGGTCTTTGACAGGGGAATATTGGCGAGGGCGCGGCTTGGCCGCACTACCCTCACCCCTACCCTCTCCCGCAAACGCGGGAGAGGGAGAAGTAAGGGGCGGCGAGCGAACTTAGCTAGACTTGGAATTCTTCCATGCGTTCTACCGAGCCGCGCAGGGCGTCGGACCAGGCTTTGGAGAGGCGGCGGAAGTATTCGTCGTCGTTGTCGATGCGGCGGACCTGGCGGATGTCGAGGGAGCCGGTTTCGTAGACCAGGAGGTCGATCGGCATGCCCACCGAGAGGTTGGAGCGCATGGTGGAATCGAAGGAGAGCAGGATCAGCTTGGCGGCCTCGCCGAGCCGCATGGAGGATTGGGTGACACGGTCGAGGATCGGTTTGCCGTATTTGTGCTCGCCGATTTGCAGATAGGGCGTGTCGTCGGTCGCCTCGATGAAATTGCCCTCGGCGTAGATCTGGAACAGCCGCGGCGGCTCGTTGCCGATCTGGCCGCCGAGGATGAAGGAGGCGGCGAAACCGGCGCTGGCTTCGAGCGCCGGGCCGTCGACATCGCGGATATCGCGCACGGCGGAGCCGATCAGGCGGGCGGCGCGGTACATCGAGCTGACGGTAAAGAGCGTGGGGCGCTTGGGGTCGGGCTCGGCCTCCAGCTGCTCGTTGAGGACGCTGACGACGGACTGGGTGACGGCGAGGTTGCCGGCGGTGAGCAGCACCAGTGAGCGGTCACCGGGCTTGTTCCAGTAGTGCAGCTTGCGGAAGCGCGAGATGTTGTCGACGCCGGCGTTGGTGCGGGTATCGGCGGCGAAGACGATGCCCTGATCGAGGCGAAGGGCGACGGCGTAGGTCATTGTTGTGGGCTTTGCTGCTGCACCTGGACGTGAACCTCGAGCGACTCATCTCCGCCACCGCGGCGGGAGCCTCGAATCGGGGCAGCATAGGTCGCATCCAGCGCCGCCGCCAACCGCACGTAGCGGTCGGTGGGGCAGATGAGATTGGCGACATCGAAGCCGATCCAGCCGAGCCCATCGACCCAGGCTTCGGCCCAGGCGTGGTGGGCGGGTTCGACCGGGCCGGCCTCCATCAGGAGGTAGCCCGTCACATAACGGGCGGGAATGCCGGCAACGCGGGCAGCGGCGATGAAAATATGGGCATGGTCCTGGCAGACCCCCTGCCCCGACGCCAGCGCCTCGGAGGCCGTGGTTTCGGCGCCGGTGACGTCGGTGCGGTATTCCACCTTGCCGCGGATGCGGGCCATGAGGTCATGCAGCCAGGGCACCGTGCCGCCCGGGGGAATGGGGGTCACCAGCGCCTCGATCGCGGCATCGGGGGCGGTGAGCGCGGTGCGGCGGAGATAGACCCGCAGCGGCACGGTTTCGGCGAGGCCGCGCACCAGGCCGGCGCGGTCCTCCACCTCGACATGGCCGCGGGCGGTGATCTCCACCATGCGGTGCGGCCCCTCGACGGTGAGGAGATGCAGCGCGTTGCCGAAGCCGTCCCGCGTTTCGGTGAGGCGGCCGGTGGGGTGGGAGACGATCTGCCAGTCGATCGCGCGTTGGCCCTCGAAGCTGCAGGGGGTCAGCCGCAGGCTCTGGATGCTGTAGGAGGCTTCCGAGGTGTAGTGGTAGCGGGTGGTGTGTTCGATCGAGATGAGCATCGAGGCCGCCGATCAGCCGTTGAAGTGATAGGCGCTGGCGATTTCACTCGCCAGGCGGTTGTTGTTCGCGATGAAGGCGACCAGGAAGTCATGCAGCCCGGCTTGCAGGATGTGCTTCATGTCGCCGCCCTGGAGTTGCCGCAGGGTGGATTCGGCGGTGGCGGCACAGGGCGCCACGGTGCCGTAGGACTCCGCGAGTCCGGCGAGGCTGGCCGCCAGCTCCATGTAGCAGGAGCGCAGCGAGCGCGGCATTTCGTGGTTGAGGATGAGGAAATCCGCGATGTGCCAGGGTTTGAAGGCGTCGCGGTAGACCCAGCGGAAGCTGCGATGGGCGGAGACCGAGCGCAGGATGGCGGAGAGCTGCGTGCTGTCGACGCCGCCGCCGGCGAGTTCGTTCTCGGGCAGCAGGACGTAGTATTTCACGTCGAGAATGCGGGCCGTGTTATCGGCCCGCTCGATGAAGGTGCCGAGCTGGGTGAAGTAGAAGGTGTCGTTGCGCAGGATGGTGTTGAGCATGGCGCCGCGGAACAGGGCCGAGCGATCGCGGATCCAGTCGAGCAACTGGGGCAACTCGCCGGCCGCGAGGCAGCTGGCGGCGAAGGCGGGGTAGTCGAGATAGGCGGCGTTGAGGCTCTCCCACATGTCCCGCGTGATGGCGGTGCGCTGGGCGCGGGCGTTGCGCCGGGCGGTGGAGAGGCAGGCGAGCACGCTCGATGGATTATCCTTGTCGAGCAGCATGTAGTTGACGACGCCGGCCGTTTCCACCCGCTGGTGGCGGGCGAGGAAATCGGCCTCGCAGCCGGCGCTGCGCAAGGTGGCACGCCATTCGGAATTGCCGCCCTCCTGGGGCAGCAGGGTTAGCCGGTAGCCGACCTCGAGGAGGCGGGCGATGTTCTCGGCCCGCTCCATGTAGCGGGCCATCCAGTACAGATCATTCGCAGTGCGGCCGAGCATGGTCCCTACTCCTCCAGCACCCAGGTGTCTTTGGTTCCGCCGCCCTGGCTGGAATTCACCACCAGGGAGCCCTTGGTGAGGGCCACGCGGGTGAGGCCGCCGGGGGTAAGGCGCATGCGGTCGCCGAGCAGCACGAAGGGCCGGAGATCGACATGGCGGGGCGAGAGGCCCTCGGTGGTGAGCGTCGGGCAGGTGGAGAGCGCCAGGGTGGGCTGGGCGATGTAGCCGTGCGGGTTGGCTTTCACCTTGGCGCGGAACTCCTCAACCTTGGCCTTGGTGGAGGCCGGGCCGACCAGCATGCCGTAGCCGCCGGAGCCGTGCGTCTCCTTCACCACGAGATCGGCCATGTTCTCAAGCACATAGGTCAGTTCGTCGGGCTTGCGGCAGTTGTAGGTGTGCACGTTCTGCAGGATCGGCGGGCGGCCGGTGTAGAACTCGATGATGTCGGGCACGTAGCTGTAGATCGACTTGTCGTCGGCGATGCCGGTGCCCGGGGCGTTGACGATGGTGACGCGGCCGGCGCGGTAGAGATCGAAAATGCCGGGGACGCCGAGCATGCTGTCGCGGTTGAAGACGAGGGGATCGAGGAAATCGTCGTCGATGCGGCGGTAGACGACGTCGACCTGCTTGAGCCCCTGGGTGGTTTTCATCATCAGCTGGCCGCCGGTGACCACAAGGTCCTGCCCTTCGACCAGTTCCACGCCCATGCGGTCGGCGAGGAAGGAGTGCTCGAAATAGGCAGAGTTGTGCAGGCCGGGGGTGAGCACGGCGATGGTGGGTTCGCGATCGAGATTGGAGGGGGCCACGCTCTCCAGCGTTGCGCGCAGGTCCTCCGGGTAGCGTTCGACGGGGGCGACGCGATTGGCGCGGAAGAGATCGGGCAGCATGTGCATCATCGTCTCGCGGTTCTCCAGCATGTAGGAGACCCCCGAGGGCGTGCGCGTGTTGTCCTCCAGCACCGAGAACTCGTTCTCCCCGGTGCGCACGATGTCGATGCCCATGATGTGGGAGTAGATGCCCCGCGGCGGTTCGGCGCCCATCATCTCCGGCACGAAAGCGGCGTTCTGGATCACCAGGTCCACCGGCACGCGCCCGGCGCGCAGGATCTCCTGGCGGTGGTAGATGTCATACATGAAGGCGTTGAGGGCGCGCACCCGCTGCTCGATGCCGGCGGCGAGTTTGCGCCACTCGGCGGCGCTGATGATGCGCGGCACGATGTCGAACGGGATCAGCCGCTCAGACGCCTCCTGCGCGCCATAGACGGCGAAGGTGATGCCGGTGCGGCGGAACATCGATTCCGCCTGGCTGGACTTGCGGTGCAGTTCCTCGCCGGTATGGCCTTCCAGCCATTCGGACACGCCACGATAGGGCTCGCGCACCCGCTTGCCCTTGCCGATCCCGCGCATTTCATCGAATGCCACGATGCCGCTCCGCCTCCACGTTCAAGTCACTGCATTCGTTAAGGCAAGACTCGGGCCAGAGCCAGTCCTTACGCGAGCGCGCCGTGCCGGTCGAACACCGCCCGCCCGCCGCGCAAAGTGAGGTCGGCCCTGGTTTCGGGGATACGCTCGGGCGGGATGACGAAGATGTCCTGCGAGAGGATGGCGATGTCGGCGAGTTGGCCCGGCATGATGCGGCCACGGCGATCCTCGGCGAATTGGGTATAGGCGCCGCACCAGGTGTAGCTATGGACCGCCTCGGCCACGCTGATCGCCTCGGAAGCGCCGATCAGCGTGCCGCGATCGGTCCGGCGCAGGATCATGGTGGCGATGTTGCGGAACGGGTCGGTGGAGGAGACCGGTGCGTCGGACCCAGCGGCGGGGTTCATGCCGGCGGCGAACCAGGTGCGCATGGGGTTGCAGCCGTGGGCGCGGGCGCGGCCGATGGAGGCGATGTAGTTGTCGCCGAACTCGTAAAGGAAGATCGCCTGCGGCACTGCCTCGATCCCGCGAGCGGCCATGCGGGCGGTCTGGCCGTCGGCCATGAATTCGCAGTGCTCGATGCGGTGGCGCCGTCCGGCTACCGGCATGTCGGCGCTGTCAGCCTCCTCCATGCCCTGAAGCGTCACCTCAATGCCGGCATCGCCGATGGCGTGGATGGCGAGCTGCCAGCCCTGGCGGTGGTATTTCTTGAGCAGCCCCTTCAGGGTTTCGGGCGGGAACATGAACATTCCCTTCCCGCCGCCGCCCTCATAGGGCACGCTCACCGCCGCCGTGCGCCCGCCCATCGAACCATCGGCGAACACCTTCATGGCGCCGAAGCGCAGCATGTCGTCACCCTGCATCGGGCGGATGCCGGCGTCCCAGGCTTCGTCGGCGATGCCCTCGGGGTTGCCCGCGAGGCAGAGCCAGGCCCGCACCGGCAGGCGGCCATCGGCATGGGCGGCGCGATAGGCGCTGATTTCGCGGAAGCCGGCGTTCATGCCGACATTGGCGTCCATCATCGCGGTGAAGCCCTGGGCCGTCATGTGATTGCCCGCCCGCTCGATCGCATCGACCAGATCGGCGTCGGTGGGGCCCGGAATATGCGCACGGATCTGGCGCATTGCCCGTTCCTTCACCAGCCCGGTGAGCACGCCGCCCGCGCGATCGAAGGCGCCGCCCTCAGGGTCCGGCGTGTTGTGGCCGATTTCGGTGACGGCGAAGGCGGAGCGGTTGGCGACGCCGACATGGCCGCAGGCGCGGGTGATGAAGACGGGATTATCGGGGGCGGCGGCCTGCAATTCATCGGCGGTGGGGTGGCGATTGGCATCGAGCGCGGTGTGGTCATAGCCGCGGCCCACCACCCAGGCGCCCTTTGGGGCCTTGCTGGCGGCGGTGCGGATGCGGCCGAGCAATTCGTCGAGCGTCCGCACCTCCTCGGCCCGCAGGCTCACCTGCGCCATCGACAGACCGAGCGAGAGCATGTGCATATGGCTGTCATTGAACGCCGGCACCGCGACCCGCCCATCGAGATTGATCCGCCGCGTTTTCGCGCCGGCCAGGGCGGCAACGGCATCGTATTTGCCGGCGGCGATGATGCGGTTGCCATGGATGGCCACCGCTTCGGCGAACCCCTCGCGCAGGCCGCGGAACACGCGGCCGCCGTGGATCAGGATATCGGCATAGCTCATGTTCGGCCTCCCCGGCGGCGAAAGTTCGCTTTTATCAGGGGGTTGTTTTGCCGGTCAAACCGTCGCTCGCCCAGCGATGCCGTGCTAGGACATGCCGAGCAAGGAGGCGGGCGATGGAAAAATGGATCGAGGCGGCATTGCTGGGTGCCCGCTGGTTGCTGCTGCCCCTCTATGTCGCTCTACTGATCTCGGTGGTGGTGATCTACGCGATGGTCGGCCGCGAACTCTGGCACCTCATCGCCCTACTGCCGAGCGGCGGCGAGGCGGAGATGTTGCTGTTGCTGCTCTCCGTGCTCGATCTCGTGCTGGTCGCCAACCTCATGGTGATGGTGGCGATCTCCTCCTACGAAAGCTTCGTCTCGCGCATCATGGTGGATAACCCCGACGCCACGCCGGAATGGCTTGGTAAGCTCGACAGCGGCAACGTCAAACTCAAGGTCTCGCTGTCGATCGTGATGATCTCGGCGATCCATCTCCTGCGTGCCTACATGATGGAGGCCTCGGGCGAGAGGCTGGCAGCCCTCGGCGGCATCCACCTGGTGTTCGTACTCTCAACCCTCGGCGTCGCCCTGGTCGACCGGATGCACGCCAAGGACCATTGATCATCGACGCATCTGCGCGGTGAGCAACAGGAACCGCGCCCAGAGCAGCACCGCGGCCGCTGAGAGTGCGGCGATCAGGCCGCACCACATGCCAGGCGCGCCCCAGCCGCGCGGGAAGGTGAGGAACCAGCCGAGCGGCATGCCGATCGCCCAATAGGCAATGGTGGTGATGTACATCGGCAATTTCGCGTCCTTCAGGCCGCGCAGCGCGGCCGACGCCGTGGCCTGCGCGCCGTCGGACAATTGGAACAGCGCGGCAAGAAACAGCAGCCCGGCGGCGAATTGCATCACCTCGGTATCGATGGTGTAGAGCCCGGCGATCCCGCGTGGCAGCGTGAGCATCAGCGTGGCCGAACAGGCCTGGCTCACCAGTGCGAGCCCGAGCCCGGTGGCCGCCGAGCGGCGGACGGCCGCCAGATCGCCCCTTCCGGCGGCATTGCCGACCCGCACGGTGGTGGCGATGGCAAAGCCGAGCGGCACCATGAACGTGACCGCCGAAACCGAAAGCGCCACCTGATGGCCAGCGACCGCGACCGCGCCGAAACGGCCGATCAGCAAAGCGGTGGCGCTGAACATCCCGCTCTCCATCAGCAGGCTCACCGCCATCGGGCCGCCGAGACGGAACAGCGACCACATCATCGCGCGGTCCGGCCCGGGGATCCGCGCGGGCCAGGCGAGGTCGCGATAGCGCGGGCTTTTCAGCACGAATACCAGGAAGGCCGCGAACTGCACCCAGAGCGTGAAGGTCAGTGCCAGCCCCGTGCCGAACGAGCCAAGGCCGAGCGGGAACATCAGTAGCCAGCCCACCGGCGCCAGCACCGCAAGCCCGAGCAGCCCGAACAGCAGCGAGGGGCGCGGCATCGATAGCCCCTCGGTCAAGCCACGGCACGCCACATACATCGGCAAGGCCGGGGCACCGAGGCTCACCGCGCGCAGAAAGGTGGTCGCCTCCGCCGCCAGCCCGGGATCGACGCCGAGTGCGCCGATCAGCAGCGGCCCGAAAATCAACAGCATGGCGCACCCGGCGAGCCCGACCGCGCCCCCGAGCCACAACGCCTGGATGAACTGCTCCGCCGCCTCGCCCCGCCGTCCGGCCCCGTCGAGCTGGGCGATCGCCGGGGCGAGCGACATCATCACCCCGATGAACCCCATCGCGGCGAAGTGCCAGACATTGGTGCCGACCGCGACGGCGCCCATCACGGCGGCGTTGAGATGCCCGGCGAGCATGATTTCGAGCACATTTGCGCTGATACCCGCGAGTTGGGTCAGCACCAAGGGAAAAGCCAAGCGGCTCATCGCGCGGATCTCGGCGACAAGCTCATTTTGAGACGGGGTGGTCAGGGGGGGCTCCCGGAAACGGGGGGATACGGCATGGTTTCCCCCAGGTCTGATTTACGGCATTTTCGCCCTTCGCGCCGTCGGCTTCAATGGCGCTGGGAGAGGGGAGACATGCAACACACCAAGCCAACCATCGCGCGGGGCGGCAAAGCCGTCTACGGGGCGCCGCTCGGCATCCTCATGCTCGAGGCTCGCTTCCCCCGCATCCCCGGCGACATGGGCAACGCCACCACCTGGCCCTTCCCGGTGATGTATCGCGTGGTGAAGGGCGCCAGCCCCGATCGCGTGGTGATGCAGGGCGCCCGCGGCCTGCTGCCGGATTTCCTTGAGGCCGCCGCCGATCTGGTCGCCCAGGGCGCCGAGGCGATCACCACCAATTGCGGCTTCCTGGCGATTTTCCAGAAGGAGATCGCCGAGCACGTACGTGTGCCCGTCGCCACCTCCTCCCTGCTGCAATTCCCCTGGATCCAGGCGACCCTGCCCGCCGGCAAGCGCGTCGGCATCATCACCGTCAGCAAGCAGAGCCTGACGCCGGCCCATCTCGCCGCCGCCGGCATCCCCGCCGATACCCCGATCGTCGGCGCCGAAGGGGGCAAGGAGTTCTTCCGCGTTCTGATCCAGGCGGGCAAGGAGGACATGGATGTCCGTCTCGCCGCGCAGGATATCCTCGATGCCGGTCGGGAGCTGCTCGCCATGGCGCCCGATATCGGCGCTATCCTGCTGGAATGCACCAACATGCCGCCCTACGCCTTCGCGCTGCGCGAGGCGTTCGGCCTGCCGGTCTATGACATCTACTCCCTGGTCACCTGGCTGCATGCCGGCATCCGCCCCCGTGAATTCGGCTACCCCGCCGATCGGGCGACCATCCTTGGTTGAACCGATGCACCCGCTGCACCGCATCGCGGTGCAGGTCTTCGTCCTCGCCGTCGCAGTGGCCACCGCGTGGCTCGGCGATGACTGGCGCGTGCTGCTCGCCGGCGCCCTCGCCCTGCCAGTCGTGGCCGAATTGCCGCGCCGCCGGGTGCCCGATACCCGCAAGCGGCCGGAAGGCTGGAACCAGGCTGACGAAACCGCGCTGCGATCGCGCGAGCGCTGGGAGACGCTGCTGCGCTATGGGTTCTGGGGCGCCTGGGTGGCGGGCGTGCTGCTGGCCGACCGGGCAAGCATCGGCCTCGATGCCCCGAGTGTGCACATCACCCGCGCGGCGGTGGTGGCGCTCACCCTGCTCGCCTACATCGCCGCGGCCTATGTCTCGCGCAGCGCCGTGTCCGCAAGGGTCGTGCGCCGGATCGCCGAGGACGTCCGCGCCGAGGGGCGCTACCCCCGCGCCTGAAGCTCAGCGAGGAACCCTTCAACTAGCGCGTTGAACTCGGCCGGCCGCTCGAAATAGCCGGAATGCCCGGCCTTCGCGATGCGGGCGAGGCGTGCGTTGGCGTTCGCCGCCGCCACCGCCGCCATCGCCGGGGGTGAGATCACCATGTCCTCGTCATTGGCGATCAACAGGAACGGGCAGCCCGCCCCCGCCAATTCCTCCGGCGCGCGATGGCGGGCATGCATCAGCTTGCTGCGCAGCGCCTCCTTGTTCAGCGCCGCGTTCTGATCGTCGATGTGCCGATACAGCAGATGCACCGCCGGCTGCTCCTCGGCCATGCGCGCACCGCCGGCGGGGTGGATGCCCGCGGCCACGAACCCCGCCAACGCCGGGCCGGACTTCGCTTCCCATTCCGCATGAGCCGGCTTGAATTCGGCCGCGATCTTGCGCGGATCGATCGTCCCGGTGGTTGCCGCCAGCACCACGCCCTTGAGGCCCGCCGGCTTGCCGAGCGCGTATTCCACGCTGGTCCAGCCGCCCATGGATTGCGCGATCAGCACGTGGTCGCCGATGCCGAGATGGCCGACCAGCGCCGCGAGATCCTCGGCGTAGTCGTCCGGGTCCGGCCCGCCATCGAGATGGGTCGAGGGGTGGAAGCCGCGATGGGCGAAGGCGACGCAGCGGTGGCGCGGCGCGAAATGCGCGACCTGCTGGTACCAGGACATGTGGTTGCCGCCGAGCCCATGGGCGAAGATCAGCGCCGGCCCCGCCCCCTCCCCGGTCACCTCGTAATAGAGCGTGCAGTCCGGCCGGACGACGGTGCCGCGAGTGCGAACGAGCGGTTGCATGGCGTTTCCTCGGATGATTCTCGGCAAATCTGGCGCCGGGTTGGCCCGTGCCGTCAAGCGGCCCGATCCTGACCCACCAGCAGTATCTACCGCGCGACGTAAGCCTTGGCCGCCACTAGCTCCGGCCGGGCCGTGTCGGCGGTCTTCGCGAGGTCGATCAGCTTGGCGTAGTACCCTCGCGCCTTGTCCTTCTCGCCTGCCGCGTCGGCAGCACGCGCTGCGCCGAGATAGCCGCGGAAGCGGTTGGGCTCGCGCAGCTGGGAAGCCTCGTATTCCACCAGCGCCTTCGCGGGCTGGCCGGCCTCCAGCAGCATGTCGCCCAGCAATTCCCGCGCCGGCAGCACGCGGCCGGGGGTGATGATGTGCTTCTCGTTGCGGTCCTCGAGGTCCGCCGCCGCGCGCATGGCGAGCAGCGCGGCATTGGTGTCCTTGCGGGCGAAGGCGATCCAGGCGGCGGCAGCGCGCTGCTGGATATCGACCTCCCTTGCCCAATAGGCGTTGCCGGCAGCGGCCAGCTTCTGCTGGCGGGCCGCCAGCTCGGCGGCGCTCAGCTCGGCCGCGGCGACATCACCGCTGCGGGCGGCGCCGATCGCGCGGGCGAACCAGGTCATCGCTTCGGTATTTGCCGTGCCGCCCTTGGCCTCGCTCAGCAGCATCGCGGCCCGCCAATCACCCCGCTCGACGGCATAGCGCGCCGGCATAGCAGCCGCGGCATAACCCACCGTCGGCGCCGGGGAGCGGCCGCCAACCGCGAATGCTGCCTCCATGGCCGCCAGCGCCGCCTTGTCACGCCCGAGTTGCAGATCGGCGTAGACCATATAATCGGACGCGTGGAACGCCTCGCCGAACTCCCTGCTCGCCACCGCCGCCTTGAAGGAGCGCGCATTGGTCGCCGCCGATTCCTCCCAGGCGCCGACGCGGGTGAAGATGTGCGAGGGCATGTGCAGCGCGTGCGGCGCATCGGGCGCGAGCCCGGCATACAGCCGTGCCGAGGCCAACCCCTCCGCCGCGAGGGGCGGTGCGTCGTAGACGTGGATCAAGTAGTGCGCGATGCCGGGATGCTCGGGATACTTGGCGAACTCCGCCTTCAGGATCACCGCCGATTTGCGATAGGCAGCAAAACTCTGGTCGGCCTGGGATTGGGTGCCGGCGATATAGAGCGCGCTGAAGATCTGCGCTTCGTCATCATCGGGATAGCGAGCCGCCAGCGCCTCATAGGCCTTCGCGCGGTTACCCTGACGGACGGCTTCCGGCGTGGTGGCGAAATCCTTGTAGTAGAGGCCGACCGCTTCGAGGTAGTCGCGCTCGCGCTGTGTCTTGGCGCCGGTGACCCGCCCGGCGTCGATGGCCGTCTGCGCCTTCACCGCGTCGGCCTGGCCGGCGCCGACGCCGCCCAGCGGATTGTTCATCAGCAGCGAGGCAATGCCCCACTGCGCGATGGCGCAACCGGGATCCCGCGCCAGCACGGAGCGAAACGTCGCCTCGCCCTCGCCATACCAGAAGGAATGCAGCATCGCGACGCCGCGCATCAGGTCCTCCTGCACCGCGGGGGCGCAGGAATTCGCAAAGCTCACCGCGCCGACCCCGCCATGTCCGGCGTGGTTGTGCTGGGCGTTGGCCATGCCGGAGGAGAGCAACAACGCAGCGGCGGCGAGGCGGAGCTTCATTGGCGTTTCCTTTGGTTGGTTTGGGGTGTTTCTGAGCTTAGCAAGTAAGAGGTTCTTTTTTGAAAAAAAGAACCAAAAAACTTTTATACGATTGGCATCCACGCGGGAGAGCACGAAGCAAACGGATAAAAAGTTTTTGCTTCTTTTTTCAAAAAGAAGCCCTTCCCTGCTACCTCAATTAAACCGCGCCGGATCAAACGGCTCGAGCGGAATCGTCGGCTGCTTCCCGCTGATAATATCCGCAACCAGCCGCCCGGTCATCGCGCCGGAGGCCAGACCGATATGGCCATGCCCATAGGCGTGCACCACGTCGCGGCACGCCGACGCGCGGCCGATGCAGGGCAAGCCGTCCGGCGTCGACGGCCGGTGGCCCATCCACACCTTCACGCGCTCGGGCGGCAAGTCCTTCGGCAGGCCTGGCCAGGTGCGGCGGGCGTGGTCGAGCAGCACCTCGGCGCGCTTCCAGTTCGGCGCCGCCTCGAGCCCGGCGATCTCCACCTGCCCGGCAATGCGCAGCCCGGCCTCCATCGGCGTGTGCACCATCTTACCGTCGGACGGCATGATCGGCGTACGCGGCTGCACCTCCGGGCTCTCGATCACCGCGTGATAGCCGCGCTCGGTCTCCAGCACCACGCGATCGCCGGCCTGATGGGCAAGATCGCGCGAGTGGGCGCCGGCGGCGATCACCGCGGCATCACAGGCGATCAACTTGCCAGCAGAGACCACGCCCTTGAGGCGGCCACCCGCGATCTCAAACCGCTCGGCGGTGCCGGCAACGCGCTTTGCGCCCAGCGATTCCGCATGGCGCACCAAGGCGGCGACATAGGCGCCGGGGTTGCTGCAGTGCCCGCCATCGTCGCAGTAGAGCGCGAACGTGTAGCGCCGATCGAGGTTCGGCTCGCGCTGGCGCAGCTCGTTCTCATCCACCTCGATGGTCTTCACCCCCCGCTCGCGGCGGATGTCCCAGCTTGTTTTGCTGTCCTCGTAGTCCCTGCGGGTGGGGAAGACGTAGAGCTGCCCGGTGCGCTTGATCAGCTCCGGCACCCCCGCCTCCGTCGCGAGCTTGAGGTGCAGCTCGGGCGCCCCGGCCACCAGCGGGCCGAGGCCGAGCGAGGTCTTGCGCACCCGCCCCCAGGTCCAACCCGAGGTCAACATGCGGGTCAGCCACGGCAGCGCTTTCACCAGGTAGGACCAGCGGATGGTGAGCGGCCCCAGCGGATCGGCGAGATAGCCCGGCACCTTCTTCCACAGGCCGGGGGAACTGACAGGGAGCACCGAGGAGGGCGACAGCCAGCCGCCATTGCCGTAGCTCGCCGCCTGCTCGCCGCCGGGCTCGCCCGGTTCGAGAATGGTGACCTGATGCCCGTCGCGCAGGAGTTCCACCGCCGATACGGCCCCCGCGATCCCGGCCCCGATGACGACGACGTGCATCCACTTCCCTCCGCTGGCGCTTCTTGCCACGATAGACCCGTCCCGGGCCGTTGAAAGCCCATAAACGAGGAACTTCCGCATGATCTACGAGCTGCGCATCTACCGCACCTATTCCGGCAAGCTGCCGGACCTGCTGGCCCGCTTCCAGAACCACACGCTGAAGCTGTGGGAAAAGCACGGCATCCGCCAGGCCGGTTTCTGGACCACGCTGGTCGGCGAATCCAACAACGACCTCACCTACCTCCTCGCCTGGGAATCCCTGGCCGAGCGCGATGAGAAGTGGGGCAAGTTCGCGACCGACCCGGAGTGGCTCGCCGTGCGCGCCGAAACCGAGAAGAACGGCGCCATCAACTTCAACGTTTCCAACCAGCTCCTGGTGCCCACCGCCTTCTCGTCGGTGAAGTAAGCGCTGGACACTTACCTCCTCGTCGCGGCGGGCGCCGTCGCGGCGGGGTTCGTCCAGGGCCTCTCCGGCTTCGCCTTCGGGCTGGTGGCGATGACCTTCTGGGTCTGGGCCCTGCCGCCCGATATCGCCGGCCCGCTGGTGGTCGGCTGCTCGCTGCTCGGCCAGGCGATGTCGATCCGGGTCGCCTGGCACAGCTTCGAGGCAAGGCGCGCCCTGCCCTTCATCCTCGGCGGCGCCATCGGCGTGCCGCTTGGCGCGTATCTGCTGCCCCACGTGCCACCCGCGGTGTTCAAGGCCGCCCTCGGCGCGCTCATGGTCGTATGGTGCCCGTTGATGTTGTTCGCCGGCAACCTGCCGCGCCTCACCTTCGGCGGCCGCATCGCCGACGCGATCGCTGGCTGGGCGGGCGGCGTGATGGGCGGCCTCGGCGGCTTCTCCGGCCCGGTGCCGACACTGTGGTGCGCACTGCGCGGCTGGGACAAGGACAGCCAGCGCGCGATGTTCCAGCCCTTCCACCTCACCATGCACACGCTGACGCTGGCCGCCTATCTGGCCGGCGGGCTGATCACCTCCGACGTCCTCACCATGTTCGCCTTTGCCGCCGCGCTGATGATCGCCCCCGCGATGCTCGGCGCCCGCCTCTACCGCCGCTTCAGCGACGCCGGCTTCCGCCGCATGATCCTGTTCCTGCTGCTCGCCTCCGGCGTAGCGCTGCTGGCGAGTGCCGCGCCGAAGCTATGGGCGCCGCCGAGCTCTGCACAAAAAATGGATTTCCAGTCCCGGCGCGCATAAAGTGGCGTCATGTCACAGCACAGCATGACCGAAGCCAGCGCCCATTTGCCCGACCTGATCGAACGTGCCCTCGCGGGCGATCAGGTGGTGATTACCCGCGACGGCCAACCAGTGGCGCGGCTCGAACCGCTCCGGCCGCCCCGGTCCCCAGGGCCGGTAACGGCGGCAGACGTCGAATGGCTGCGCGCCAACCTCCCGCAGCGCCTACCGCTTGCCGAGGATTCGGGAAGCTATGTCAGCCAGATGCGTGACGAGGAGCAGCGGTAGCGCAGCGCGGTGATCTATCTCGACACCAGCGTGCTGTTCCCGTTGTTCTGCCCCGATCTGTTCAGCGAGCGCGCCTTCACCTTCCTAGCGACCACCAAGCCGGATTTGCTGATCAGTGACCTCGCAACCGCTGAATTCACCGCGCTGGTCGGACGTCGCACCCGCGAAACGGAAGCCACCCGACGCCTGAGCGACACCGAGGCCGATCTGATCCTCGTGCAGCATAGACTCTGGACTGGTCGCACCCGGACCTGCTCCACCGATGGCCAAGATATCGCCCGAGCAACCGACTACCTAAGCCGGTTCAGCCTTGGGCTGCGCACCCAGGACGCCATTCATATCGCGATCGCGCATCGCCATGGCGCGCGCCTTGCGACGTTCGACCGCAAGATGGCGACGTCAGCGCTTGCTCTCGGTTGCCCACTCGAGAATTGCTGAACCTCTCACGCCGCCTTCGCCTGCGCGGCCAGCCGATTAAGGTCAGCCACCAAATCCCGCGCGGTGCGGATCCGCTGCTTCACCGTCATCTCGGTGATCAGCGCCAGCTTATGGTCCGGCCGCAACTTGAGGCCGCCGCCCTTCTTGGAGAGCCAGGAAATCAGGCCGGCGGGGTTGCGGAAGGCGTTGCCGCGGAAGCTCAGCACCATGCCCTTCGGGCCGGCATCGAGCTTCTCCACCCCGGCCTCGCGGCAGGCGCGTTTGAGGGCGACGACGTGGAGGAGGTTTTCCACCTCCTCGGGCAGGGGGCCGAAGCGGTCCACCAGTTCGGCGGCGATGGCTTCGTGCTCGGCGTCCGACATGAGCGCGCCGATGCGGCGGTAGAGGCCGAGGCGGACCGGGAGGTCCCGCACATAGGCCTCGGGGATGAGCACGGGGAGGCCGAGGCCGATATTGGGCGACCAGTCGCGGTCGGCGGGGCGCTGGCGGGTTTTTTCGGCCCGCAGATCGGCGACCGCGTCTTCCAGCATCTGCTGGTAGAGCTCGATGCCGACTTCCCGGATGTGGCCGGATTGTTCGTCCCCGAGGAGGTTGCCGGCGCCGCGGATGTCGAGGTCGTGGCTGGCCAGCGTGAAGCCGGCGCCGAGCTGGTCGAGCGTTTGCATGACCTCGAGACGCTTTTCGGCGGTGCCGGTGAGGCGGTGGTTGGGCGGCCAGGTGAGGTAGGCGTAGCCGCGCTGCTTGCCGCGGCCGACGCGGCCGCGCAGCTGGTAGAGCTGGCCGAGGCCGAACATGTCGGCGCGGTAGATCACCAGCGTGTTGACGGCTGGCATATCGAGCCCGGATTCGACGATGTTGGTGGAGAGCAGGATGTCGTACTTGCCGTCGGAGAACTCGGTCATCACCCGTTCGAGTTCGGTGGGCGAGAGGCGGCCATGGGCCATTGCCATGCGGGCCTCGGGGATGATCTCGGCGAGGCGGGTGGCCATGCGCGCGAGGTCTTCGACTCGGGGGACGACGCAGAAAACCTGGCCGCCGCGGAAGCGCTCGCGTTGCAGCGCCTCGCGGATCACCACGCCGTCAAACGGCATGATGAAGGTGCGGACGGCGAGGCGATCGACCGGAGGTGTGGCGATCAGGCTCATCTCGCGCACACCGGAGAGCGAGAGTTGGAGGGTGCGCGGGATGGGGGTGGCGGTGAGGGTGAGGACGTGCATGTCCGCCTTCAGGGCCTTCAGCTTCTCCTTATGCGCGACGCCGAAATGCTGTTCCTCGTCGATGATGAGCAGGCCGAGGTGCGAGAAGGTGACGCCCTTGGCGAGCAGCGCATGGGTGCCGACGATGATGTTGATGTCGCCGGATGCGAGCCCGGCGCGGACGTCGGCCGCTTCCTTCGTGGTGACCATGCGGGAGAGTTGCGCGACCTTGATGGGCAATCCAGCGAAGCGGGCGGTGAAGGTGCGGGTGTGCTGGCGGGCGAGCAGCGTGGTTGGCACCACCACGGCCACCTGGCCGCCGGCCATGGCGGCGACGAACGCGGCCCGGAGCGCCACTTCGGTTTTGCCGAAGCCGACATCGCCGCAGATCAGCCGGTCCATCGGGCGGCCGGAGGAGAGGTCCTCCAGCACGTCGGCGATGGCGCGGGCCTGGTCCTCGGTTTCGGCGAAGGGGAAGCGGGCGCAGAACTCGTCCCACGGGCCTTCCGGCGGGGCCATCACCTCGGCCTCGCGCAGCAGGCGGGCAGCGGCGACGCGGATGAGCTCGCTGGCCATGTCGCGAATGCGCGACTTCATTTTGGACTTGCGGGCCTGCCAGGAGACGCCACCCAGCTTGTCGAGCCCAACGCCACCGGTCTCGGCGCCGAAGCGCGAGAGCATCTCGATGTTTTCGACGGGTAGGAACAGCTTATCGCCGCCGTCGTAGATCAGGCGCAGGCAATCATGCGCGGCGCCGCTAACGTCGAGCGTGATCAGCCCGTCATAGCGGCCGATGCCGTGGTCCTGGTGGACGACGAGGTCGCCCTCGGCGATCTCCGTGGCTTCGGCGATGAACTGGTCGGCCCGCTTGCGCCGGCGCGGGGGGCGGGAGATGCGCTCGCCCAGCAGGTCCTGCTCGGAGACCACGGCGATGGTCTCGGCGACGAAGCCGCGCTCGATCCCGAGGATGACGAGGCTGACCGGGTGGGCCTGCGCCTCGCGCCAGCCATCGGACATCGCCGGGGCGAAGCCGTGCTCGCGCAGCAGGTTCGACAGGCGTTCGCGCGAACCGCGCGTCCAGGCGGCGACAACGAGGCGCCTGCCCTCGCGCGCCCAGCGCTCGGCCTGGGCGTGGAGCTGGTCGAACACGTTGATGCCGGGGCCGCCGGCGGCCTGGGCGAAGATGGGGCCCGGGCGGCCGCCGGCCTCGATCCCCACGCCGCCCTCGGGCTTGCCGAAGGCGGAGAAGGCGAAAAATGGCACCGGCGCCAGCATCTCGTCCCAGCCGGACTTGTCGAGAAACAGGCGCTCGGGCGGCAGCGGGCGATAAGGCGTCTCGCCGTCACGTGGCACGGCGCGGCGGGCGGCGTAGTGGTCGGCGATCATCTCGAGCCGCGCGGCCAGCACGTCCGCGCCCTGGTGATCGAGGCTGACGGAGGCGCCGGGCAGATAGTCGAGCAGGGTTTCCATGGTGTCATGGAACAGCGGCACCCAATGCTCCATGCCTGGATGGCGGCGGCCCTCGGAGATCGAGAGGTAGATCGGGTCCTCGGCGGCGGCGTTGCTGAACAGCTCGCGCCAGGCGGTGCGGAAACGGGCGACGGACTCTTTGTCGAGAAACACCTCGGAGACCGGGCGCAAGTCGAGCGATTTCACCGCCGCCGCGCTGCGCTGGGTCGTGGGGTCGAAAGCGCGGATGCTCTCGATGGTGTCGCCGAAGAAATCGAGCCGCACCGGCTCGGGCAGGCCGGACGGGAAGATATCCATGATGCCGCCACGGGTGGCGTATTCGCCCGGCTCCATCACGGTCGCCGCGCGGCCATAGCCGTTGGCCTCGAGGAAGCGGGTCACGCTCTCCGGCTTCACCACCCCGCCCACGTTGAGCGTGAGGCTGGCGTCGCGGAACACATGGCGAGGCGGCACGCGCTGCACCAGGGCGTTGACGGTGGTGAGTACGATGCGCGGGCCGGTGGGCTTGTCGAGCAGCCGCGCCAGAGTAGCGATGCGCTCGGAGACCAACTCCGGATTGGGCGAGACGCGATCGTAGGGCAGGCAATCCCAGGCCGGGAAACGCAGGATCTCGGCCTCGGGCGCGAAGAAGGCGAGCGCCTCGGCGAGGCGGGCCATGCGCGCATCGTCACGCGCGGCATGCAGCAGCGGCCCGGCATGCTCGGCGGCGCGGCGGGCGAGGAGCTGGGCGTCCCACCCCTCGGGCACGCCATAGAGGTTCACCCCGCTCATGCCCCGGCGGCGTCCTTGATCGCGCGCAGCATCGGCGAGTCGACGTCGGGCGGAATCGGCATCCGCCCGGTCAGCCAATCCGCGAGGAACGTGTCGGGCAGTTCCATGATCTCCTCCAGCGCGTCCATATCGGCCGCGCTGAGGCTGCCCAGCCGCGCGGCGACGAAGCCGCCGATCAGCAGGTCGGTTTCATGGGTGCCGCGATGGGTGGCCCGGAAAAGCAGGCGCCGGCGGCGGATCTCGTCGCTTGTGTGGGGATGGTCGGTCATGGATGGCTTGTCATATACGCGCGGCATTGCGCAGTGTCAGCCCGTGGAAACCGATCCCCTCGCGCCCCTTTTCGCACCCCTGACCAGCCTGCGCGGCGTTGGCGACGCGGTGGGCAAGCTGATGGCGCGCGCCATCGGCGGCAGCGAGGTGATCGACCTGCTGTATCACCTCCCTGAAAGCTACATCGATCGCCGCACCCGAGGCACCCTGCGGGACGCCAAGCCCGGCGTGGTGGTGACGCTGGAGGTCGAGGTCATCCGCATCGAGCCGCCAGGCACGCCCCGCCAGCCCACGCGGGTGGTGGTCGGCGATGCCACCGGATTCGGCGAATTGCTGTATTTTCAGCGCTTTCCCACCGGCAAGCTCAGCCCCGGTGGCAAGTATCTGGTCTCCGGCAAATTCGACGACCGCCGCCAGATGGTCCACCCCGACCACGTTACCCCCGCCGACCGGGCGGGTATGCTGCCGCTGTTCGAGCCGGTCTGGCCACTCACCGCCGGCCTGTTCGGCTGGCACCTCCGCCGCCCCGTCGCCGAGGCGGTGAGCCGGGTGCCGCCGCTGGCGGAGTGGCATGACCCGGCGCTGCTGAAGCGCGAGAAATGGCCACCCTTCGCCGAGGCGCTCAAGGGCTTGCAGGTGCCCGACGGCCCGCCGCCACCCGAACTGCGCCGCCGGCTCGCCTATGACGAGCTGCTGGCCGGGCAGATCGCGCTCGCGATCGTGCGCAACCGCAATCGCGCCCGCCCCGGCCGCGCCATGCAAGGCACCGGCGCCCTGCGCGCCAAAGCCCTCGCCGCCTTCGGCCACAAGCCCACCCATGCGCAGAACGAGGCGCTGGCCGAAATCGACGGCGACATGGCCGCCCCCCGCCGCATGCTCCGCCTGCTGCAAGGCGATGTCGGCTCCGGTAAGACGCTGGTGGCCATCCTCGCCATGCTCCGCGCCGTCGAATCGGGCGCCCAGGCCGCGATCATGGCGCCCACCGAACTGCTCGCCCGCCAGCACATGCGCACGCTGGAGCGCATCTCCCCCGTCCCCGCCGCCCTCCTGATCGGGGCGGTGAAGGGCAAGCCACGCGCGAAAATTCTCGCCGGCCTCGCCGACGGCTCGCTGCCTATCGTCGTCGGCACACATGCGCTGGTGCAAAAGGGCGTGGAGTTCCGCGATCTCGGCCTCGCCGTCATCGACGAGCAACACCGCTTTGGCGTCGACCAGCGCCTCCTGCTCGGCGCCAAGGGTGACGCGACCGACGTGCTGGTGATGACCGCGACGCCGATTCCACGCACCCTCCTGCTCACCCAATGGGGCGAGATGACGGTGAGCCGCATCCGCGACAAACCGGCCGGCCGCACGCCAGTCCGCACCACGCTGCACAAGCTCTCCACCATGCCGGACGTGGTGGCCGCGATCTCCCGCAAGCTCGAGGAGGGCGCACGCGTCTACTGGGTCTGCCCATTGGTGGCGGAGAACGAGGAGTTGGACCTCGCCGCCGCCGAGGAGCGCTACGCCGATCTGCGCCAGCATTTCGGCGCGGCGGTCGGCCTCGCCCATGGCCGCCAGGACAGCGCGGTGCGCGAGGCCGCACTGGCCGATTTCGCCGCCGGCCGCACGCGGCTCCTGGTCGCCACCACGGTGATCGAGGTCGGCGTCGATGTGCCGGAGGCCAGCGTGATGGTGGTGGAACACGCCGAGCGCTTCGGCCTCGCCCAGCTCCACCAGCTGCGCGGCCGGGTCGGGCGCGGCGCCGCCGTCAGCTTCTGCCTGATGCTGCACGAGGACGCCCTCCCCCCCTTCGCCCGCAAACGCCTGCTGCTGCTGCGCGACACCGAGGACGGCTTCCGCATCGCCGACGAGGATTTCCGCCTGCGCGGCGGCGGCGACCTGCTGGGCACCAAGCAATCGGGCACCCCGGGCTGGCGCATCGCCCACCCGATCGATGACGAGGACATGCTTCACATGGCCGGGCAGGACGCCGCCCTTCTCCTGCAAAAGGACCCCCGGCTCGACCAGACCGACCGCGGCTGCGCCGCCCGCCCCCTGCTGCGCCTGTTCGGCCGCATGGCGGCCTTCCGCACCATCCACTCGGGGTAAGAGGTTTCCGCATCTTCACACGGCAACGGCTTGCAATGGCGCGGGTTTGCTCTATCTCCGTCAATCGCCAGGACCAGAATAAGGGGAAACTTGGGTGACGGCCCTGATTGAAATCGAAGGTCTGACGAAGCGCTTCGGCGCATTCACCGCGGTGGATGACGTGTCGTTCACCGTCAAGCGCGGCGAGGTGCTGGGGTGTCTCGGCCCCAACGGTGCCGGCAAATCCACCACCATGCGCATGCTCGCGGGGTTCATGACGCCCACCGCCGGCACCGCGCGGATCTGCGGTCATGACGTGCAGAAGCAGTCCATCGCCGCCCGCAAGGCGCTCGGCTTCCTTCCCGAGGGCGCGCCGACCTATCCGGACATGACGGTGACCGGCTTTCTCCGCTTCGTCGCCGCCATTCGCGGCTACAATGGCGGCGAGGCAGCGGACCGGGTGGAGCACGCCATCGGCCTCACCCAGCTCGAAAGCGTGCGGCTGCAACCGGTCGAGACGCTGTCCAAGGGCTTCAAGCGCCGCGTCGGCCTCGCGCAATCCATGCTGCATGACCCGCCGGTGCTGGTGCTCGACGAGCCGACCGACGGGCTCGATCCCAACCAGAAGCACGAGGTGCGCGCGCTGATCGCTCGCATGGCACCCGAGAAGGCCATCGTGATTTCCACCCATATCCTCGAAGAGGTCGGCGCGCTGTGCACGCGCGCCATCATCATCGCCCATGGCCGCATCGTCGCCGACGGCACGCCGGCCGAGCTTGAGGCCCGCCACCCCTCCGGCAAGCTCGACGACGTATTCCGCGCCATCACCCAGAAGGCGGCCTGAGCGATGCGCAATATGCTGATCGTCGCCAAGCGCGAACTGGCCGCCTATTTCGCCACCCCCGTCGCCGTCGTGTTCATCGTCATCTTCCTGGCGCTCCAGGGGGTGCTGACCTTCAACCTCGGCAACTTCTTCGAGCGCAGCCAGGCCGACCTCGCACCCTTCTTCAACTTCCTGCCCTGGGTGTTCCTGCTGCTGATCCCCGCGCTCACCATGCGCCTCTGGGCGGAGGAGCGCCGGCTCGGCACCATCGAATTGCTGCTGACCCTGCCGATCACCCAGGGCCAGGCGGTGCTCGGCAAATTCCTCGCCGCCTGGGCCTTCTGCGCCATCGCGCTCGCGCTGACCTTCCCCTTCATCCTCACCATCAACTACCTCGGCAAGCCCGATAACGGCGTGATCGCCAGCGGCTATGCCGGCGGGCTGCTGGTGGCCGGCGCCTTCCTCTCCATTGGCTCCGCGCTTTCGGCCGCGACCAAGAACCAGGTGATCGCCTTCGTGCTGGGCGTCGCCGTCTGCTTCCTCTTCGCCGTGGCCTCCTACCCGCTGGTGACCGACTTCCTGGCCAAGACCTCGCCCGCTCTCGCCGAGATCGTGCGCCGCCTCTCGGTCGCCGAGCGCTTCCAGGGCTTCACCCGCGGGGTGATCGCGTTGAAAGACCTGTTGTTTTTCGCCTCCTTCATCGGGTTCTGGCTCTTCCTGAACACGGTGATCGTCGACCACCGCAAGGCGGATTGAACCATGCGTCGCTTCTCCTCCTCGCTCATCGGCGTCATCGCCGTTCTCGCCTTGCTGGTCGGCATCAACGTGCTGGTCGAAACCCGGCTCGGCCGCGCCCAGCTCGATGTCACCCAGCAGAAGCTCTACACGCTGAACGACGGCACGCGGAAAATCCTCGGCGGGCTCAAGGACCCGATCACGCTGCGGATGTACTATTCCCGCGCGCTGGGTGGCCGGGTGCCGGTCTATGGCGCCTATGCCGACCGGGTGCGCGAGATGCTGCGCGAATATGCCGCCGTCTCGTCGGGCAAAATCAAGCTGGAATTCCTCGACCCCGAGCCCTTCAGCGACACCGAGGACCGCGCGATCGCCTTCGGCATCCAGGGCGTGCCGATCGACCAGTCCGGCGAGCAGGTCTATTTCGGCCTCGCCGGCTCCAACCTGCTGGATGACGAGCGGACCATCGCCTTCTTCCAGCCGGAGCGCGAGCGCTTCCTCGAATTCGATCTCACCAAGCTGATCTACGAGCTCTCCAACCCCACCCGCCCGGTGATGGGCGTGCTGTCCTCCCTTCCGCTCGACGGCGATCCGCGGATGATGATGATGATGCGGCAGAACCCCGGCGCCGGCGCGCCCTGGGTCTCCATGCTGCAACTCCGCCAGACCTTCACCGTGCGCAACGTGCAGCCCGACGTGCAGGCGATCGACCCGGACATACAGGTGCTCCTGGTGGCCCACGCGCAGAACCTCTCGGAGACCGCGCTCTACGCGATCGACCAGTTCGTCATGCGCGGCGGCCGTCTGATGGCCATGGTCGATCCGCACAGCGAAGGCCAGGCCATGGCCCCGAACCCGACCGGCCAGCGCCCCACCGAGACCGGCAGCGACCTCGCCAAGCTGTTCGCCGCCTGGGGCATCGAGTATGACCCCACCAAGGTCGTCGGCGACATCACCGGCGCCTGGCGGGTGCGCGCCAACCCTGGCGACCGCGTGCAATCCGTCGATTACGTTGCCTGGTACAATATCCGGGCGGGGGTGAACAACGAGGACCCGGCGACCGCCGCTCTCTCCCAGGTCACCGTCGCCTCCCCCGGCTATATCCGTAAGAAGGATGGCGCGGACATCACCTTTACCCCGCTGCTGACCGCGAGCCCCAAGGCCGGGCCGCTGGCGCTGGAGAAGGTGAAGGCCAATCCCAACCCCGTCGAAATCCTCGGCAATTTCAAGAGCGAGGGCGGCCCCTACGTGATCGCGGCCCGCGTGCGCGGCGTGCTGAAATCCGCCTTTACCGAGGCCCCGCCGCCCGGCAAGGACGCCAACGGCGCCGACGTAAAACGCCCCGACAACTTCCCCGCCCATATCGCGGTGACCGCCGAACCCGCGAACCTCGTGATCGCGGCCGATAGCGACATCCTGGCCGACCGGTTCTGGGTGCAGGTGCAGGATTTCTTCGGCCAGCAGCAGGCCACCCCCTTCAGCGACAACGGCCCCTTCGTCGCCAACCTGCTCGGCACCCTCGCCGGCGGTGACGCTCTGATCGGCCTGCGCAGCCGCGGCACCTCGCTGCGCCCGTTCGAGCTGGTCGACAACATGCAGCGTGACGCGGAGACGCGGTATCGCCAGACCGAGCGCGAATTGCAGGCCCATCTCGACGAGACGCAGAAGAAGCTCACCGCATTGCGCACCGGCCGCGGCGAGCAGGGCGCCAACGCCGTGATCTCCGAGCAGCAGCGCACCGCGATCGATGATCTGCGCAAGGATGTCACCGCCACGCGGGTGAAGCTGCGCAATGTGCAGCTGGAACTGCGGCGGGATATCATCAGCCTGGAATCGCGGCTGCGCATCTTCAACATCTTCCTGGTGCCGGCGCTGCTGACGGTGCTCGCCGTCACCCTCGGCGTGCTGCGCCGCCGCCGGCGCACCGCGGCGCGGGCCTGAGGAGCACGCCATGCAACAGCGCACCTCAATCCTCCTCGCCGTCGCCGCCGTGACGGTGCTCGGCGCCGCTTGGCAATTCGGCATCCGCACCGTGCCACCCGCCCAGGTGGAAATCGCGCCGGGCACGCTGGTATTCCCCGGGCTTGCCGCCAAGCTCGGCCAGGTCAACCGCATCGAGATCACCAGCAAGGGGGTCACGATGGGCATCGTCCAGGCCTCCGGCAAATGGGGCCTCGCCGATCGCGGCGGCTTCCCCGTGCAGCAGGACCGCCTGCGCGAACTGCTGACCGGCCTCACCGAACTGCGCATCACCGAGGCGCGCACCGCCGACCCGACGCAGTACACCCGCCTCGGCGTCGAAGACCCCTCCCCCACCGGCACCGCTAACTTGCTCCGCCTGCTCGGCGCCGACGGCAAGCCGATGCTGGAACTCATCGTCGGCCATCGCCGGGTGCGCACCCAGGGCAGCGTGCCCGAGACCCTGTTCATCCGCCGCCCCGGCGAGGCGCAGTCCTGGCTCGCCGAGGGGCGCCTGCCGCTCGATGCCGACCCGCAGCTGTGGTTCGAGCGCGACATCGTCAGCATTCCCGCCGCCAAGATCGCCAAGGTGGTGGCCACCCGCGGCGAGATCGCGCTGGAATTCGGCCGCACCGACGGGGCCTTCGCCCTGGTGGCGCCCACGGAGCATCCCAAGCTCGACGATTACCGTATCGAAGAGGTCAGCCGCGCGCTCGACGCACTGACGCTGACCGACGTGCGCCCGGCGGCCGAACAGCCCGGCGAGAAGATCGGCACCTCGCTCATCACCACCACCGACGGCATGCTGGTGACCGCCACGCTGTTCAAGACCGAAAAGGACCTCTGGGCCCAGTTCGGCGTGGTCGGCAGTGACGCCGCCAAGGAGGCCGCCACGGTGCTGGCCGCGCGGCTACAGGGTTGGAGCTACCAGCTCGGCTCATGGAAGGAGAAGTCCTTCCTCCCGACCATGGATGACCTCAAGGCCAGCGAGCCCGAGAAGCCCGGCGACGCGCCGGCCACCGAGTGAGCCGGGAATACCCCACCCGGCCAATCATCGGCATCGGCGTCGTTGTATTGCGGCCGACGGCGGACGGGGTCGGCGAAGTGCTGCTGATCCGCCGCGGCAAGGCGCCGAACTACGGCACCTGGAGCCTGCCAGGCGGCGCGCAGGAGGTTGGCGAACCCGCCGAGGCCGCCGCCCGGCGGGAATTGCTGGAGGAAACCGGCATCACCGTCGGCAAGCTGCACCTCTCCGCCCATGTCGACAGCATCACCCGCGATCCCGATGGCCGGGTGCGCTACCACTACACCATCATCGATTTCGCCGGCCGCTGGGAAGCGGGCGACCCGGTCGGCGACAGCGACGCCGCCGAGGCGCGCTTCGTGAAGCTCTCCGAGATCGCCGGCTTCAAGCTGTGGAGCGAAGCCTACCGGGTGATCGACATCGCGCGGGGCCTGCTCGGCGTCTGACCTACGCGCCGCTATGAGTGTTTCCCCGACTGGCGCGGCGCGTAGCAATATGTTACCGGCGGAGCATGAAAATGATCCTCTTGCTCCTCGTCGCGATAGTCGGCGCCGCCTATTTCCTACCGTCGCAAATCGAAGCTACCCCGAACAACTGCGACGCCGTGAATACGCGGGTTCGCAAGTTGGCGGAGGTCGAACTGGCTAAGCTGCCGGCCATCGCGGCCACTGCCAAGGGGCAAAACGCCATCGGCGCCGCCAAGGCGCAAATGCCAAGCGGCCGGGCGATCACAGCTCTGATTCAGGCGAAGCTGCCACAGGTACCGCCCGAAGCCGGCTGCGCCGCAGCCTATTGGGCGACGCAGATCTGGCCGGATATTCGCAGTTGGGCCCCTGCCATACTGGCTGCCCGCCCAGCCGGTTGAGGCGCCGCGCAGCGCTGCGTGAATTCCGCGCCAATTCCAACTGCGCTCCCGCGGACGTGCTTCACCTGATCGAGCGGCGCGGCTAGCATCGCCGTGCCGGCACAGACCGTGCCGAGAAGATCAATGAGGAAACACCATGGAATTCGGCTATTTCACGATGCCCTCGCATCCCCCCGAACGCGGCCTCAAGGCCGGCCATGACTGGGATTTGCAGACGATGCGCTGGCTCGATGAACTCGGGTTCACCGAGGCGTGGATCGGCGAGCACCACACCGCCCCCTGGGAACCCCACCCCTCGCCCGACCTGCTGATCGCCCAGGCGCTGCTGCAGACCAAGCGGCTGCGCATCGGGCCCGGCGGCTTCCTGCTGCCGTATCACCACCCCGCCGAGCTCGCCAATCGCGTCGCCATGCTCGATCATCTCTCCGAGGGTCGCCTCAATTTCGGCATCGCCGCCTCGGGCCTGCCGAGCGACTGGGTGATGTTCAATGTCGACGGCATGTCCGGCGCCAATCGCGAGATGACCCGCGAGTCGCTCGACATCATCCTGAAGATGTGGGGCCAGGAAGGCCCGTGGGAGCACAAGGGCAAGCACTGGACGGTCAACAAGCCCGACACGATGTTCGGCTTCCTCAAGCCCCACATCAAGCCGCTCCAGCAGCCTCACCCGCCGATCGGCGTCGCCGGGCTGTCGAAGAACTCCGACACGCTGAAGATGGCCGGCGAATTCGGCTACATCCCAATGAGCCTCAATCTCAACCCGGCCTACGTGAAAAGCCATTGGGAGAGCGTCGAGGCCGGTGCCAGGAAGTCCGGCCGCACGCCCGACCGGCGGGAATGGCGCCTGGTGCGCGAAATCTTCGTCGCCGAAACCGACGAGTTGGCGTGGGAACTCTCCGTCAAGGGCATGATGGGCCGCATGATGGGCGAGTACTTCCTGCCCCTGCTGTCGAATTTCGGCTTCAAGGAATTCCTCAAGCACGACCAGTCCGTGGCCGATGAGGACGTGACGGTGGAATACTGCGCCCACCACAACTGGCTGGTCGGCTCGCCCGAGACCGTCGCGAAGAAGCTGGAAGCGGTCTACAACGACGTCGGCGGCTTCGGGCAGTTGCTGGTGTTCGGCTTCGACTACGCCGACAACCCCGACGTCTGGCACAACTCGCTGCGCCTCATCCAGGAAGAGGTGAAACCCCGCGTCGCGCACCTCGTGCCGTAAGTTGAAAGGCCGGAGCGGTGAAGGCCGCTCCGGTCCACCTCAGTTGCGCAGGCGGGGTTGGCCGGAAACGCCGGAGCGCGAGCGGAACGTGAAGGCGAGTCCTGCAAACACGATTGCAGCGGACAGCGGCAGCAACCAGCACGGGCGGGTCAGCAGCGGCACCGCCATCCAGCGCCACACATCCTCGCCGAACGTGCCGCGCACCATCTCCTGCACGCTGGCCGGCATCTCATGGCTGATGCGGAACAGCAGCCGGTTCAGCGACATGAACGGCGGATAAAGGATGGCGAGCGACGCGGCCCCCACGAAGCACACGGCGGCCAGGATCGACAGGCCGCGCGGGAGGATGGGGGCCGCCTTGCTCAAGCGAACAGCCGTTCGTTCTTCTTGTCGGCATACATGCCGGCAACGAACTCGCCATAGCCGTTCCAGATCTTGGTCGGCACCGTCTCGTCAGTGCCAAGCAGCGTCTCGGTCGACTGGCTCCAGCGCGGATGGGCGACGGCGGGGTTGATGTTGGCCCAAAACCCGTACTCGTCGCCGTTCAGCGCCTCCCAGAAGGAGACTGGCCGCTTTTCGGAGAACTCGATCTTCACAATCGCCTTGGCATGCTTGAACCCGTATTTCCACGGCAACGTCAGCCGCAGCGGCGCGCCGTTCTGGGTCGGCAGCACCTTGCCGTACATGCCGACCGAGATGAAGGAGAGGTCATTCGCCGCCTCCTGCATGGTGACGCCTTCCACGTAGGGCCACGGATAATAGGAGCGGTTGAGGCCCGGCATGGTCTTCTTGTCGGCGGCCGAGGTGAAAATGAGGTATTTCGCCTTGCTGGTCGGCTCGACGAGCTTCACCAAATCGGCGAGCGGGAAGCCAACCCACGGCACCGTCATCGCCCAGCGCTCGACGCAGCGATGCCGCGTCACCCGCTCCTGCAATGTCACCTGCTTCAACAGATCCTCGAAGCCGATCTTACGCGGCTTGGCGACCTGGCCGGTGATCTCGATGGTCCATGGCTCGACGGAGAAGCCCTTGGCGGCGTCGTAGATCGATTTCGATTCGCCGAATTCGTAATAGTTATTATAGGTCGTTGCCTCGAGTTCGGGCGTCAGCGCGCGGCCGGGCTCGTAGGCCGCGTTCATCGGCGCCGGCAGCGGCTTGCGCGCGGCGAGATCGGGCATGTTGGGGCGGCGGCCGAAAATGTTCCATTGCGCCGAGGCCGGCCCCGCGATCATGGCGCCCAGCCCGGCGCCGGCGCCAAGCAGCGCCCGCCGCCCTAGCACCACCGCCTCCGGTGTCGCCTCGCGTTCCGGAATCTCCCAGCCGCGCCGCCTGTGGATGATCATGTTCCCCTGCTCCTTGCCATGGGTGCCCCGTTCGGTGCGCAACCCGCAGCGCACACATAGTGCCCCGCCGAGGGTCGCCAAGGCAACGGCCGGGTTGATATTCCGTCGCCCTTGAACCAAACAGACGAGAACGCCCGCCGTTACAGGCCGCAGCAGGAAAGCCAGTCCCATGCATCTCGCCCGCTTCCCCCGCGTCAAACTCTGCCATGCGCCGACGCCGCTCGAATTCATGCCGCGGCTGACCGCCCATCTCGGCGGCCCGCAGCTCTGGATCAAGCGCGATGACGCAACCGGGCTTGCCACTGGCGGCAACAAGAACCGCAAGCTCGAATTCCTCCTCGGCGAGGCGCTTGCGCAGGGCGCCACCCACATCGTCACCCAAGGCGCCGTGCAGTCCAACCACGTCCGCCAGACCGCCGCCGCCGCCGCCAAGCTCGGCCTCAAATGCACCGCGCTGCTGGAGCACCGCATCAAGACCAACGACACCGACTACCTGGAGAGCGGCAACGTGCTGCTCGACCGCATGCTCGGCCTCAATATCGAGTATCGCGAGCCCGGGCTCGACATGAACGCCGAGGCCGAGGCCAAGGGCGCCGCGATGCGGGCCGCCGGCGAGAAGGTCTATGTCATCCCCGGCGGCGGCTCCAACCCCACCGGCGCGCTGGGCTATGCACATGTGGCGCTCGAATTGCTGGCCCAGGCCAATGAGATTGGCCTGCGGATCGACCAGCTGGTGCACGCCACCGGCAGCGCCGGCACTCAGGCCGGCTTGGTCGTCGGGCTCGAGGCGCTGAATTCCGGGATTCCCGTGCTCGGCATCGGCGTGCGCAACCCGCGTGATCGCCAAGAGGCCAACGTCCACAAGCTCTGCGAGTCGACCGCCGAGAAGCTCGGCCTCAAGGGCGGTATTCGCCGCGAGGCGGTGGTCGCCAATTGCGACTATGTCGGCGAGGGCTACGGCATCCCGACCGCGGGGATGGGCGAGGCGCTGATGTTGTGCGCAAGGCTGGAGGGGATTTTCCTCGATCCCGTCTACTCCGGGAAGGGCATGGCCGGGCTGATCGACCTGATCCGCAAGGGCCACTACACCCAGGATCAGAACATCGTCTTCCTGCACACCGGCGGGCAGGTCGGCCTGTTCGGCTATCGCGACTTCCTGACCTCGGCGGCCTGACCGTCCATTGCGTTGAATCGGGGCGTTCGGCGCGCCCCGTTTAACCTCCTGTTCATCCCCCCTTCCTAGGGTCCCGCCAACGGTGGAGGGTGGGGCATGGCGGATGTGCGGTGGAGGCGGCGGGTTCTGGCATGCCTGGCCACGGCCGCATGTGCCGCGCTCGCCCTGACCATCGGGCACGTGCTGGGTGGCAGCGATCCCGCGCTGGCACCTGGCTGGGTGCTGGATGGCGTGTTGCTCGGATTGCTGGTGCGCGCCAAGCCGGCCACCGGCCCCTGGCTGATGACGGGGGCCGCTCTCGGCTTGGTGCCAGCCTGGGTGCTGCTGGGGCACGCGGTGGAAGAGGCCTTGGCGGTCGGCGCCGTGAACCTGCTGATTTCCGGCGGTGCGGCCTTCACCCTGCGTCGGCTGGGCTGGCAGCCGGATCACCTCACGCGCCCGCACGGCCTGGCCCTTGCTGCCGCGGTGGCGGTGGCGGTTGCCCCGATCTCCGAGCTTCCGGCCCTGCTCGGCTCCAGCGCGAACTGGACGACGCTCAACTGGCGCGGGATGTTGATCGAGGCGCTCGGCCTCGCGGTGATGACCCCCCTCACCCTCAACCTGCTGCGCCGCGACGTATTGCTCCTGCTGGTGCCGCCGCTGCTGGCGCCGACGCTGGTGCTGGCCGGCCTATATACCGCGCTCGCCCTCGCGGTGTCGTTGCAGGAGGTGGCGCCGATGTATCTCGTGCTGTGCCCCGCCCTGCTCCTGCTGGTCGGCCGGCTGGGTCCTGGTGGGGCCGGGCTCGGCATCCTGTTGACCTTCCTCGCCGGCGTGGTGGGCCTGGTGCTTGGCCGCGGCCCGCTCATCGCCTTCATCGCGACCGGCCCGGGCGGCAGCGTGCTCTATCTGCTGGCGATGCTCGCCTTGCTATCCACCATGGTCTACGCCCTCGGCGCTGCGGTGTCCGAGCGGAGGCGGATGAATCAGGCGCTGGCCGACCAGCACGCACGGCTGAGCCGCAATGAAAGCCTCTATCGCCTGCTGACCGACCACGCTTCGGACATCATCACCAGGGTGCGGCTCGATGGCCGCCGCCTCTATGTCTCACCCGGCTGCACCGCGGTGCTCGGCTGGACACCCGCGGAGATGATGCAGCCGAACTGGCATGACCATGTGCACCCCGAGGACCTCGCCCAGTTCCGCGCCGTGCGAGAGCAGATGGCCTCCGGCAACGACTATCTGGCCAACACCTACCGCTACGCCCGCAAGGATGGCAGCTGGTGCTGGCTGGAGGCCCGGCTGCATCTCGTCCGCCAGTCCGACGGCACCGCCAAGGAGTTCGTCGCCAATCTGCGCGACGTCACGCGCCAGAAGGAGGCTGAGCAGGCGCTGGAACACGCGATGGCGGAACTCGCGGCAAAGGCATCGACGGACGGGCTGACCGGGGTGGCCAATCGCGGCCGCTTCGATGAGGTGCTGGACCAGGAATGGCGGCGCGCCATGCGCGGCGGCGAGACGATGGCGCTGCTGCTGATCGATGCCGATCACTTCAAGGCCTTCAACGACCGCTACGGCCACCAGGCCGGGGATACCTGCCTCAAGGCGATCGCCAGCGGCATCGCCGCACAAATCCGCCGTCCGCATGATCTCGCGGCCCGCTATGGCGGCGAGGAATTCGCCGTCATCCTGCCCGCCACTTCGCTCGATGGCGCACTCGATGTCGGCGAGCGCGTCCGCGCCGCGATCGAGGCGCTCGACATTCCCCACGAGGCCAATGCCGATGGGGTGGTCACCGTCTCCATCGGGGTGGCCGCGGCGATGCCGACGGCGGATATCGCGCAGCAGGGGTTGCTGGAAGCGGCAGACGCGGCGCTGTATTCCGCCAAACGGGACGGGCGAAACCGGGTGCAGGCGGCGATGCTGCCGATCCGTTCCGCCGTGGTAGTACCGCTGCTGCCGCATCGGCGCCGCGCAGCGGCGGTAGGACAAGCCGATCGTATGGGGTGAGGCCCGTCACACACGCGTATGTGCCTCGCGACGCGGCGCCATGCGTGGCACATTCCACCCCGCTCACGGCGAGTCGGCCGGCGGGCGGGCGGCCCCAGGCAGGAGAGCAACGACCGTGACATTGCGCGTTTTGGTGACCGGCGGGGCCGGCTTCGTCGGCAGCCATGCGGTCGCCGCCTTGTTGGCGCGCGGCGATGACGTGTGCGTGTTCGACAATCTCTCCACCGGCCATCGCAGTGCGGTGCTGCCTGGTGCTCGGCTGGTGGTCGGCGATCTCGCCGATCACGCGGCGGTGGATGCCGTGCTCGCCGATGGCGCGTGGGACGCCGTGCTGCATTTCGCCTCCCTCTCTTTGGTGGGCGAAAGCATGCGCGAGCCGATGCTGTATCTGCGCACCAATGTCGGCAACGGGCTGCATCTGATCGACCGCTGCATCCATCACGGCATCGGCCGCTTCGTGCTCTCCTCCACCGCGGCGCTGTTCGGCAACGCCCCCCCGGGCGCCATCGGCGAGACGGCGCCGATCGAGCCGGGTTCGCCCTATGGGGAAAGCAAGGCGGTGCTGGAGCGCGCACTGTTATGGGCGGACCGCATCCACGGCCTGAAATCCGCTGTGCTGCGCTATTTCAACGCCGCCGGCGCGGACCCCGAGGGGCGGCTCGGCGAGGACCACCGGCCCGAGACCCATCTCATCCCCCTGGTGATTGACGCCGCCCTCGGCCGCCGTCCCCCGGTGCAAGTGTTCGGCACCGACTACGACACGCCAGACGGCACCTGCATCCGCGACTATATCCATGTCAGCGACCTCGCCCAGGCGCATCTGCTGGCGCTCGCGCGGCTCGACCATGGCTCGGTGACCTATAATCTCGGCAATTCCGCCGGGCATTCGGTGCGCGAGGTGATCGCCTCCGTCGCGCGCGTCGGCGGGCGTCCGGTGCCACATGGCTTTGCGCCGCGCCGGCCCGGCGACCCGGCCTCCCTGGTCGCCGCCTCGGCTCGCATCATGGAGGAGGCCGGTTGGCAGCCGCGTTTCGCCGCGCTCGACGAGATCGTGCGCACCGCCTGGGCATGGCGCGTGGCGCACCCGCAGGGGTATGCTGACTGACATGAGCAGGTTTCCCCGATGACGGGCAGCGTTCCCGCCGAACTGCTGCCGCCGCTGATGGCCAGTGCCATCGCCTGGTGTGGCTTCGATGCCGCCTGGTATCGCCAAGCCTACGCGGCCCGCTTGCCCGAACTCGCCGGGCAGGACGATGCGGCGCTGCTCACCCACTACGCCGGCCAAGGCCCGGCGCTCGGCCTGTCGCCCAACATGTATTTCGACGAGGCGTGGTACCTGCTGCGCAACCCCGACGTCTCGGCGCTGGTCGCCGGCGGGCGGGTTGGCTCAGGCTATGAGCATTACTGCACCCTCGGCTACCTCACCCGCTCCGCCCACTGGCTGTACGACGATGACGTCTACACCCGCGCCGCGCCTGATCTCAGCGACCGTGTGCTGGTGGAGTTCGGCTGTGCCAATCGCTATGACCACTACCTCAAGGCCGGCGCCCGCGAGGGCCGCAGCGCACATCTGATGTTCCGAGCGACGGCGTATGCCGCGAGGGTGGAGGGGGGTTTGGCGGCAGTGCTGGATGCGGCGCACAGCCCGTTCCAGCACTTTCTCAACCGCATTTGGTCGTCCCGCGCGGACGCCGCCTGCTCACCCTATTTCGATGCCGCCTGGTATCTCCAGCGCAACCCGCAGGCCCGCGCCGCGATTGCCGCCGGGCGCTATGCCGGCGCCCTGCACCATTTCCTCGCCGCCCCCGACGCAGGTGACCCGCTACCCGGCTTCGTGGCAGCGCATTACCGCGCGACCCAGCCCAAAGCGGTGACCGACGTCACTGCGGGGCGCTTCACCGGCCTCTACGACGCCTTCCTCAAGGAGGGCGTCTTCGCGCTCGCCGCCCCCGCGCCGGGGATCGATCTCGATGCCCTCGGCACGCCGGCCCGCGCCGCGGTGGAGGCGGGAGAGGTCCGGGATGCCTTCGAATACTTCCTGCTAAACGCCGCACCGGCCGAAACCCTGGCGGAGGATGCCGTCGAGCCGGTGGAGGCCGTGCCCACCGCCACCCCGGTGGTGTCAGGGGTCCTCGGCTTCCAAGTTGATTCCACGATATTCTGCCCGCCCGATGGGCTGCTGCTGATCGGCTGGCTGCTCGCATCGCCCGGCCTGGTGCGTGGCCTGCGGCTAGTGTGCGGCACCACGGCGATCGCGGTCGATCCCGCCCGTTTCGTGCCCTCAGCCCGGCCCGACGCGCTGGCCGGCCTCGCCGACGCCGGGTTCGAGGACCAGATGTGCGGCTTCATGGCGCTGGTCACCGGCGAAATCCGTCCGGGCGAGCAGATGTTCCTGGAGGCCGATCTGGCGGACGGGACAACGGCGACCCGCACAATCCCCGCGCCCGTGCTGCACGGCATGCCTGCCGTGCGCGCCATCCTTGACCGGTTCGACCTGCGCTACGGCGCCCTGCAAGCCGCGCTGGACGATGTAGTGGGCCCCGCCGTCGGTCACCTCGGCCGCGCGGTGACGGCGCAGCCCAAGCCCTGCGAGGTCATCCAGTTCGGCGATCCACCCGCCTCCCCCAGGATTTCGCTGCTGGTGCCGATCTACGGCCGGATCAACTTCATGGAAATCCAACTAGCGCTCGCCACCCGGAGCGACCATGCGCGTGGGCATGACATCATCTATCTGCTCGACGAGCCGGCGCGACGGCGCGATACCGAGTTGCTCGCCGCCTCCGCCTTCGCCCGCTTCGGCATCCCCTTCCGCCTCGCGTTGCTCGGCCGCAATCTCGGCTATGCAGGGGCTAATAATGTCGGGCTGGGCCTGGCCCGCGCACCAATTGTCGGGTTGATCAACTCCGACGTCTTCCCCGCCGCGCCCGACGGTTTCGACGTGCTGGCCGCGGCGCTTGAGGCCGATCCCGGGCTTGGCGCCATTGGCCCGCTGCTGCTGTTTGAGGACGGCACGGTGCAGCATCAGGGCATGGCATTCACCGTGCTGCCGGAATTCGCCGGCTGGCATTTCCCGCTACACCCCCGCAAAGGCCTCGCCCCGCCCAACGATACCGGCCTGCACAGCGCCCCCGCCATCACCGCCGCCTGCATGCTGCTGCGGCGCGACGTGCTGCGCGAGCTCGGCGGGTTCGACGAGGCGTTCCTGGTGGGGGATTTCGAGGATGCCGATCTCTGCCTGCGCCTCGCCGCCCACGGCCTCGCGGTCGCGGTGCATCACGGCGTGCGGATGCATCACCTCGAACGCCAGTCCCAGGCCGGATCGGAGCAGCGCTGGCGGATGAACATGACGCTCTACAACGCCTGGGTGCACGAGGCCCGCTGGGGCGAGACGCTGGCCGCACAGGTGCAGGCATGAGCCGCAAACCGGCGCGCGTGACCGCCGCCCCTACCCCGGCGCCGGAACCCGCCCGCATCCTGATCGCCGCACACAGCCACCCCGCCGTCTCCCGTGGTGGGGCAGAGATCGCCGCCTGGCGCCACCATGGGGCGATGCGGGAGGCGGGTTGGCAATCCTGGTTCATGGGCGCCGCGCGCGAGGCCGCCACGCGGGCCGGCAGCGCCATCACCCAGCCCTTCGGGCCAGACCAGTTCCTCTACACCTCCACCAGTTTCGACTGGTTCAAATTCGCCAACCCCGACCCCAATTTTCCCCGCGAATTTCGCGCGATGCTGCGCGATCTGCGGCCGGATGTGGTGCATTTCCACCACTACGCGGTGTTCGGGGTGGAGTCCTTCCTGCATATCCGCGAAACCCTGCCGGAGTGCCGGATCGTGCTGACGCTCCATGAATACCAGGCGATCTGCAACCATTACGGGCAAATGGTGAAGCGCGAGCGGCAGGAACTGTGCCACGGTGCGAGCTTGCGCGAGTGCAACCGCTGTTTCCCCGAATACAGCCGGGCCGATTTCTTCCTCCGGCAAACCTATGCCCAGCGCTTTTTCGCGCTGGTTGACCATTTCGTCTCGCCAAGCCGCTTCCTCGCCGATCGCTACATCGCCTGGGGGCTGGATCCGGCGCGCGTGAGCGTGATCGAGAACATCATCGCCGCCCCCACCGAGACGGCCACTCCGGCACGGCCGGGCGCACGGCTGCGCATCGGCTATTTCGGCCAGATTTCCTCGCTCAAGGGCATCGACGTGCTGCTCGATGCCGCCGCTCTACTGGAGGCCGACGGCAATACCGCGGTGCAGATCGAGGTGCATGGCGACCACACCAACCAGCCCGCCGAGTTCCAGGCGCGCTTCACCGCCCGCCTCGCCGAGACCGGCCGCAATGTCCGTTTCCACGGCCCGTACGGGAATGAGCAGGTGGACCGGCTGATGCGCGGGGTGGAAGCCGTGGTGGTGCCATCGATCTGGTGGGAAAACGCCCCGGTTGTCATCCAGGAATGCCTGCGCAACCGCCGCCCGGTGATCTGCTCCGATATCGGGGGCATGGCCGAGAAAGTGCGGGACGGGGTGGACGGGCTGCATTTCCCGGTCGGCGATGCCGTGGCGCTGGCCGATTTGATGGCCGAACTCGCCGCCGACCGCTCCCGCCTCCCCGCCCTCGCCAAGACCATGCGCGGCCCGGCCGGGCATGACGAAACCCTGGCCGAGCATCTCCGCCTCTACGCAAAGCTGCGGGGCGGCTGAGCCTCAGTTCCCCGCGAAAACCGGCTTGCGGCGTTCGGAGAAAGCGTAAAAGGCGCGGCCGAAGTCCTTGGTTTGCATGCAAATCGCCTGTGCCTGGGCCTCCGCCTCGATGGCGCTGTCGATATCCATGTCCCATTCCTGGTGCAGGCAGCGCTTGGTCATCGCGTGGGCGAAGGTCGGCCCGTCCGCGATGCTGGTGGCGAGCGCCTGCGCCTCGGCCAGCACGGCATCGGGCGCGCAGAGCCGGTTGAAGAAGCCCCAGCGCTCGCCCTCCACGCCATCCATCGAGCGCCCGGTGTAGAACAGTTCGGCGGCCCGGCCGACGCCGATGATGCGCGGCAGGATGTTGCAGGCCCCCATGTCGGCGCCCGCCAAGCCCACGCGCGCGAACAGAAACGCCGTCTTGCTGCCGGCGGTGCCCAACCGCAGATCGGAGGCCATGGCGAGAATGGCGCCGGCGCCGGCGCAGACGCCATCCACCGCCGAGACGATCACCTGCGGGCAGGCGCGCATCGCCTTCACCAGGTCGCCAGTCATGCGGGTGAAATCGAGCAGCCCCTGGGTGTCGCCGGCTTCCTGCATGCGCACCAGCGGGCCGATGATCTCATGCACATCGCCACCGCTGCAGAAATTGCCGCCGGCGCCGGTGATCACCACCGCCTTCACCGCATCGGCATAGACGAGGGCGCGAAACAGGTCCCGCAATTCGGCGTAGCTTTCAAAGGTCAGCGGGTTCTTCCGCTCCGGGCGGTTCAGCGTGATGGTCGCTACCTTGCCGTGCAGTGACCACAGGAAATGGGTGGGTTGCCAGGCGGCGAAGTCGATGCGGCCGCGGTCATGGGGCAGTGCCATAGTACGTCTCCGTTGATCCCGCCGTTGTTTGCCCGGGAACCGTCAGCGGATCAACGTGGCTCGCCCTCGGGCAAATAGGGAACGGGAACCAGGAAGCGCGTGGCGAAGGCGCGGATCGCGTTGTCGGGGTTCGCCATGCCGGCACGGCGCAACGCCACCAAGAACTGGCCGGCGAGGGTTTCCGACCAGAACCAGCGGTCGACCTGCCCAACGCCGGGCTGCTCCCCCGCCTCCTGTGCCGCCTCGCTGTAGAAGGCTTTCAGGTCATCGGCGATGAAGCGCAGCGCGAGCGCGGGCGCCAGCCCAGCGACCGGGCTCTCCACCTTGCCGCCCGCGAGATAGGGCGCGAGGGCGCCCGCCATGTCCGCCGGCGCGACGGGCGTGATGCCGACGGTGCTGCGCCCGAAGCGCGCGACGGCGCGAAGCCAGTGCGGCATCAGGGCGGCGATCTCGCGGGCCACGCCCGGCGCATCGGCAATGCCGCCCGGCAGCACGATCCCCGGCGCCCAGCCCGGCCGTTTGCGATGGCTCGGCGCATCGACGGCGAAATCCTCAAGGATCACCGGGCCGTCAACACGCTCCAGCAGCCCAAGCGCGTGGCGCAGGACGCGGGATTGGAACGCCGCATCCTCCGGCTCACCCAGCGGCCGGCCGAGCACGAAGGGCACGAACAACGCCCGAGGCGGAGCGGTCGCTTCCAGATGGGCGCGGACCAGGCCGAGCGTGACGGTCGGCACCCCGCGGCTTTCGATCATGTGGGCGAGCGCGCTCACGGCGCGCGTGCAGAAGGGTCAGACAGGGCTGAGGAGGACCGCATCGCTGCGCTCCTGCCTCAGCTGTCCCACGATTTGATCGGCGGTCTCGGCCATGGTGGCAGGGTCAGTGGACCCCATCACGGAATAATGTGTGTCGGCCACCGCGCCGATCACCCCGGCGGCGGCGAGCGCGCGCAGGCGATCGAGCGGATAGATGGTGTTGATGTCGCGCTGCCAGCCGCTGCGATCATAGTTGATTGAGACATGGCTCATTACCAGATCGCTTGCCGGCGTGGCGGCAGGCAGAAACCGCACTTCGGCGCTACCCGGCTGAAACGGCGCATCTCCGCGGCGATGCAGGGCCGCGGAGGTCACCACCGCTACGCGACGCGACGCGAGCGGTGGGCCGGCGACAAACGGGTGCGCCTCGAAACCAGCGATGGCGAGGGCGAGAACGGCGCTGCGGGTCGGTTCCGGGATGTCTTCGATACGGGCCACGGCAGCAATCGAGCACAGGCGGCGCCACCGCACAAGCCGGTCAACCGAAGCGGGCGAGGTAAGCCTCCGCCAGATCACCGCTCGCATACACGAATGGGGCGCCGAGGCTTTGCGCCAATTCGGTCTCCATGTGCGAGCCGATCCAGCACACCGCCATCATGCGCCTTAGCAGCAGGAAGCTCGGCAATTCCGCCTCCTCGATGGCCGAAAGCGGCATCACGCTGCGGTAGCCCTCAACCCAGGCGGCGGTCCAGTCCGGCACCTCGGGATGCTCCTCCATGAAGGTCACGGTGGTGGCATAGTCGTAGAGGAACCAGCCGAACCCGCAGTCATCGAAGTCGATCACCGCGACTTCCGGCCCGCCGACCAGGAGGTTGGCGGCGCGCAGATCGGCGTGGATGAGGCCCCGCCGCTCCGGCCCGTCGCCGAAGGCTGCCAGCCGGCGCCCGATCGTGGCGACGGCACGGGACAGCACCGCGCGAGTTTCGCCCGCGGCGCCGGGGGCGGCGTGCCAGTGACCCCAGATCGGGCGTTCGCCGAGCATCGTTGTCATGTCCCAGGATTGCCGGGCGAAGCCGGCGGGGCGCGGCCAGGCGCGGGCGTGGCGATGGAG